>JAAUUH010000003.1 GCA_012031145.1 Oscillatoriales cyanobacterium SM2_2_1 | reverse complement strand
AATGGGCAATGGGTTCATTTGGCGGCCCCCCCGACCCCTCGCTGCCACCGGAGTTTGGCACCTACGGCGCGATGTTGCACCATGAGCTAGAACCCGCGATCGCCGATGCCGATTTTGTCATGACCCTGCGCCTGCAAACGGAGCGGATGGGACAGTTTCTGATCCCCAGCCTCCAGGAATACCACCGCCGCTATGGCATCACCCGCGATCGCCTCAAATTGTGCGCGCCAACAGTGCAAGTGCTCCATCCTGGGCCGGTGAATCGGGGGGTAGAACTCAGCTCCGACCTCATGGACGACCCCCGCCTAAGTTTGATTGAAAACAAGTTGAGCATGGCGTAGCTACCCGAATGAGTTTGTTATACCTACTGGGTTTGGGAACGGGCGATCGCCTGCCCTAGGGCACTACCAGCGATTACCTTGGGGGGCGATCGGATGTGGTGTCTTGGGAACCGATTCTCCTCTCCCACCCCAGGAGAGGGGCTGGGGGTGAGGGGCTGTAGGTGTTCAGGCAAGGGGTCTAGTAAAAAACAAACTCTCAACTCCCGGCATCCTCCACCCAAAAGTGTCTAGGGGTGAGGGTTTCAGGTGCCAAGCCCCAAAGAGGCTAAGATCAGAGTACTTCCCTCAAGCTGTGCCCCATGACCACTGCCCTCAACTGGAATGAGCTAGAAGCCCGCACCGATTGGCATCCCGATCCGATCCATGGCCCGACAAATTCCCAAGCCACCCTGCGCCTGTTTGGAGCCGCGGAGTCCGATGTGCAGGTGACGCTGTTCCGCGACCACCATGCCTGGTGCCCCTACTGCCAAAAGGTATGGCTGTGGCTCGAAGAAAAGCAAATTCCCTACCGCATTCGCAAAGTCACCATGTTCTGCTACGGCGAAAAAGAACCGTGGTATCGCCAAAAGGTGCCGTCGGGAATGCTGCCCGCGCTGGAGCTCAGCGGGCGCGTCTTTACCGAGAGCGATCGCATTTTGCAGGTACTTGAAGATGCCTTTGGGCCGCTATCCCATGGGTTGAATGATCGGGCGGTGATCCCCCTGCGGCAACTGGAGCGGGCTTTGTTTCGGGACTGGTGTGAATGGCTCTGCCGCCCAGCGCGATCGCCCCAAGAAGACCGCCAGCGGCAGCAAAATTTTATCGCCACGGCCCAGCAGGTGGAGTCGGCCCTGTCCCAAACGCCGGGCCCCTTTTTCCTGGAACCCTTTGGCACAGTCGATATTATCTTCACACCCTATGTGGAGCGGATGAACGCCAGTTTGTTCTATTACAAGGGCTACTCGTTGCGGCAGCACCACCCCCGCCTCGCCGCTTGGTTTGATGCCCTAGAGAGCCGCCCCACCTATCGCGGCACCCAGAGCGATTTCCATACCCATGCCCACGACCTTCCCCCCCAAATGGGTGGCTGTTGGAGCAATGGCACACCGGAGGCGCTGACCTGCCAGCGGCAGGTAGACCGCGGCCCATGGCTGGGGCTGCCCGATGTTAACTACGACGAGCCGGAAACCACTCGCCGGGAAGCCCTTTATCGGGTGCTGAAACACCGGCACCATATCCTGGATGTGAATCCCCATCGCCAAGTGATGGATCAGTCGTTGCGCTGTGCCCTTACCCATCTGATCACCGGGGAACCCTGCCCGCCGCCAACCGATGGCGATCTAGCGTTGCGCTACCTGCGTGATCGCATTAGCGTGCCTAGGGATATGTCGATCTATGCCGCGAAACGTCTGCGGGCATCCCTGGAATATACGGCGGCTTTGGTGGGCGATCGCCAAGGCGTACCCATCCCCACCCAGCACCGCCGTGACCAAGATCCCGCCGCCTTTGCCCAGCGGTGAGCCCACTCTGACTGCTATATTTGTTACAAAATCAAACATTTTCACCACAAAGCAATGAAGCGCGCTCCATGTTTTGCCTGTGCCGTCATGAGCATCCTTGCTCTGTCTTCCCCCGCCCGCGCCCTAAACCTGCTTACCAACCTAGATCCAGGCCCAAATGATACTGGTGCTTTTGTCACAATCAATAGTACTCTTCGATAATTCGCCGTCGGGTTCGACTTGCCCGTAGGCAGCGACTACGTTCTTGAAGGGATTGACCTGCGGCTACAGTCTTACAACACCGCAGTCGGAGATGTAGCTCTACTCCAATTGTTTGAAGATACTGCCCTCACCAGCACCAATCCCAACGGCGCGACAGTGCAAAGCCTAATCTTCACCAATCCCCCTTCGAACTCCAATGGTAGTGCCATATTCGCCTTCACCCCCGACCCAACCACACCGTTCACCTTTAGAGCCAGCACCCGCTACTGGTTGCTGCTGGATGCCACAGCGGGGGGATTCTCTTCCGCTGTGGATAGTAAGTCTTATTCCTCGGATATTGGTGTGACTCCCTTCGGAGGTGCTTTTAGCAATGATAACGGCACATCCTACTCTAGTAACTCTAACCGCCTCGGTCTTAGGATCCGGGTTGTTCCCTTTGCCTTTGATGGCGGTTTAAGTTTAGTTGCCCTAGGGGGTCTGGGGTGGCTGACCATCCGCCGGAAAAAAGTAGTCAAGGCTTCCGACCCCCGCGGCGTGAGTTAGGTCGTTTCTCTGCTGCGGCACTGTTGGCGCTGGGGTTGCGTTTGGTTGCGTTGAGCTTTGAGGTCAAACATTTCACCCTCCCCTTCGAGCTTTTTTAGGTTGCCCCGCGATTCCCTATCCCTGGAATATTCGGCGGCTTTGACAAAGAGAGCACCAAGGCGTACCCATCCCCACCCAGCACCGCCGTGACCAAGATCCCGCCGCCTTTGCCCAGCGGTGAGCCGATACCCTTGGAATCATTAGTGCACCGGTACACCTCCCACCCCAAAGCAACCGGTGCTTGCTGAAGCAAGGTCAAGGTCTATGTTGGGGTCTGGCTCAGCCAGAACTGAAAAAGCAGGTAAATGGAGGTTGCCACCAACTGGAGTATCGTCAGCGGCAAGCCGTACCGCAAAAAAGTATTAAAGCTAATCCGTCTTCCGTGCTGCTCCGAAATCCCCGCGGCTACGATATTTGCCGATGCCCCAATCAGGCTGCCATTTCCCCCCAGGGACACCCCATAGAGGAGCCCATAAAATAGGGGCAGCACTGCCACGGGTACTGTGGGTGCCGCAGCCGTCATGAGGTTGGCTGCCACGGCATAGTCCCGCAACAGCGGCACCATCGCGACCATCAGAGGAATGTTGGGTACTAGCGCCGACAAAGAACCGGAAACCCACAGCAGGAGCACACTGCCAGCAAGAATGTTTTGTCCGAGCAGTTGAGCGAGGATATTAGAAAGACTAGTAATCACCCCGGTGCGCTCCAAACTGCCGGTAATTACAAAAAAGCTCATAAAAAAGATTAGGGTGCTCCAATCGACATCGCTGAGAATATGCGGCACCGTATCGACCTTGCTGTGGTGAGAAAGCAGCAGTGCTAGGGTGGCTCCCATGAGGGCAACACTGGCGGGCGAGACGGGGTAGGGGAGATTTTCGCCAATCACAAAAAAAACCAACACAAAGAGCGTGATTAAACCGCCAACCAACAAAATACGGGGATGGTTAAGGCGGGGTAGGGGTAATTTCTCAAGGTTGGGCATCCGAATTTGCCAGGTGTTGCGGAAGAGCCACGGCGCTGTGATCAGGACAATTCCCACCGCCAGGACACCACTAAAGCCGCAGCGCAGCAAATAGTCTAAAAAATTAATCCGCAGGGATTCCCCCAAAATGTAGGTCACCGGGTCACCAATCAGGGTCAGCAGCCCAGCACTGTTGGCGGTGAGAACCATCAGGATGATCAGGGGGGCGAAGTCAATTCCCAACTCAAGGGATAGGGGCGGCAGCAACGGGGCCAGTAGGACGACCGTAGTGGCATTGGGCAAAACAGCGGAAAAAAATGTCGTTAACAACGCAACACCAATGACTAGGCGATCGCCCCGTCCATCAGCCAAAATCACCATCTGGGTGGCCAGATATTCAAAGATGCGGGTGGGTTCAAAGGCGCGCACCATGACCATGACGCCAAAGAACAGGGCCAGGGTGCCATGACTGTTGCCAATGTAAGAGATTGCTTCCGGCAGGCTCATAATGTTGGCAAAGACCAATATCATGGCCCCAAGCAGGGCAATGATCGCCATGTGGAGCCATTCGGTCATCAGCAAAAAAACCGTAGTGACAAATACCGCAATTGCAAAGCCGCTCTGCCACGTATCGACCATAAACCCTGATATGCATTGAAATGCCGCCATTGTAGGGGTGGGTTTGGGTTCCTAGGGCAGGAAGATATTCTGTAGTTCCTAGGGCTGGCCCCATAGAACATGGTTGCAGCGGGGCATGAGGTTTTGTATGATACACTGGCTTTTTTATGTTTGGAACCCAAGTGCTGCGGTTAAAAAGCTTAGGAAGGGTTACGATTGCGGGCTTACTGCTGGGCACCCTACTATTGCCGGGTGGGGTTGGGGCTCAACGGTTGCCCCGATCGCAGGTCAGCGATCTTATTCGCCAGGGACGGGAACGCTGGCAAAATAATGATCTGGCAGGGGCGATCGCGGCCTACCGTCAAGCGGTGACCTTGGAGCCAAAAAATGCCAGTCTCTTGGTGAGTCTAGGTTTTTTGCTAACCCAGCAGGAAAGCTATGGGGAAGCATTGCGCCATTTTGAGCAGGCCCTGAGCCTCGATGGGCGGAATGTGCGGGCCCACATGGCCCGGGGATTTACGGCGGCGAAGTTGCAGCAGTTCCCCCTAGCGATTCAGAGTTATGAGCGGGCGATTCAGTTGGATCGAAGAAACCTGGATGCTTACTATGGCTTGGCCTACGCCCTGACCAAGGCGGAAAGAATTCCCCAAGCCCAGCGGGTCTACCGCCAGATTATGGGTATCGCCCCCCGGGATGTGCGGGCCTATTTGCACCTCAGTTATGTTTTGCAACAACAGGACAAGTTGCGTGAGGCTTCGGAAGTGCTACTGAAGGCAGACCGGATTGCACCCCTCAATGCCGATGTTTGGTTTGCGATCGCCAGTGCCCTTGCCGCGGAAGGCAAAACCGATGAAGCCCTAGAAAAGTATCAGCGGGCCGTAAGCCTCAACCCTCGCCATGCGGAGGCCAACCAGGGTATCGGCGAAATTTTGCAGCAACAGGGAAACTTCAGTGAGGCTATCTCTGCCTACCGGAGGGCGGCGGCAGTCCGCCGGGATGATTCCCAAGTGCACTGGCTGATTGCCCGCCTATATCTAGAGCAAAATTCCCTTGCCGGGGCGATCGTTTCCTTCCGCCAGATTCTGAGCATTGACCCCAACGATGCCGACGCCCATTTGGCCCTAGGAGATGCCCTCCGGCAGCAGCAGCGCTGGGCGGAGGCTCGCCAGAGCCTAGAGCGGGCAGCGGTGCTTTTTAGGCAACGCAATAACGCTGAGGGCATTGGGCGGGTGCAGCAACTCCTACAGCAGTTTCCGCCACCTCGTCCCTAACGCTCCCCGTAGGCTCCCTATGATCCCACCGAACCCTTCCCCCCAACCCAAACTCCTAGGCAGGTTTAACCGTGAACGGCTGGCCGAATGTTTAGGTGTAGGGCACCAACGCAAGTTTGAGGTGTATCGAGATCTCTCTGAGGCAGCCACGCTGCGTGATTTGAGCTATTGGATGCAGGTACTGGCAGCGGCGGGGATTGGCACCTTGGGATTAATTCTCAACAGTCCGGCGGTAATCATTGGTGCCATGCTCATCTCCCCGCTCATGGGGCCCATTCTGTCCCTCGGCATGGGACTGGCGGCGGGGAATTTGATTTTGATCGTCCGGGCGGTGGCAAATTTGGCCCTAAGTTGCTTAGTGGCGATCGCCCTTTCTATGGTGTCTTCTGCCCTGCTGCCCTTTCGTGAACTAACCCCAGAAATTGCCAGCCGCACCCAGCCGAATATTTTGGACTTGGTGGTAGCCCTGGTGTCGGGAGCTATTGGCACCCTGTCTACCTGTCGTCCGATGACCGGGGTGGTGACCTCAATTCCGGGGGTGGCGATCGCCGTGGCCCTCATGCCACCCCTATGTGTGGTGGGCTATGGATTGGGACTGTCCGTAACTTTTAGTAGCGCCGTGGGCTTAGCAACGGCGGGGGGTGGGGGTTACTGTTTCTCACCAACTTGGTGGCCATCACCTTTACCTCCATGCTGGTGTTTCTGTCGATCCATCTCGATACAGCGGCGGTGTTGGCGGCGATGGAAATCTGGGATGCCACCGATCAGGAAACGGCCTGGTGCCAACGTTTTTTTGATCGCTACCCCTGGGGACGGCGTCTGCGGCGAGTGGGGGGTGCACAGGGACGAATTTTAGCAATGGCTGCCATTATTGGGGCGTTACTGATTCCCCTAGGAACCTCCTTTGAGCGCTTGCGCCTAGAACTGGGGCGAAAGCAGCAACAAAGCGAAACTCTGCGCCTGGCCCGCCAGTTGTGGCAGGAGCGTTTGATCCGCTCCGGTGATGGCCAGCCCCGCAGTGTGATCAACCGTTTGAATGCCACCCTCCAAGGCGAGCAGTTGGTGGTTGAGCTGACGGTGATCACTACGCAGTCTTTGAGTCTCGACGAGCAGGAAAAATATGCCGCGTCCCTAGCAGCAGCACTGGGGCGATCCCGCGACAGCTTACGTCTCGACCTAATCGAGATCCCAACCGTCCCGCAAAATCTCACCAGCCCCACCGCAGATCTTTTTGTCCCAGAGCAGCCCAAGTCAGCGGCAGAGCAACAGGCAGAAGTGCTTAGTCGCTTTGACCGCCAGATCCGCTCCTTGCCCTTGCCAGGAGGGCATCAGATGGTAGAAGGACGCATAACCTTTGGGGCGATCGCCCCCTGGCTATTATCCTGACCCATCTTGGCCCCAGCCCCCTGAGCGCCGACACCCAAGGGGTACTGACCCAGATCCTGCAGGAGCGTCTCGCCATCGACACCCTAGCCCTGACACTCGAGCACCTCAGCAGTCAGCCGCAGGGGATTGCTTTTGTGCCCAAACAGGCGACCCTTACCCCCGCCGGGCAGCGGCTGGTCGATACCCTAGCGCAAACCCTGTCCCGCTATCCCCGGCTGACTGTGTTTATTTCCCTTGTCGGAGACAAGAATGATCCCCCTACCCTGCGGCAGCAGCGGCAACAGCTGCTTACAGAGCGCTTTCAACAGGTTGCTCAAATTGCTCCAACTCGTCTTGGGGTGCTGCAATCTGGTAGCCTAGCAAACCAATCTGCCCTTCAATTGGTGATCACCGACCCATGACTGCCCTCACCCTCTCCCCTGCAACCCAAGGACTGCGCGGCCGCATCACGGTGCCAGGCGACAAATCCATCTCCCACCGTGCCCTGATGTTGGGGGCGATCGCCACGGGCACCACCACCATTCGCGGATTGTTGCTAGGTGAAGATCCCCGCAGTACGGCTGCCTGTTTTGCTGCCCTTGGTGCCACCATCTCCCCCCTTAATGACTCCTTGGTGACGGTGGAGGGTATTGGCTTAGGTGCACTACAGGAACCGGTTGATGTCTTGAATGCTGGCAATTCGGGCACCACCCTCCGACTAATGTTGGGTCTGTTGGCCGCCCAACCCCGGCGATTTTTTACTATTACCGGCGATGGGTCGCTGCGATCGCGCCCCATGAAGCGTGTGATCCATCCCTTGCAAGAAATGGGAGCCGAGATCTGGTGCCGGGCAGGGGGGTATGCGCCCTTGGCGGTGCGGGGTCAAATGCTGCGACCAATCACCTTTGCCTCTCCCGTGGCTTCGGCCCAGGTAAAATCCTGTTTAATGCTGGCCGCCCTGACGATTGATGGAGCCGTTACGATCACCGAGCCTGAACAATCCCGGGATCACAGCGAGCGGATGATGGCTGCCTTTGGGGCCGATGTGACCACTGACCATCTGAGCGTGACCGTGCGCGGTGGGCGTTCCCTCCACGGGCAAGAGATCACGGTGCCTGGGGATATTAGCTCGGCGGCGTTCTGGTTAGTGGCCGCCAGCATCATACCCGATTCCGATCTGGTGATTGAGAATGTCGGTATTAACCCCACTCGGACAGGGGTACTGGAAATCTTACAGTCTATGGGTGCGGACATCACCATAGTGCAGGAGCGGCTGATCACGGGCGAACCCGTGGCCGATTTGCGGGTCCGTACGGCCACACTCCGAGGTACCGATATTACGGGTGCGATCATTCCCCGACTGATCGATGAATTGCCGATTCTGGCGATCGCCGCTGCCTATGCCCGGGGTTTTACCCGAATTCGCGACGCGGCAGAGCTGCGGGTCAAGGAATGTGATCGCATTACCGCTATGGTTAATGCCCTCGCCGCCATGGGCGCAGAGGTCACCGAACAGCCCGATGGCATGGATATCCACGGCGGGGGGCAACTGCGGGGCACCGATCTTGAGAGCTATGGGGATCATCGCATTGCCATGAGTTTGGCGATCGCCGCCCTCGGAGTGCAACAGCCCATCACCCTCCACGGCGCGGAGTGCATTGCCATCTCCTACCCCAGTTTTATCGCCACCCTGCACCAACTCCAGTGACCTCCGTGTTTGATTCGCTTCCCGATGCCCCGGTGCTCCCTAGCCCCATTCGCCGGGTGCGGGTGCGAGAGCATGTCAATCCCCTTGGAATCCAATACCAACAGCCCACCCCACCCCCTGACTGGACTCGAATCTATGGTGACTGGAAATTGCCCCTGAGTCTTGACATTGGTTGTGGGCGGGGAGAGTACCTCCTGCAGATGGCCCAACGCCATGGCGATCGCAACTTTCTAGGTCTTGAGATTCGCGAGCCCCTAGTGCAGTCCGCCAACACTGCCCGTGACATCCTGGGGCTGCCCAATTTGCACTACCTCTTTTGTAATGTCAACCCTACCCTGCCCGGACTGTTGCCCCCCCGATCTATTCACCAAGTTACAATTCAGTTCCCCGACCCGTGGTTTAAGCGTCGCCAACAAAAGCGCCGCACCGTTCAGCCCGAGTTGGTGGCTACCTTAGCCCAGTTGCTGATCCCCGGCGGTGAAGTGCGGCTGCAATCGGATGTCAAGCCCGTGGCGATCGCCATGATCCGATGCTTCGATGCCGATGGGCGGTTCCTCAACCTCGCTGGTTCCGGACAATTTGCCCCCGATGACCTCTACCCCCAACATATCCCCACGGAGCGCGAGCGCTGGACGCTACACAATGGCTCCCCGATCTATCGCGGATATTTCAATCGCCGCCTTGATGCTTAAATAAATCCTATGGATTCCCCAATTCACCCCGATAATCGCCGTTCCTAGGTTGCACCGTTAACGCTCCATTTCTACTCAATCCATCTGGCTAACCCATGAACGCGCAATGGTACTGGCATGACCACGTCCTTACCTGCTCCCTACTAGACGGCTTTTCCCACGGCTTCTTTACCCGTGCCCAAGCCCCCCAAGTCCCCGAGCAACTCCACCGCCAATATTTTGGCGCTGGCACCGCCTACAGCGTTAAACAAGTCCATGGCGACAGGCTTTGGGATACCCAACCCCGGGACCCGCTCCCTGAGGCTGATGCCCTCTTCACCGACGAACCCCTTGCCTCCACTTGGATCTGCAGCGCCGATTGCGTCCCCATCCTAATTGGCGATCGCCAGTCGGGACGGGTGGCCGCGATCCATGCTGGCTGGCGCGGCACCGCTGCCAATATTATTCCCCAGACCCTTACCCACCTTTGCGCCACGGGTTCCCAGCCCGAGCACTTGATGATCGCCCTTGGCCCCGCCATTTCTGGCATGGTCTATCAAGTCAAAACCTCCGTCGCCGAAGCCGTTCTTGCCACCATCGAGCACACCGTCGGGATCCTGGTGGATCCTGACCCTGAACGGGTGCGCCTCGACCTGCGCCAAGTGCAACACCAGCAGCTCCAGGAATGGGGGATTGGCAAGCATCAAATCGCCACCGCCCCCCATTGCACCCTGCGTGAGCCGGAGCGCTTTTTTTCCTATCGCCGGGTCTGTCTCGAATCCAGCACCCCTCCCGCCAAAGCGCCCGCCATTCAATGGTCGGGGATTCAGCACCCGCCCCAACCACCAATCTAGGAAAATACTTCCAAAATTTGCCGGAAAAACTGCCGTAGCTCCTCCGCTCCCTCCGGCATGGGGGGCTGCTCCCCATCAAACTGCCAGCACTCAATCGTAGAAAATCGCCAGCACTGGCCGCGGTAGCTGTGGCCCGATGCCTCAATGCCGATCGCCCGTCGTTCGAGCAGCACTGGATCGGTGTGGCAGCGAATCTGCAACAAAATACTTCGGGCCCGCAGGAGCCGACTCACACCCGGAAAGTGCAAACCTAAATCAAAGGACTCCGGATCGAGAAACCGTTGGGATTCCGGAGAGTCGCACCAGGGCTTGAGATCTACCCGCGCCGCCGGAAACTTACTTTTAAACAGAGCCGCGATCGCCGCCAGCTTATTGGCCACTTCAAAACTGGTTACCTGTTCCGCCGCATTCATGCTCGGCATCACCCGTCAACAACATGGCACAGATTGTGACACAAAAAACCAAATCGAACGTGCCCGAAGTTACGGTTTAGCCCCACTTAGTGGCGATCGCACCCCCTAAACCAGGGCTGAGCGGCATTTTTGCGGCTTTTTGCCGTCCAACTCCTCGGCCAGCCGTGATGCCAGATTTCCCAGGAAGTGGCGATCGCCGACTTGCTAACATAGGAGTAATCGTTATCAAATTTAATAATTCGCCGATGAATGCTTCCCGAATTCTCTATGTGCGGCTGCCCTGCAATCCCATTTTTCCCATTGGCGTGGTTTATCTATCGGATCACATCCACAAGGTAGCCCCCGAAGTAGGCCAAGAGATCTTCGACATGGGCACTGTGCCCCCAGTAGATTACGGGCGAGAACTAGACCGACGCATCGACGGATTTCAACCGGATTTGCTGGTGTTTTCGTGGCGGGATATTCAAATCTATGCCCCGGTGGGCGGACGAGGCGGCAATCCACTACAAAATGCCTTCGAGTTCTATTACGCCAAAAATCCTCTAATCAGGGCCCGGGGGGCATTCTATGGCATGAGGCTGTTTACGTCCTACTACAACGAGCTGTGGCGTAACACCCGCTTGGTGCATCGCGGGCTAAACCGGGCGCGGCGCTATCAACCCCAAGCGCGGGCCATGGTTGGCGGCGGCGCAGTCAGTGTGTTCTATGAGCAGTTGGGGGGACTATTGCCCAAGGGGACGATTGTCTCGGTGGGGGAAGGGGAGTCCTTGCTGGAGCGGTTGGTGCGCGGTGAAGATATTTCGGCGGAGCGCTGCTATGTCGCTAAGGAGACCAAACCCCGGCAGCGGCTGATCCATGAACAGCCCGCTCCGCTGGAGAAATCCGCCTGTGATTACGACTACATTGAGTCAATTTGGCAAGAGTTTGATTACTATCTGCGCGATCGCGATTTCTTTTTGGGGGTGCAAACTAAACGCGGCTGCCCCCATAACTGTTGCTATTGCATCTATACGGTGATCGAGGGCAAACAGGTACGGATTAATCCGGCGGATGAAGTAATCAAAGAAATCCGGCAACTCTACGAACGGGGTGTGCGTAATTTTTGGTTCACCGATGCCCAGTTTATTCCTGCCAAACGGTTTATCGCCGATGCTGAGGAATTGCTAGAAAAAATCATTGCCGCCGGGATGACAGATATTCGCTGGGCAGCCTACATCCGGGCGGATAATCTCACCCCCCATCTCTGTGAGTTGATGGTTAAGACCGGGATGAGCTATCTCGAGATCGGCATCACCAGCGGTTCCCAAGAGCTGGTACGGAAGATGAGAATGGGCTATAACCTCCGGGTAGTTCTGCAAAATTGCCGCGACTTGAAGGCCGCAGGGTTTAACGATTTAGTATCGGTGAATTATTCATTTAACGTGATCGATGAAACCCGAGAAACCATCCGCCAAACTATTGCCTATCACCGGGAATTGGAGCGAATCTTTGGGCGCGACAAGGTGGAGCCAGCAATTTTCTTCATTGGTTTACAGCCCCACACCCATTTGGAAGACTACGCGGTTAAGCAGGGCTATCTAGCCCCCAACTATGACCCGATGAGTATGATGCCGTGGACCGCTAAGAAGCTGCTGTGGAACCCAGAGCCCCTGGGGTCATTTTTTGGTGAAATTTGCCTCCAAGCCTGGCAGCGCAATGGGGAGGATTTCGGACGGTCAGTCATGGATATTCTGGAGGAACGTCTGGGCTGTGCGCCCTTGGAGGAGTCATTGTCGGCTCCGATTACGGCACTGGCGGGGATAGGTCGCTAGGGTGCAACCCAATGGCGATGTAGCTGTGGGCGGCGATGTGGTCGAGGAGTTCCTGGGCTCGCTGAATCACCGTGGGGGGGAGCCCGGCGATGCGCCCGACCTCAATACCGTAGGAGCGGTCAGCGCCTCCGGGCTGGACTTGGTGCAAGAACACAATTTCGTTGGTGAGTTCCTTAACGGTGACCTGAAAATTAGCCACATTGGCCAAGAGGTTAGCCAACTCGTTTAGCTCGTGGTAGTGGGTGGCAAAGATGCTGCGGGCACCGACATGCTGGGCTAGATGTTCGGCGACCGACCAGGCGATCGCCATGCCATCGAAGGTGGAGGTACCCCGCCCAATTTCATCGAGCAGCACTAGGGATTGGGGGCAGGCATGGTTAAGAATATTGGCGGTTTCGTTCATTTCCACCATGAAGGTGGATTGACCAGTGGCAAGGTCATCGACGGCTCCTACCCGGGTGAAGATGCGATCGGCGATGCCAAGGCGGGCGGCGGTGGCAGGGACAAAGCTTCCTATCTGGGCCATGAGTTGGATCAGTCCAATTTGGCGGAGATAGATACTTTTGCCACTCATATTGGGGCCGGTGAGAATGATGAGATCGGTGCCTTGCCCCAGACTAACGGAGTTGGGGACAAAGAAGCCCGCAGGGAGGGTTTGCTCGACGACTGGATGTCGACCTTGGTGGATGTTAAGAATGCGATCGCCGTCTATGAGCTGGGGACGGCAGTAGGTGTACTGGGTGGCAACTTCGGCCAGCCCACAGAGGGCATCGGCGGCGGCAAGGTGTTGGGCAAGGGTGGTGAGGGGGGACAGGTGATCGTACACGCGCGATCGCAGGGTGAGGAAGATTTCATATTCCAGTTGGTGCAGGCTACTTTCGGCCGTTAAAATCCGCAATTCCCGTTCCTTGAGTTGGGGGGTGATGTAGCGTTCTTCGTTGGTCAGGGTTTGTTTGCGGATGTAGTCGGTGGGGGCTTGGTCACTCTTGCCCCTAGAGATGCTGATAAAGTAGCCAAAGGCTTTGTTAAAACCAACTTTGAGGGTGCCGATGCCGGTGCGTTCCCGCTCGGTTTTTTCCAAGTGGATGATCCAATTTTTGTCATCGTTAACCTGTTGGCGAAGGGCTTCTAATTCTGGGCAGGCTCCGACGCGGATCAGGTTGCCTTCCGTGAGGGCAATGGGCGGGTCATCGGTGAGGGTGCGCTGGAGCTCTTGGGCCAAGTGCAGGATCGCCGGGGGCAGGGTTTGCAGTGCCACGAGATAGGGGGAATGGGCAGGGGCAACGACATGGGTGAGATCCTGTAGGTGCTGGATGGAAAGGGCGATCGCCAGGAGGTCGCGGGCATTGGCGGTTTGGGTTCGCACCCGACCGCAGAGGCGTTCTAGGTCGTAGATGTCGTGGAGGTGACGGCGCAGTTGTTGCCGCAGGTGATGCTGCTGACTGATTTCGGCGATGGTGTCGTAGCGCTGCTCAATAGCGGCACAGTCTCGCAGGGGTTGGAGGAGCCAGCGCCGCAGTAAACGGCTGCCCATCCCGGTGGTCGTGCGATCCAATGCCCAGAGAAGCGAACCGGAAAACTGCCCATCGCGAACGGTCTGGGTGAGTTCTAGGTTGCGGCGGGTTTGGGGATCAATTTGGACATATTCGCTGAGGCTGTAGGTGACTAGGCGGGCGATCGCCACGGGCATCTGTTTTTGGGTTTCCTGCAAGTAGCACAGAATGGCTCCGACAGCGCGGATGGCATAGGGCAGGGACTGGCAGCCGAAGGGTTCGAGGGAGCGCACACCAAAGGTTTCTAAAATGCGATCACGGGCGGCTTGGAGGGCAAAATTTTGGGGCGATCGCTGGGTATAGCGAAATCCTTCAGGAAGGGGAAGTTGATCGGCCACCGCAAACAGATCCCCGGGATCAATCACTTCGGCAACGAGTACCTCCGCCGGTTGCAGGCGATGGAGTTCTGGCGTTAGATCGCCGAGGGAATGCCATTGGGTCGTCCAACACTCTCCCGTAGAAACATCCGCATAGGCTAACCCCCACTGCTGCTCCCCTAGGGCGATCGCGGCAAGAAAATTATTGTGCTTGGCAGACAGTAGTCCCTCCTCTAGCACCGTCCCTGGAGTAATAATCCGCGTGACCTCACGGCGCACTAAACCTTGGGCCGCAGCCGGATCTTCCATCTGCTCACAAATGGCGATCGCGTAGCCCTTGGCAACCAACTGCCGGGCATAGCGCTCCAGAGCATGGTGGGGAATGCCGGCCATGGCGATTCTCCCCACATCCTTGCCGCCATCCCGCCCCGTCAGCACCAGCTCCAGTTCCCGAGAAATGAGCGCTGCATCCGCCAAAAAAGCCTCATAAAAATCCCCGAGACGGTACAGCACGATCGCCTGGGGATGGGCGTCCTTGATGGCGGCATAGTGCTGCATCATTGGCGTCAGGGCAGCCCGCTGCTGATCAGTGAGGGAGGTGAGGGCAAGGGGCGTTACAGTCATGGCTGAGGGCAGTCTCCAGGGTGGATAAGCACGGGGTTATTTAGGGCGCGTCATCAATTCAAGCTAGAAGCCTTTAATTCAAGCTAGCAGCCTTTCGAGCTAGCAGCCTTGCGGGATCAACGTTGCCGCGCCTGTCAATTTTACAGGCTAGGGGCTGAAGCTCTCGCCGTGAAAGCCTTTGACTGCTATTTGACCGCTCAATGATGACAACCCCTAGTCAGGGTGTCCCATCCTGTCACAGGGAACCATTATTTGTAGTATTCTAGGGTTTCAGGCACTCCGCAAACTAATCTGGCCGCGCTGGGTGTTATTGGTTATCAATTGTCCTTCACTTGTCCTTCGCTGCCCGCCAATACTTGGTACTTTAAGGTTTCGGAAATGGTTTCGGAGAAGGTTCAGTTCAACGCTTTGTATGTGCCCCCGAAGGTGGGATTGATCTACTATCGGTTAAGTTCTCATTGCATCCCTAGGTAAGTAAGCATGACAGAGTTTCCCATCGCTCCTGCTGCGGCTGTTGCACCGGCCGCTATTCCTGGTAATAGTCCGGGCTATACCTACTACCGGGAGCGCCCCTTCCGTTTTGCCCGTGTCCTACGAATGCTGCGTAAGCGATGGTTGGTGATTGTGGGCACTGCGGCGACCGTTTTTGTTGGGAGCGCCTTTCAGACATTCACCCAGACTCCCCAGTATCAGTCCACGGCATCCCTGTTGATTGATAACTCAAAAATTTCGGTCTCTCCCCTAGCCGTTCCCGGAATCGGTAACCGTGATGTGGATATGGGCACAGAAATCGCCATTCTTCGTAGTCGCCCCCTGATCCAACAGGCGGTCAGCCGGATGAAGGATCCCATTACCGGGCAGTCCCCAGACGAGGGGTTTGTGTACCAAGTGCTAGGCAACTTTGTGATTCGCCCGGAGCGGGATGCGATGGTGCTGCGTCTGTCCTACCGCGACCCCGATCCCCAGCGGGCTAAGGCGGTGCTCGATGCCCTAGCGGACACCTACACGGAATACAGCCTGACGGAGCGCCGTACCCGATCCACGAGTGCAATCAAGTTCATTCAAGACAAGTTGCCCGAAGTGCGACGGCAGTTGGACAAGTCGGCGCTGGCAGTGACGGAGTTTCGCAAAAAGTACAACATTGTTGATCCCGATGCCTATGCGGCTTCCGTATTCCAGGCGCGGGAGCAGTTGGAGTTGCAAGCCCAGCAGTCTCAGATCAAGCTAGAGCAGACCCAACGGCAGTTTGAGTTGCTGCGGCAGCAGATTGGGGAGCCCACCGATGTCGCTCTCAATACAGCGATTTTGTCCCAAGACATTACTTATCAGAATCTGTTAGCCCAGTTCAAACAGGTGGAAACCAATTTCGTCCTAGAGCGCACTCGGTTCCAGGACGATCACCCTACGGTGCAGGCCCTGCGCGATCGCCGTGAGGAACTATACCGTTTGCTCCAAGCCCAAGCGGAGACCGTGGTCGGTGCCCAAGCGTCCAGTCTGGTCGGCAATTCCTCCACCAGTTCCAATTCAATTCGCAGTACTCTGGCTACCCAGCTGTTTGAGGTGCAGACTAGCCTCTCAGTACAGCAGGTTCAACTCCAAAGCATTCGCTCTGCTCAGGACGAAGTCCGCACCCAATTTGCCCAAGTCCCCCAGTTACAGCAGCGCTTTACAGAGTTGCAGCGTCAACTGGCCTTGGACACCCAAGTCCATACCAATCTCAACCAAAAACTCGAAGAGCTACGAATTTCTGAGGCCCAGGAAAGCTCCCTGTGGCGGGTGATTGAGCCGGCAGTATTACCGGTATTACCCATTAGTCCCAATGTGTACCAGAACCTCCTCTATGGCGGCATATTGGGTACAGCCTTGGGGTTGGGCTTGGCCTTCCTACTGGATCGCCTAGACGAGCGGATCCATGAAGTGGAAGAAGTCCGCGAGATTATCTTCGATGTGCCGGTTTTGGCGACGATTCCCCGCACGGAGGTAACGATGCCGGCGGCTACGGGAACAGCAACTCTGCCCGACTTTACCCAGTATGCCTTCCGCGAGTCCTTGGCTTCATTGGCCCTGAACTTGCGGTATTTGGGATCCGATCAAAGTGTGAAGTTAATTGCCTTTACTTCGGCGCTGCCGTCGGAGGGCAAGAGCACCCTGATTTTTAACTTGGCTAAGATCTTGGCAGAACTGGGGCATCGGGTGCTGGTCGTGGATGCTGACATGCGTAAGCCAATGATTCATAAATTAGCTCGTGTGCACAATAAGTTTGGGCTCTCCACAGCGATCGCCACGACCCGTTCTTGGCGGCAGTTGATCCAGACCGTGGATGCCAAGGGCTATCTCCACGTCATGACTGCTGGACCGATTCCACCCAATCCAATGGTGTTATTGGAGTCAACCAAAATGTCCAAATTGCTGGAAGTTTGGCACCAGACCTACGACTACGTATTGGTCGATACGCCACCGGTAGTGGGAATTTCCGATGCCCAAAGTTTGGCTCCGCGGGTGGATGCGACGGTATTGGTAGCAGCAATTGATCGATCTACTCGATCCGCAGTGGCCCGGGCATTGGAGATCATTCAATCCTGTCGCGGTAAGGTGGCGGGGTTACTGGTGAATATGATCAACAGTGATGACAGTTCTTACCAATACAGCCATTACAGTTCCTATTACTATCAATCCCAACTCCCGGCGGCGGAGTCAGAGGAAGACGGTGATGATTCCGAAGGCGATGAGTTATTTGTGGAAGCTACGAGCGAGTAAGGCCGCGCCATAGGCGGCTTCAGGGTGAATGGGCGATCGTAGGAAAGGCATCAACTGGGCCCGCAGATAGGTCCAAATAAAATTTTGCGCCCCTCCACCGACAGTGAAGAGGCTATGGGGTACGGGAGCGCCAAGATTTTGGAGAAGATCGTAGCCTCGGCGCTCAATACGGGCAAGGCTAGTCAAAATTCCGTAGAGAAACAGTTCGTCCTGTGCAGGACGGGGGGTGAGCTGGGTTGCTTTTTGCGGGTCACAGATGGGGAACCGCTCCCCGGGGCTGGCAAGGGGATAATAGTTACAGTAGAGCTCCGGACAGGGGACAGTAGGATCAATCTGGGCAGTGAGGGTAGGAAGGCGATCGCCAAATAGGTGATGCAAAATGATCCCGCCCGTGTTGGAACCGCCGCCGATTAGCCAGTGGGTTTGACCCTCCAGATCCAAGCGATGGCTGTAAAGTCCGTAGCGGCTGTCATCTAAGCGACGATCGCCCAAAATCTTTAGCACCATAGTCGAGCCGAGGGAGGTGACTGCCGTCCCGATGGTAGGGGTGCCCGTGGCCGCAAGAAAGGCAGCAGTGCTATCGGTGGTGCCAGCACAAACCCAGCAGTCTGGGGCAAAGCCAAATTGCTCCCGCACCTTCGGCTGCAGGGGGGCAATGGCCGCACCGGGGGGCAAGACCGTGGCGGGTAGGTGTAGGGCAGTGTTTTGGGCTACCCAGTCGCCATAGGCGAGGGTTTCTGGGTCAAAGCCGAGTTTGAGAGTATTGTGCCAATCGCTGATCCCCCGTTGACCATGGAGTAAAAAGCCCAACCAATCTGCCTGATGCCAAAAATCACCTTGGACACCCGCTTGGCTCAGTTGCAGGTATTTACTAAAGCTTGAGGTAGCCGTGGCGGCTATATGCCCCGGGGGGGCGATCGCCGTCAGATGGGTTGTCAGTTCTGGGGGACAGGCATCTCGGTAAAGGAGTGGTTTGCCAAAGGGGTGGCCATGCTGATCGGTGAGCAGAACGGTGGCTGAGGTAGCATCGAGGGCGATCGCCTCCACTTGGGCGCAAATGCCAGGGGAGATCTGAGACAGGACATGCCACAGGGCAGGCTGCCACGTGGCAATCACCTCAATTTGATAGGGAGCGCGAGACTGGGCTAGGACCTGTCCTGTGCCGTCAAGGGCGATCGCCCGTACTCCAGAGGTTCCAAAGTCAATGCCAAGGGTGACCGTCACATCCCCATTTTGCGTTTAAGCGCCCGTAATTCTTCTTCCGTTTCCCAGCGCTGAAATACGGCATCTAGGTCGTCACTAGATTTTGCCGTACCCATTCCGACAGAGGGGGATGATGCCGGGGCAGGGGATGGGGTCGGTTTAGGGGGCATCGCGGCTAGTCGTTGCTGCACCTCCTGTCGCCGCAAATGGATCTGTTCCCGCAGTTCTTGAGTCTGGGCCAACCGTTTTTTATTTAGCTCCATAGCTGCCCATACCTGATTGCCTTGGTGTAGGAGTTGCGCTTCCCGTTCCCTAGCCGCCGCTGCCAAATCGCCACGCTGGGCAACCTCAGCCTTTCCTGCCCGCTGATGCCAGAGGCGAATGTCTTCGGCGATCGCCAAGATTTTTTCCCGATCCGCTTGCTCTTGCCTTTGGGACTGGGCAATGAGCAAATCTACTTCCTGCATCTGCCTCTGAAGCTCCTCCTCAAGGAAGGTTAACTCCATGTGGGGGTTGCTGCGAATGTACTCATCAAGCTGGGTTTCTAAAAAATTGACAAAGCCATCAATGAGTCCCATGCTGCCGCTTCCGTACCCTAAAACTTTTGCCCAACGAGAACTACTTTAGTTTCTGCTCCCCGCTTGAGGGTAACTTCTTGCTGTTTGATCTTCGCGATTAGCCAGCCAGAGCTACCGATAGGCTTACCGAGGGCGATGGACTGCACCGCCCCCGCAACCTCAAACATGGCTGCGGAGCGATCGCCCAGGTCTAAAATTCCCACCAAGGTGTGCTGAGGAGTGGGAGCGGCTGCCACGACCGGAGGCGGAGCGGTCACAGTAACGGGTGCAGCGGGAGGATTGGGCAGGGCGACGACGGGAGGGGCGGCGACAGTAGCTTCCTGCACATTTGGCAGGGTTAGGGGGGCACTTGGGGCGGCTGATACAGCGGCAGATACTGCAAATTGCTGCCGGGCACAGGGGTCGGCACATTGGATAACGTGGGCACAGGGGCAGTGGCAACGGGACTGGTCTCCCGGGGCGCGGCCAACAAACGACGAATGTCTTCAGTGAATTGACGTTGCTGGACAGCGGTGGTAGGCGCTTCACCGCCGGACTCGGGGCGATCGCGCAGAATTACAGCCAGACGACTTTCAAACTGACGGTACTGCAATGACCAGAGAATCCCAGCCGCTAGAACCGAGGAGCAGGCAGCGATCAGTAGAATCCGATCAATGAAACTGGTGCGGTGGATAACTTCCTGGGGAATCGCCCCATTTTGGCTAGGGTCACGATGGACGTAGGGTGCAAGCCACAGCACATCTTGGCTGGAAATGGGGGGTAATTCAATTTGACTGGGGTCAACCCTGGTGAAGCGTAGGTTGCTATTTTGCCCCTGATCGCTGGCTGAGGGCACGAGGGCCCGTCCGGCTTGGGAATGGCTGCGGGGGGAAAGAGCACGGGGTTTAGTCTGCTTAGCCTCCAGCTTAAGGCTATACTCCACCTCACCGAAGAGGTCATCCATAAACTCGTCAGCGTGATCAGCTAATCCTTCAACATGCTCTGGACTTTGTGAGATCTCCCCGCTGGGATGGGGGGTTCCATCGGTAAGATTGGTCATAGAAACCGCTGCACTGAGCTACCCATTTGTTGGCTCAGTGATACCACAGATTAACGGGAATTGCCAGAGATTATGCAGCTAATTTCTGCTAAGGTGCACCAAGGTTGTCTATACGCCGAGGTTCATGCTCAGTGTCTTAATTTGGCTGCCACTGATTGGCGGATTGCTGTTGTTTTTGCTGACTGGGGGCTACAGGACGGCGGCCCTCGCCTCGACGGTGGCGACTTTGGCTGGAGTGGTAGTGGCGGCGGGGCAGTTGGCTCCCGACGGGGGAATACAGTTGCAGGAGTCTTGGGCGTGGTTACCGGCCCTGGGGCTAGGTTATGAACTAGGGGCCGATGGTTTGGCTTTGGTGTTAGTGGCCCTCAACCAGTTTTTGACGCTCTTGGCGATCATGGCTTCGACGGAACCCCACCGCCCCCGGCTCTACTATGCCCTGATTTTGATTTTGGGGGGCGGGGTGAATGGCGCTTTTTTGACCCAGAATTTGCTGTTGTTTTTTCTGTTCTATGAAGTGGAGTTAATTCCGCTTTATCTGCTGATTGCAATTTGGGGGGGAGCCCAGCGCAGCTACGCGGCAACAAAATTTCTGTTGTATACAGCTGTGTCCGGGGTGATTCTTTTGGTGGCGTTCCTGAGCTTGGGGGCACTGGCCGGGGGGGACGGAACCCTAACCTTTAATTGGATGGCCTTGCGATCGCACCCACTGGGGCTAACGACCCAGATCATCCTACTGCTGCTGGTGGTATTGGGGTTTGGCATCAAAATCCCCCTAGTGCCGCTGCACACCTGGCTCCCCGATGCCCATGTGGAGGCATCGACGGCGATTTCGGCGCTGCTGGCGGGAGTGCTGCTAAAGCTGGGCACCTATGGGTTGCTGCGGTTTGGTTTGGGGTTGTTTCCCCAGGCATGGCAGGTACTGGCACCCTATCTGGCGACCTTGGCAGTGGTGAGTGTTCTCTACGGTTGCTTGACAGCCATTACCCAAATCGACATGAAAAAAATGGTGGCCTACAGTTCCATTGGGCACATGGGCTACATTCTGCTGGCGATCGCCGCGAACACCCCCCTGTCGCTAATGGGGGCAATGCTCCAAATGGTCAGCCATGGGCTGATTTCGGCCCTGTTATTTTTGCTGGTCGGTTTGGTCTACCGTAAAACTGGCACCCGCATGTTGACGGAGGTTCAGGGGCTACTGAATCCGGAACGGGGGCTACCTGTGACTGGAGGGTTGATGATCTTAGCAGCCATGGCCAGTGCGGGAATTCCTGGGATGGTGGGGTTTATTGCCGAGTTTCTAATCTTTCGCGGTAGCTTTGTGGTGTTTCCGGTGCAGACATTGCTGTGTATGTTGGGAACAGCACTGACGGCGGTGTACTTTTTAATCTTGCTGGATCGGGCATTTTTCGGTCGCCTAGAAATTGTTAGTGACCGGATGATCACCGCAGCCGTGCAGTGGCAGGAAAAGCTGCCAGCGTTGTCCCTAGCGCTGCTAGTACTGACCTTTGGTCTCCAGCCCCATTGGCTCAGTCGCTGGCTGGAGGGAAGTGTACGGCTGATGCATCTGGCTGGTTAGGGGACGCCGGGGAACGATTCGGTCGCCAGCGGTAATGCCCCAGATTAATGCGATCCTGCTCAAAAGCAATGCCCTCCTGCTCTAGGAGCGACCGCTGCCAATAGTCACTGCCTCGGCGCAGGGGAGAAAGGGAGACCTTGCCTAGGGCATTGACAACCCGATGCCAGGGAATGTCACTGGTGACCATATCAACTTGGTAAAGCGCGTAGCCCACCAGACGGGCCCGACCGGGCAGACCGGCCAGTTCGGCAATCTGACCATAGGTAGCAACCTGACCATGGGGGATCTGCCGCACTAGATCATAGATATGGGTATAGACGGTCATTCCGAAGGATTAGGGGCGATCGCCTGCTTTTGGTAGTACTCATTAACATAGTAATAGTAGCCAAAGTGGGCATCGTCCTTGACGGAAACACCATTGATTACCAGCCCTAGCACCTCCTGATGGTTTTGCTCTAGAAGCTGGCGGGCAAAGCCAAAACTACTGCGATCGGACACCTTGGGTCGGAGGGTGAAAAGGGTGCCATCAGCCAAGTTGCCTAGAAGGAGGGCATCGGCTCCAATGGTCAAGGGTGGAGCGTCGATGATGATCGAATCATAGCGTTGCCGCAGTTCTCGCACCAGATCCTCAAGGCTCTGGGAATTAAGCAGTAGGGCGGGATTAGGGGGCGGACTACCGGCGGTTAATAGGTGCAAATTTGCCGTAATTAGGTGATGGGCGGCATTGAAGTTGGACTGCTTGACTAGGATATGGCTCAACCCACTGCCGTTACTACAGCCCCAAATTTTATGTTGCCGCGATCGCCGCATATCGCCATCGATCAGCAGCACGCGGTTGCCCATTTGACCAAGGGCCGTCGCCAAGTTGGCGGCCAGGGTGGATTTCCCCTCACCAGCAATCGAACTGGTGACCATGATCACCTGACGGGGGCGATCGGCATTCAAAAAACGTAGATTGGCCACCAACATCCGAAAAGCATCACTGGGTGCGGAGCTGGGCACATGGTGCACAAAAGTTCCCAAATTGATCGGACTTTGGGCCGTTCCCCCAAGTAACCGATGCCCCGTCTGATCCAGCACGGGGATAATTCCCAACACTGGATAATCCGTAAGCGATCGCACCTCTTCGATGGTTTTAAGGGACTTATCCGCCACTTCCACTAACAGGGTGATACCCGTAGCCCCACCAAGCGCTAGGGTCACGGCCTGGAGCAAACTTTGGAACAAACTGGGAGACACGGGCAATACGGGAGTCACAGCCGGAGACACCACCCGGGCATTTCCCGTGGTTTGATTTTCTGCCACCCGCACCTCCTGCAACTTAGCCAGTAGGGTCTCGTAGGTGGCTTGGGCGGCCTTCAGTTGCCGCTCTAGCTCCCGCTGCTGTTGTCCCAGGAGGGGCAAACGGGCATTTTTTTCCCGGTGAAGAATCAGCAGGTCTCCAAGGGACTGGATGCGCTCCCGAGTCGAAAGCCGCTCAATCTCGGCGCTGGCTAGATCCTGAATTAAGGACTGCTGGGCTGCTGAAAGTTGCAAGCTGCCATAGCGCTGCTGCACTTGGGCGAGGGCGGCTGATCCCATTTGCTCCCGTAGCAGGGTTTGGAGTGACAACCGCTTCAATCGCAAATCGGCGATCGCAGGATGATCCTCCCGATAACGGGTGCGCTCGAGGGAGATTTTTTGTTCTACCTGTTGCAACTCACCAATTAGCTGCTGCAACGAAGGCGAGGTGAGAATAATTCCCTCCGTACCCCGTAACCCCAGGGTTTCCTGCAGGCGAAGCCGCTTAGTTTCTAGGGTGGACAGCTCTACTTGGGACATCGCCAGTTGTTGCTCCAACCCCTTAGTCATGGCGATCGCCGAGGCCGACTCTCCATCAACATTGAAGATGCGATTTGATTCTTGGAACGCCCGCATGGACTGCTCCGCCTTTCGAACTTCCCCTTCCACCTTGGGCAACTGCTGCTCAATAAAGATCCGTGCCGCTTGGGCTTCAGCACGATTGCTTTGGATATCTTGGGCGATATAGACTGCCAGCAAAGCATTGACCACTTGGGCAGCGCGCAGGGGATCAATATCCCGGTACCCCACAGCTAAAATGCTAGTACCGCGCACAATTCGCACATCCAGACTATTTATCAGAGCCGCTGGCGGCATAATGCTCTTCAAGCCGGCTGCCACGATCACTTTTTCGGCAATTGGGACAGAAGTGATCAGTTCGGCTTCCGTATTGAGGTTAGCGTCATCGTCCCGGAGTGTGGAAAGGGTGTCAGTCACCTTGCTGGCCCCCGCTCGGCGGAAGAGCAACTGTCCCTGAGCGCGATAAATTGGCTTGGCCGTAAAGGCCGGCCCCCCCAGTAGGGCCGCCAGCAGGACGAAACTTCCCATAAGGAGCCATTTCCGTCGCCTGAGAATAAAAAAATATCTGAATAATTCTTCCATAGGAGCGCTCAGGGTCTTGAGGCCATCCTAGGAGGACTAGGCTGGAGAGGCAACCGCAATCCGGCGGAACAACTGTGCTATTTCTGGGCCCAAACCCCAATTACTCCCGATCCAAGTTACCGGCGCGGACCCAACCTTGCTCCTTAGTTTCCATGTGGCGGATGAAGATCCACTCTTTATCGGGTGTTTCTTTGAGAACGGCAACCCGGCTGTTGAAATCAACGCCCCCCGAACCTGCTGCCCCTGCTTCGGGTTCCGCCCGCAGCACCAACCCGATACTGGCATTAACCGTTCCCCAGTACAGGGCATTAACTTGGGGCGTAGGCTTAGCCTTGGGCTTGGGCAGTGATCGCGCCTTGAGGGGCTGGATTACGGGCGGCGGCGCTGGCAGGATCCGGTCATCATTGGCAAAGCGCGGACGCGGAGGATAGGTTTGGTAGGGAATCCAGACGTAGAAATATCCCGCGGCAATCACACCGCCGATGACACCAAAGACAAACAACAGGCTAACGTTGGCCTTTGCAACTTCGGTAAATCTCATTTCTAAAACTAAAAGCCAAAACTAGGCAGAACTTACTAGCAATAGCGAAATCAGGAAGCTATTTGCAACATTTCTTTATATTAACCTGATTGAATATTGCGATTTATTGCGGAAGCCCATCGCAGCAGAATTTAGGAATTGGCCTTTGCTAAAAGAGATACATAGCTTTTTGCTCTTGAAATGTCCCACCATTAGCCCTGAGTCAATTTGAGAGTTCTGCTATTAACTTAGTAAAGTTTTGTTACATCAGGAGACTTCATGTTTGCCCCAGCCAAGCCAACCTCGACCACGGGAACCGTTAATCAGCGCCGCATTGATCCATCGGCGGTGGGCGATCGCATCCTAATGAAGTTGGTCTATGTAGTCCTCGAGCCTCAGTACCAAAGCGCCCTATCGGCTGCCATTACCGCCATTAATTCCTGTAATCCTCACTTGGCAGTGGCTGTGAGCGGCTATTTGATCGAGGAACTGCGGAATCCAGATACCTATGCCCTCTTTCAGCAGGATTTGGCTGAGGCCAATGTCTTCATCGGTTCGCTAATCTTTATTGAGGACTTGGCCAATAAGGTAGTTGCGGCGGTGCAGCCCCACCGTGATCGCCTCTCTGCCTGTGTGGTATTTCCCTCCATGCCCCAAGTGATGCGCCTGAATAAAATGGGTAGCTTCAGTATGGAAAATCTGGGCCAGTCCAAGTCGGCGATCGCCCAGTTTATGCGTAAGCGCAAGGAGAAAGCCGGCAGTTCCTTCCAAGACAACATGCTGAAACTGCTCCAAACCCTGCCCAAGGTGCTCAAATACATGCCCATGGAGCGGGCCCAAGACGCACGCAATTTCATGCTCAGTTTCCAGTACTGGCTCGGCGGATCCCAGGAAAATCTTGAGAATTTCTTGCTGATGCTGGCAGAAAAGTACCTTACTCCCTCGGGGTCTAACATTCGCTTTCAAGAGCCGATCACCTATCCCGACATGGGGGTCTGGCATCCTCTGGCTCCCAAGATGTTCGAGGAGATTACTGCATACCTCAACTGGTTCAATAGCCGCCGCGATATTGCCGCTGACCTCAAAGATCCCCTGGCCCCCTGCATTGGCTTGGTGCTGGCCCGCACCCACTTGGTCACGGGAGATCACGCCCACTACGTGGCCATGGTGCAGGAGTTAGAGTCCCTTGGCGCTCGGGTAATTCCAATTTTCGCCAGTGGGCTGGACTTTTCGAAGCCCGTGCAGGAGTTTTTCCTGGCACCCAAAACTGGTCAGGTGCTGGTGGATGCCGTAGTTTCCCTGACAGGATTTGCCCTCGTCGGTGGCCCGGCGCGGCAGGATCACCCCAAGGCAATTGAGTCCCTCAAGCAACTGAACCGTCCCTACATGGTGGCGTTGCCCCTGGTGTTCCAGACCACGGAAGAATGGCAGGATAGCGACTTGGGGCTGAACCCGGTGCAGGTAGCGCTGCAAGTGGCTCTGCCGGAACTGGATGGCGCAACTGACCCCATTGTGCTGTCAGGACGGGATGGATTGACAGGCAAGTCCATTGCCTTGGGCGATCGCATTGAGATCATTGCCAAGCGGGCGATCAAATGGGCGAATCTGCGCCGCAAGCCCCGTCACGAAAAGAAAATTGCGATTACGGTCTTCAGCTTTCCGCCGGACAAGGGTAATGTGGGCACGGCGGCCTACTTGAATGTGTTTGCCTCAATCCATCGGGTGTTGCAGTCCTTGGCCCAAAACGGCTACGACGTTGCCGCGCTGCCAGAAACTGCCGATCAGTTAATGTCCGAAATTCTCCACAACCCCAATGCCCTCGCTGGCAGCCCCGAACTCAACATTGCCCATCGGATGTCGGTACGGGAATACGAGTCCCACACCCCCTATAGTGATCGCATCACCGAGCAGTGGGGCAATCCTCCCGGAGAACTCAACAGCGACGGACAGAACCTCCTGATCTTTGGCAAACACTTTGGCAACGTATTTGTCGGTGTGCAGCCTACTTTTGGCTATGAAGGCGACCCCATGCGGCTCTTATTTAGTAAGTCCGCCTCACCTCACCACGGCTTTGCCGCCTACTACACCTACCTCAATCACATCTGGCAGGCCGACGCCGTACTCCACTTTGGCACCCATGGCTCCCTAGAATTTATGCCCGGCAAGCAGGCGGGGATGTCTGGGGAATGCTACCCCGACAGCCTCATTGGAGCTTTACCCAACATCTACTACTATGCCGTAAACAATCCCTCGGAGGGAACCATCGCCAAGCGTCGTGGCTACGCCACGATTATTAGCTACCTCACTCCCGCACCGGAAAACGCCGGACTCAGCCGGGGATTGCAGGAATTGAGCGAATTAATTGGCTCCTATAAGGAATTACGCCAGGGAGGCCGAGGGATTCAAATCACCAACACGATCATTGAAAAAAGCCGCATGGTGCACCTAGAGCAGGATGTGCCCCTCCTGCAAGATCTTGAGTTGGATGCCAAAAATCTTGACCTTGACGAACGCGATCAGCTCGTGGGACTGGTCTACGGCAAGCTGATGGAGGTGGAATCCCGAATTTTGCCCTGTGGACTTCACACCGTTGGGGTAGCCCCTGAGATCCTAGAAGTCACCGATGTGCTGACCAGCATTGTCAGTTTTGATCGCCCCGAAGATAGGATTAAGGCCCTCCCCCGCCTCCTAGCTGAAAGCATTGGGCGCGATCTTGACGACCTCTATGCCCAGAGCGATCGCGGGTTTCTGCCCGATGTGGAACTCCTCACCCAAATCCGTCATGCCACCAAGATGGCGATCGCCGCTCTGGTGAAAGCCCAAGCCGATGCGGAAGGACGGGTTTCCAAGGTCACGATTCTTAACTTTTGGCAGATGGGCAAGTCCGAACCCTGGTTTGATGCCCTTAGGGAAGCCGGATTCGACCACGTCGATGCTGAAGCCGCCAAACCCATCTTTGAGTACGCCGAATTTTGCCTACAACAGGTAATTGCCGAAAACGAATTGGGGGGACTGATCCGCGCCCTCGAAGGGAATTACATTGAGCCCAGCCCCGGCGGCGATCCCATTCGCAATCCCCTCGTGCTGCCCACCGGTAAAAACATGCATGCCCTTGATCCGCAGTCCATTCCCACCTCGGCAGCAGTTCAAGCCGCCAAAATCGTGGTGGATCGCCTTCTAGAGCGGCAGCGGCAAGACAACGGCGGCGTCTATCCCGAAACCATTGCCGTAGTGCTTTGGGGTACCGATAACATCAAAACCTATGGTGAATCCCTGGCCCAAGTGCTATGGATGATTGGCGTTCGTCCCTTACCCGATGCCCTTGGTCGGGTGAATCGGTTGGAATTGATCTCCCTAGGGGAACTGGGGCGTCCCCGGGTCGATGTGGTGGTCAATTGCTCCGGGGTGTTCCGTGATTTGTTTGTCAACCAAATGGATCTTATTGACCGGGCAGTTCGCTTGGCCGCCGATGCCGAGGAGCCCCCAGAGATGAACTTCATTCGCAAACACGCGATCGCCCAGGCCGAAGCCTTTGGCATTACCATCAACCAAGCTGCCACGCGGGTATTCAGTAATGCCTCTGGCTCCTACTCCTCTAACATCAACTTGGCGGTAGAAAACAGCACATGGGAGAGCGAAGCCGAACTCCAGCAAATGTACCTCTCTCGGAAATCCTTTGCTTTTGGCTCCGACATCAGCAACACCCAGCAACGGGAACTCTATGAGTCCTCCCTCAAATCGGTAGATGTCACCTTCCAAAATCTCGATTCCTCCGAGATCAGCCTCACCGATGTCACCCATTACTTCGACTCCGACCCCACCAAATTGGTCGCTAGCCTCCGTAGTGATGGCAAACAGCCCAAGGCCTTCATCGCCGACACCACCACCGCCAACGCCCAAGTGCGCACCCTGAGCGAAACCGTGCGCCTCGACGCCCGCACCAAAATTCTTAACCCCAAGTGGTATGAGGGAATGCTCAACAGCGGCTACGAGGGGGTGCGGGAGATTTCCAAGCGTTTGGTGAATACCACGGGCTGGTCAGCAACCGCCGGAGCCGTAGATAACTGGGTCTATGAGGATGTCAATGAGGTCTATGTCAAGGATGCCGCCATGCGCGATCGCCTAAAAAACCTCAACCCCCACTCCTTCCGCAAAATGGTGGGCACCCTGCTGGAAGTGAATGGGCGCGGCTACTGGGAAACCAGTGAGTACAACCTCCAACTATTGCGGGATCTCTATCAAGAACTCGAAGATCGCATTGAGGGAGTGGAGTAGTCCTAGGGAGGCGGTGAAGTTAATCTCCCTTTCCTACTTTGGGAGGGGGATTAACCATCCAGAATCATCGAAACGACGCATCTGAAACGTTCCCTCCTAAAGTCCTGCAGGGTTCTATTTCCTGGTTTCGGTAATTGATTTTAGTCATTGATTTCAGAAAGGGGGCGGATCTCCGGTCTGCTCATAAGCCCCAAGGAAGGTTTGGTCGTACTTGCTAGTGTCTTGATTTCTCTAGAATACCTGTCGCCCCAGAACCATCTAGATCTCCATCCAGATCTATTGAGTTCTATCAGTTGAGTCCGATTCATAGAAACCGAACCTATCCCATGGGTTCAATGTTTTGCCCCAAGCCTCGTCTCTAGTAAAAATAATCACCTCCAGTCGCCTAGACACCTCACCACTGGGGGTAAGATTGAGTTTATTTGCTTAGTTATTACCCTATGGATACTCCCGCCCCTTTGGATACCCAAGCGATGCGGCGATCGCTGCACCAGTCGCCCCAGTATTTCCGCCGCGGTTTTGGCCACGAAGAGGCGGCCGAGGCCACAATGAAAACGGAATACCACAGTGACTTGATCCAACTGATTCGCAGCCAAAACCATACCTATTCTTCCGGGCGGGTGACGATCCATTTGGCGGAGTCCTTTGGTTTTTGCTGGGGTGTGGAGCGGGCGGTAGCCATGGCCTATGAAACCCGCACCCAGTTCCCCACCGAGCGGATTTGGATCACCAACGAAATCATCCACAACCCTCTGGTGAATGCGCGGCTCAAGGAAATGGCGGTGGAATTCATTCCCGTCGATGAACAGGGACATAAGGACTTTTCGGGGGTGCAGCGGGGAGATGTGGTGATTTTGCCGGCTTTCGGCGCAAGCGTCCATGAAACCCAGTTGCTTAATGGGTTGGGGTGCACGATGGTGGATACCACCTGTCCCTGGGTATCAAAGGTATGGAGTCGGGTGGAGAAGCATAAAAAATCCGATTTCACTTCGATCATCCATGGCAAGTACAACCATGAAGAGACGATCGCCACCAGTTCCTATGCCCACAACTATTTGATCGTACTCAACTACCTAGAGGCGGAGTACGTCGCTCAGTACATGCTTCACGGGGGGGATCGCGCTGAGTTTTTAGCGAGATTCGCCAAGGCCATGTCCCCCGGCTTTGATCCAGACCGCCATTTAATCAAGATTGGCATCGCTAACCAAACCACGATGCTTAAGGGGGAGACAGAGGAGATCGGCAAATTGTTTGAACGAACCGTGATGCAAAAGTACGGCGTAGCCAATCTCAATGAACATTTTTTGGCCTTCAACACCATTTGTGACGCTACCCAAGAGCGCCAGGATGCCATGCTAAACATTGTGAATTTACCCCTGAACCTCATGTTGGTAATCGGCGGGTTTAATTCATCTAACACCACCCACCTCCAAGAAATTGCCCTAGAGCGGGGCTTAAATTCCTTCCACATCGACGGGTGCGATCGCCTATCATCGGCCACAGAACTGGTTCATAAACCCCTCGGCGCATCCCTAACGACGGCCCAAAACTGGCTCCCCGAGGGTGAGATTCGGGCGGGGATCACCTCAGGGGCCTCAACTCCCGATCGGGTGGTGGAGGAGGTCATCCGTCGCCTATTACTCCTTGCTGAGGCAGCCTAGGATGGAGCTCCATGAACTTTGGCAGCGGGCGGGATTGGGTACGCCCCAGTGCTCTGGTGCGGTGGCGCGGTTGGTTACCGATTCCCGGGAAGTGACGGCTGGGGATCTATTTATTGGACTGCCGGGTACCCAGGTGAATGGGGCAGATTTTGTACCCGTGGCCCTAACCCGGGGGGCGATCGCCGCTGTGGTGGATCAGTCAATGGTTGCGGCGGTGCGGGCGGCCTCCGGAGCCGATGCTCCCAGGGTATTGGCAGCGGATGACATTTTGATCGCCTGCGGTGACTTAGCAACCGCATTTTACGACTACCCGGCACAGCATCTGCGGATGGTGGGCGTAACCGGCACCAATGGTAAGACTACTATTACCCACCTGATTGAATTTTTAATGCAAGAGGCGATATCCACGGCCCTATTGGGAACCCTCTACACGCGCTGGCCCGGCTATTGTGTTTCGGCAAGCCACACCACCCCCTTTGCAGTCAGCTTGCAATCCCACTTAGCGGCGGCGGTCGCCGCCGGAGTTAAGGTGGCGGTTATGGAGGTGAGTTCCCACGGACTTAGCCAGGAGCGGGTGCGGGGGTGCCGCTTTGAGGTGGCGGTTTTTAGCAACCTGACCCAAGACCATCTGGATTTCCACGGCACAATGGAGCACTATTTTGCTGCTAAAGCCAAGCTGTTCATGCCGGAGTATCTCAAGGGACGGGCGATTCTTAATGGGGATGATCCCTACGGACAAAAGTTAAGGGACCAGATCGGCGATCAATCCGTTTGGTGCTACCAGCTCTATGACGAACGGGCGGATTTTTTTGTCGAAGATCTTACCCTCACACCCTCAGGTGTAACCGGCACCGTCCATACTCCAGCGGGTCCCCTTGCCCTTTGCTCTCCCCTTGTGGGGCAATTTAATGTGCAGAATGTCTTGGCGGCGATCGCCGCAGCCATGGCCCTCGGTTTAGACCGGGAAACCATTGCCACCCGGTTGCCCCTGTTTCCCAATGTTCCTGGGCGCATGGAGCAAGTTGTGGTCGACGGGCAGCAGGACCTTACCGTGGTGGTCGACTATGCCCATACCCCCGATGGGCTGGAAAATGTCCTGAGATCCCTGCGTCCCTTTACCCGGCAAAAGCTGATCTGCGTTTTTGGTTGCGGCGGCGATCGCGATCGCCGTAAACGTCCCCTCATGGGCAGTATTGCGGCCCGGCTTTCCGATCACACCTATGTCACGTCCGATAATCCGCGCACCGAAGATCCCCAGCAAATTTTGCAGGACATTTTGGCAGGAATACCACCCCAAACTTCTCCAGTGGTTCAGGGCGATCGGCGCGCCGCAATTCGGCAGGCCATTCTCAACGCTGCGCCCGGCGATGTGGTTGTCATTGCTGGTAAGGGTCACGAAGATTATCAAATCCTTGGACATCAAAAAATCCACTTTGATGATCGTCAAGAAGCCCGTGTTGCCCTGCAACAGCGCTATGGGCAATATTCAAAGAGGGATGAAATAGATGTGAAATAATGAAGGTGCCCTAGCTCCCCCATCCCCGTGGACTGGTTCAATAAATGGCGATCGCCACCCCATCCCCTTCCTACTATCTCCTAGAGGCGGCCCCCATTGGCTACCTTCAGGTCGACGAAGAAAACCGCCTAGAGTTCTGCAATGCTGTGGCTGCCGCCCTACTTCAAATTCCCGATCTGCCTTCCACCCAAAAGCGCAAACCGATCCTACTCAAAGTGGTTCGTTCCTACGAACTCGATCAGCTGATCCAGCTGACCCGACTTGAGCAACAGCCTCGGCGCAGGGAATGGATCTTCCGGGCCGTCGTTCCCGATCCCGAGCACCCCGTCACCGCCATCGGGCGATCCCTCCGTGGGCATAGCCTTCCCTTGCCCAGTGGACATGTTGGTATTTTTCTGGAGGATCGCCAGGAATACGATAGCCTCAGCCAGGCCTGTGATCGCCTCACCGCCGACATCGCCCACGAACTCAAAACCCCTCTTACCGCTATTCATCTCATCGCCGAAACCCTCCAGCGTCGCGCCGATGACTTTGCCCTTAACTGGTTAGAACGCCTCCTCAAGGAAGTTGATCGCCTCAGTGGGCTCGTCCGGGATCTCCTTGACCTCAGCCGGATGGATGGGGCAGTGCCCCACGACCTGGAACCCACCGACCTCACTGACCTGATCCACCAGGCGTGGCAAAGTGTCGAGCCCCTTGCCCTCGAAAAACAAGTTACCCTTCAATCCCATCGCCTCGACCCCTGTACCCTTTTTGTCCATCGTCATCGGTTCCATCGCCTCCTACTCAATCTTTTTGATAACGGCATCAAGCACACCCGACCCCACACCACCATCGATGTGACCCTCTCCTGCACGGGCGATCGCGTCCTTCTTGAGGTCATAGACCATGGCACCGGCTTTGCCGAAACTGACCTGCCCCACGTCTTTGAACGGTTCTATCGGAGTGACCCCGCCCGCAGTCACCACACCAACAGCGGCAGTGGACTGGGATTGGCGATCGCCCAACAAATTTGTCAGCAACACCACGGCACCATCACCGCCCAAAACCATCCCCAGACGGGTGGCGGCTGGCTCACTGTTACCCTTCCCAAGGCAAACCCTAACAAGGACTGCCACAAATAAGGCAAAAGGTGGTTCAATGGGAACGAACTGAGCAGGCCGAAAAGCACTCCATGAATGCCGAACAACTCCTCAAGAGCTACACCTCAGGGCAGAGAGACTTTACGGGAACCAGTCTCACCGGAGTGAATTTCTACAACACCGATCTCATCGGCATTAACTTTACCAAAGCTGATCTGAAGCGCAGTAGCTTTGTTTTCTCCTACCTCAACAAAGCCACCTTTAACAACGCCAATCTTTCTGGGGCAAAGCTGAGCGGAGCCGTCCTCAACCAAGCCAACTTCACCAGCGCCAACCTCAATAGCGTAGACTTCCATGGAGCATCCCTGCAGCGCTGCGTGTTCTTTGGCGCTAACCTATCCCTTGCCAACCTGATCGATGCCAACCTCAATGAAGCAGATCTTCGTAGCGTCAACCTTCGGGGAGCCATCCTGCGAGGGGCCATCCTCCGCTCTGCTTTGATCCGCGAAGAGCGTGGCTATCCCAACACCACCTTCCAGGGAGCCGATCTCCGGCGTGCCGACCTGCGGGGGGCTAACCTCAGCGGTGTGGATATGAGCGGAGTCGATCTCACCGGGGCAGATCTCAGTGATGCCACCCTAAGTCGCGTAGACTTTCGCGGTGCCAACTTGGGCGGGGTTCTGATGATTGGTACCATTTGTGCCGAAGCCAACCTGACTGGCACCAACCTTGCCGGCTCCTACTTGCGAGGAGCAAATTTCAGTCGCGCCGACCTGAGCGGTGCCAACCTCAGTGAAACTGACATTGCCGGCGGCAACCTCTCCAAGGCTAAGCTGACCAATACCAACCTTAGTCGCTCTGTCCTATACCAAGCTATTTTAGCGGGATGCGACCTCAGTCGTGCTAATCTCGACACCTGCAACCTGCAACAGTGCAACCTCGTAGACGCCTATCTGGTGCGCGCCAATCTCGACGGTGCTGATCTCTCCGATGCCCTCCTCACACGAGCCGAACTTAGCGGGGCCAGCATGATCGGCACTGTCATGCATGGTGCAACCCTACCGGACGGCAAGGTTATGGACTAGAACGGACTCAGAAAGACTATGGATATTCAAGGCCAACTCATTGACGAAATCGTGACCAGTCTCACTGAAGACGAAAATGTTTTGAGAATCAAGCGATTGATGCTCTTTATTTGCCATGACTATTGGTCTAACGACGTCGAAGAAGTCAAGCGCACCGATCTCAGGCAACTGGTGGAAGACACACTGCGCACTTTTCCCATCCTCGCTGAACTCAAGCAAACCATTAACCTCTATCTCAAACGCATCAATAAGCAGTCCGACTACCTCCTTGCTGCCGATACAATTATCGACACCATTGGGTTGCTCTATGCCGAGATGCCTGTTATTCCTGTCCTTCCCGCCGATCCCCAGTTCTCCACGATCGCCGAACCCCTGACTCCCATCACCCAAAAACTTGGCTACATTCCCAATCCCTTTGATGTACGCGGCGACATCTGTCGCAACATCAGCCCATTGCATGCCAAGATCCTTATCTTCTCTGTTCTGGAGTATCCATTTGATCCGATGGAACGGGATTGGAGTGCCCTGTGCACCTGTGACCTAGACGGTCTCCTTGAGCGATTATTTCTGTCCTGCGAGACCAGCGCTGAGCTGAAAGTGCGCCTTTTTGATACAGCCAAAACTCTTCCCTACGCCGAAGACGCCCGCCGCGCTGCCGGCGTGATCCTCCAAGCCCTAGAGCCGTTCTTTGCCTGGCCCGTAGCTTCATAGGGCCTTAAAACACTACACCAAGGTTCATCCCTGGGCGGAGATGGCCCAGATTCAGCTTAAGCAGGCGACCATGTTGAGGCTAAGGCTAATGGGGAACCACGTCCGCCCAGTCCCCCCGATCGCCCTGCTGCCAGCGGGCATATCCTATCGCTAGAAGTGTCTCCACGTCGCCAACTTCGGAGATGCCATACACCGGAATGCCACATTGCTGCCCAATGACTCGCGCCGTAACAACTCCAATCCGCACCCCCGTCAAACTGTCACCGCTGGTGGCGATCGCCAGCCAAGATAGGTGCGCCCAAGGATAGGCAGCCATAAATTCCTGCAAACAAAAATGCCCTTGGGAAGATAGCGCTCTCCCAAGGGGAAAAACCTGCTGCTTCAGCAAGGTCAACTCTGTCTTATCTGTCTTACTGTCGGAATTAATGGCGGAACTTGTCACAGGATCCGAAATTTGGGCGATCGCCACCGTCATCTCCGGCGATCCTGTACACAGACCTAGACCAAATTTAGGATTTAGCATCTCCTAGATCGGTCGCCCCAGAGTTTTCGCCGCCCTCAACCATATCGCCATCCTCAGCATCATTAAAGCCACCAAAAGAACGACGGCGACCAAACCGGCCCATGGGCGTTCGTTTGCGAAATTTGCGAGCATAGGCAAGGTTGCGTAAGGCTTTCTCCTTCTTTTGATTGCGGCGCTTCGCCATCTTTGCTTAGTCCATTTAATAAACACAGTTTAGGTAATTTAACATACTAGCTGGTATGATTAAGTCAAATTTTCGGGATAGATATGCTGGTTCGTCCCCCCCATCCCCGCGATAGTGAATTAATTATCTCCCTCATGGCCGATAGTCATGGGGAGGTGCAAGTGCGGGGTTCCAATGTTGGCTTTGCCTCCTTCCTACCACTTGGTCAGCCCCTTGAACGGGTCATTCCATGGGTGCCTGCTACCGTTCAGCAGCTTTGCGGGATTCAAGCTCGGTTGTACGTTGCCGACTATGATGGGCAGGTGCAGGGTGTTATTCAAATATCTCCGGTCAATACAAGTCGCAGCACTTGGCAGGTAGATCGGATTGCTATCGCACCCACCCAGACCTCCGTATCAGCGGCTTCCGTGGGTACTCACCTGATTCGCTCCTGTTTGGAATCCTGCTGGGAGGCCCGTACATGGGTTTTACAAGTAGACTCCCTGTCTCGAGATGCCGTGGCCCTCTACCGGCAAAATGGCTTCCAGCCCCTTGCCCACCTCACAACTTGGGAATTGGGTGCTGAGCTCCTGCAACGCTTAGCGGAGCATACGCCCGATCTTCCCAATCTTTTACCTGTCAGCAATGCCGATGCCATGTTGCTCTACCAACTGGACACCGCCGCCATGCCACCCCAAGTTCGTCAGGTCTATGACCTGGGGGTTCAAGATTTTCGCTCCCACCTATTCACTCGAATGGTGCGTCATGCGGGGCTGTTGCTGTCCCAACTCCAAGAAGTATCGGGATATGTGTACGAACCCCAGCGCAAAGCCGCGATCGCCTACTTTTCTTTGGTACTACAACGCTCCCGTGAAGCTAAGCCCGCCCATCACACCTGTCAGGTAACAGTTCATCCGGCCTACACTTGGTTGTACCCCGAAATTATGTCCCAATTGGCGCGCGTCGCCTCTGCCCATGGTTCCCTAGGAGCCATTGTTCTTGGATCCGCAGACTATCAGCCCGAGCGAGAAGCTTTTTTGGAGCAGATTGGCGCTACTCCCATTGCTCGAGGTTTACTCATGGCTCGCTCCGTGTGGCACAAAGTCCGGGAAAGCCGCCCAGTTTTAGATGCGACCCACCTAACGCGAATGCTAACGGGGCTGCAACCCAGCCAGCGCCCAGTTCCTGGAAGGATTGATCACCATCCCCCAACCCCTAATTTGTAGCCATAGGCTGCCAGAGCTAGGATCAATGAGTCAACTCTTGGTAAGCTTTTAGCAAACAATTGTTAGTCATTGGCGGCAGGAAAGAAATGCAGTCAATGTTACAGAATAGCGCTTCGTTCACCCTTTAACATCAAAAATCTCTATCGCCGCCGGCCATCAGGATATCGCTACCTATGAAAATGCTTAAGATTCAAGCTTTGCGAGGCCCCAACTACTGGAGTATTGAGACCCCCTGCCTCGTATTAATGCGGGTTGAGGTACCCGAATTGAGGATTTCAGCGGCGAAGCTTTATCGTGACCTGGGGCGAATCCTACCTTCCTTTGCTGATCTCTATCCTGAGTCTGAGGGTAGCAAAGAAGTTCCAGTAATTGTCAGCCTAATTCCGGAGGTAGCATTGGCGTTGCAGGGTCTAGCGGGAATGACGGGCACCTTCCACCGGGTTAAGCCTACCCTCGAACCCCACATTTATCAAATCGTATTTGAATATCAGATTGAAGAAGCGGGCCGCTATGCAGCGCGAGCAGCGCTTAGGCTTTGTCAGTCCATTGCCGATACTGGAACCTATAGTGCCAGCGAGCTAGAACAGGATGTCGCCGATCTCCAAGAGTTGCGCCTAGATGGACAGATGGGCCCCAGTACTGAGTCGATAGTAGCTGAAGCAAGGGCGCGGCGGATTCCCGTCATTGATTTGGGCAGTCGTGCCATGATCCAGTTGGGCTATGGGCAACATCAGCGCCGCATTCAGGCTACGCTTTCTAATCAAACGGGGATTTTGGCAGTCGAGTTGGCCTGCGATAAGGAGGGCACTAAGCGAATCCTTGGAGATTCAGGTGTACCAGTCCCGCGAGGCACCCTCCTGCGTTCTGCCAAATACCTTGAAGATGCGATCACCGAGGTAGGCGGATTCCCCATTGTGGTCAAGCCCCTCAGTGGCAACCATGGGCGAGGTATTACCATTGATGTGCGATCTCTACTAGAAGCTGAAGATGCTTTTAAGCTCGCTCAACAGGTTTCTGAAGAGGTGATCATTGAGCGCTTTCACCGGGGGCGTGACCATCGGGTTTTGGTAGTGAATGGACGGGTGGTGGCGGTGGCAGAGCGGGTGCCGGCCCATGTGATCGGCGATGGGCGGCAAACTATTGCCCAACTTGTCGAGGAAACCAATCGAGATCCTCGCCGGGGTGATGGACATGATAATGTGCTAACCCGAATAGTGGTAGATCGACCCAGTTTAGAAGTACTCCAACGCCAGAATCTCACCCTAGAGTCCATTCCCGCCTCGGGACAGGTGTGTTACTTGCGGGCGACCGCCAACATCAGCACAGGTGGCATTGCCGTAGATCGAACCGATGATATTCATCCGGAAAATGTGTGGCTGGCCCAGCGGGTCGCACGGGTGATTGGGCTAGACATTGCGGGCATTGATGTGGTAACCACCGATATTTCCCAGCCATTACGTCAGACGGATGGCGTGATTGTGGAAGTCAATGCGGCACCGGGCTTTCGCATGCACACGGCCCCCAGTGTGGGGATTCCCCGCAATGTGGCAGAGCCAGTGATAGACATGCTGTTTCCGCCGGGAACTCCAACCCGCATTCCCATTGTGGCGATTACGGGCACCAACGGGAAAACCACAACCACACGGCTGACAGCCCATATCTTTAAACATGCGGGACAAATTGTGGGCTATACCACGACGGATGGCATTTATATCGGCAATTGGCTGGTCGAAAAGGGAGACAATACCGGGCCATACAGTGCCCAAGTGATTTTGCGTGACCCCACGGTAGAGGTGGCCGTATTGGAAACGGCCCGGGGTGGAATTTTACGCTCTGGGGTTTCCTTTGATGGCTGCGACGTTGGGGTTGTCCTGAATGTGCAAGCCGACCACCTTGGTCTTGGCGATATCAATTCCCTAGAGGAGATGGCAGCAGTCAAGAGCGTGGTGGCGCGGATGGCCTTCCCCAGCGGCTATGCGGTGCTCAATGCCGATGATCCCCTAGTGGCAGCAATGGCATCGGTAGTTAAGGCCCAGGTGGCCTATTTCAGCCTGAACCCTAGCAATCCTATCGTCCAAGAGCATACCCAGCAGGGCGGGTTGGCTGCGGTCTATGAAAATGGGTTCCTTTCGATTTTGAAGGGGGATTGGACGCTGCGAATTGAACAGGCGATCCATGTGCCTGTGACGCTAGGGGGTAAGGCAGATTTTATGATCCAGAATGCCTTGGCAGCCAGTTTGGCGGCTTTTGTCCAGGGGGTAAGAATTGAGGATATTCGGGATGCCTTGACTTGTTTTGTGACCTCCGCAGAGCAGACACCGGGACGAATGAATCTATTTGCCCTCGGAGATATCCATGCTTTGGTGGATTATGCCCACAATCCGGCAGGCTACCGGGCGATCGCCAATTTTTTGACCACTTGGCAAGGTGAACGCATTGGGATTATTGGTGCACCAGGAGATCGCCGCGATCAGGACATTATTGAGCTGGGGCGATTGGCAGCGGGGATGTTTGACCATATCCTGATCAAAGAGGATCATGATCGCCGCGGCCGTGGCGTAGGCGAGGTGGCCGAGCTGCTGAAGCGGGGTATTGTGTCTGCTGAGAAGTATCCAGTACACGACATTATTTTGGATGAACTGGCGGCGTTGGAGTTGGCATTATCACGGGTAGCTCCGGGGGGATTGGTGGCGATCTTCCCGGAAAAGGTGGAGGCAGCGATCGCCCTATTGGAGGCGCGCCAAGCTAAAACTGTGATTGGGGGAACCGCCGCCCCGGTCACAAACCCGGTGACAAATAATATGATGCCCCTGCCCTAGGGCGGCATTGCCCCGCAGATAGTAAGCCGCCAGAAGAAGGCATCGGCACTGTCAACGCCCCTTTGGTAGCAGAACGTGGGCAAATGTCCGAGGGGTGCCTGAAGAGAAAAGGTAAGTTGCGTCGGCAGGAGCCACTTGGTACGCCACCAGTTCTGGCGAAGCCAACCAACTCGGCGGCTAAATTTGAGATAGGTGGCGGCAAATTCCCACTGCCGATTGGGAGCGTAGGCAAGCTGCCCGCCAAGGTTGAGCCAGATGTCTCTCTGGACTGAGAATCCGAAGCGCTCTTGGCTGGCCTCACGCCATGCCCGATCCAGTCCGCAGAGGCGATCGCAGGCGATCTGGCTAACATCGCCGCTGAGGAGCTCGGTGGTCACTTGGTCCGCAGACTGCCACTGCTGGTTTTGCAGGAGGTGGCACACCTGCGCCACACTGGCTCCTGAAGTGGTGAGATCGGCCAGCATAGTCATACCGTCGGTGTAACGATGCGCCGGAGATTGGGCGATCGCCGGGACAGCACCATTTGCAGGTGTGGGGAAATGGGTTGGGGTAAGGACTCTAGCCAACACCATTCCTGCCGGTAGTCATCATATAGATCAAATGGCGATTGCTTTGTCAGTAGGTGGATGCAGGTTACCCCAAGACTGTAAATATCGCTAGCATAGGTAGCTCGCCCCTGGGTTTGTTCTGGTGCTGCGTATTCCGCCGTGCCAATCAGGGTACCCGTTAGCTGGGAATTATGGGTTTTCGACGCTCCAAAGTCGACCAAAACATAGCGTCCATCACCAGTGAGAAGAATATTAGCTGGCTTAATATCCCGATGGATCACTTGGTGCTGTTCCAAAAAGGACAGCACTGGCAGCATTTGCTGCAACAGTTCCCGAATTTGGAATTCCGAAAAAGGCCCCCCACTGTGCAGTAAAACTTCAAGATCAGCACCGTTGATAAATTCCTGCACCAAATACCAATAATTAGACTCAGAAAAAAAGTCCAAGAATTTTGGAATTTGGGGATGGGCTCCCAGCTCTCTGAGCTGAAAAGCCTCTCGTTGAAACAGAGACAAAGCCTTTTCATAGAACCGTGGATCTTGGCTTCGAGGATAGAACTGTTTGATGGCACAGGGCGTCTGAGTATCTAACTGCAGAGCACGGAAGGTTCGCCCCATTCCACCCTGTCCCATGGGGGCGATCGCCCGATAGAGTCCATGCAATTCCAAAGGCGAACCGCACGAGCAACAAAACCGCATTCCGTCTTCATTCTTTGGTTGAGGACAGGATGGATTCAGGCAGTAGCTCATGACCTTCTCTGGCAGATGTCAAATTCATTATGTGTTATTTTCTATGGACGTTATGGGCAAACTCAGAGGGAATCGTATGATACGTCGAAACCAAATTGGCAGCAGCACCGTGACTTTGGGGGTGATCAGCAGCGCCCTGACCGCGACAACTCTCATGATTATTAGCCCGATCAGTTGGGCCCAAAATACGGCAGTGCCGGTGTTGGTAGTTGCGCCGCGACCCGATGCTGCCATTGGCGATGGCACCGCCAACAATCCCTTCCGCTCTATTACCGCCGCCCTGACAACCAAGCCCCAACCGGGCACCGTGATTCAGATTGCACCAGGTACCTACAGCGCCGACACAACCCAGGAGGTGTTTCCGCTGACAATTCCCCGTGGTGTTGTCCTACGGGGAACGCCAGAAAATCGCGGTGAAGGCGTCCTGATCCGGGGCAGTGGCCGCTTTTTGAGTCCTAGTTTTGCGGGGCAAAATGTGGCAGTGGTGTTAGGAGACAACACACGGCTTGAGGGGTTGACCCTCACCAACGGTGAGGTTCGCGGCACTGCCGTTTGGATTGAACGCGGCAAGGGCGTGGTCATCACTGCCAATACCTTTCGGGACAGCAACCGGGAAGGGCTGTTCATGTCTGGCAGTGCCGCCGCCGTAGTGGTGGATAACCTTTTTGTCAGTAATGGAGCTAATGGCATCTCGGCGGTCGGTAGCAGTAGTGGAGAGATCCGCAGCAATCTGTTTGACAATACTGGCTTTGGGCTGGCGATTGGGCAGCGCTCAACGGTACGGGTGCTGGAAAATCGCATCGTCAATAACCGCGACGGCATTGTAATTTCCAATGTGTCCCGCCCTGTATTGCGGGGCAACCTAATCGCCAATAACATGCGCAATGGCGTGGTGATTTTGCCCGACCGTCGTGGCGAACCCACTCCCGATCTCGGCAGTGTCGAAAGTCCGGGGAAGAACGTCTTTCGGGCCAATGGCGAGAAAGATATCAACAACGCGACGGCCGTTGGGGTCGTGGCGATCGGCAATGAGCTAGATCAAGCTAAACTCGGCGGTAGTGTCAATTTATTGCCCGCCGCACCAGAATCTAATGCTGTTCCTAGCGCCAGGATATCTAAACCAGCCTCCTAGGCTGGGTTGAGCTAGGGGTTTATTTTTTTACTGCCAGTGCCGCTCTAGCCAATGGAGTGGCATTTTTTATTGGACGTGGACTGTGGCATCATTGACCGAATCGTACCTGTCACGAATCGGTGCTTGGTTGCTCAAAAGCTCTTAGAACAAAAAGCTCTTAGAAAATTTAGGAAGCGGGTGGCGGGAATCGAACCCGCAACGACAGTTTGGAAGACTGTGGTTTTACCACTAAACTACACCCGCATCGAAGCGATATTTACATTAGCATAAACATCTGCTTTTTGCTGGCTTCATCAGCAGCGCGGATGACACAGCCAAAGTCATGACAGTCAGAGTAGTGAACGAGAAAAATCCACCTTTTTTCTAAAAGATAGGGCGTACATCTATCCCTATGAGGTGGGGCTTCTCTTTTTTCGAGGGATGGCTCCTAATCTTTTCCATTAGTAATTATGATGGCAAATCTATTCCTAGGTTAGGAACTGGTCTGGTATGCTGCTATGCATAGACTAAAATATATTAAAAACTGTTTTACATAGACTTTAGTCTATCTTCTAATTTGACTGCTCCAAATATCGCTACAGAAAGGAGGTTTATGATGAGCATTCCTACCCGTGCTACACGGCGGCATTTTTTGTCCATTGTTGGCGCTACAGCCACCAGTTCCATTCTGCTGAAGGGATGCTTGGGCAACCCCCCAGAGCCAACAGCAAATACACCAACAACGCCCAATCAGCCCGCTGATGTTGCGGTTGATCAAGCCCCAGAAGCCACAAAGGCCAAGTTGGGTTACATCCCGATCGTGGAGTCGGCGGCCTTGTCATTGCCAAGGAAAAGGGTTTTTTTGCTAAGTACGGCATGACAGAGGTAGAAGTTTCTAAGCAGGCTAACTGGGCATCTGCTCGGGACAATGTGGTGATCGGCTCCCAAGGCGGTGGTATTGATGGTGGTCAATGGCAAATGCCCATGCCACACCTGATCACCGAAGGCATTATCACCAATGGCAACAAAGTACCGATGTATGTCCTTGCTCAGTTGAACACCCACGGCAACGGCATTGCGATCGCGGGAATTCATAAAGGTAAGGGTCTGCACAAAGATTTGAGCAAAGCAAAAAGCTACATCAGGGACTTTCAGTCCAGTCAGGGACGGAAGTTCAAAGCCGCCCATACCTTCCCCAATGTCAATCAAGATTTTTGGATTCGTTACTGGTTTGCGGCTGGCGGAGTCGACCCCGATCAAGATATCGACCTGCTGGCGGTTCCTCCTGCCGAGACAGTGCAGGGCATGCGCAACGGCACGATGGATGCCTTCAGCACGGGCGACCCCTGGCCCTATCGCATTGTTGCCGATAACATCGGGCATATGGCTACTCTCACAGCCCAAATCTGGCAGTTTCACCCCGAAGAATACCTGGCAATCCGGGCCGACTGGGTAGACCGCCATCCCATAGCCACTAAGGCCCTGCTTAAGGGGGTGATGGAAGCTCAGCAGTGGCTAGACAAACCAGAAAACCGCTCGGAGGCGATTCAGATTTTGTCGGGGCGCAATTATTTCAATATTCCCGTACCCATCCTTAATCCTCCCTACGAAGGGAAGTACGCCATGGGGGATGGACAGCCTGCTATCGATAACTTCAAGATGGGACCGCTCTACTGGAAGGACGATCTGGGCAGTGTATCCTATCCCTACAAAAGCCACGACCTATGGTTTCTGACAGAGACCATGCGCTGGAATTTCCATGATGGCAAGATTAAGGATTTCGACACAGCGAAGGCAATTATTGAACGGGTTAACCGCCAAGACCTGTGGCTAGAGGCGGCAAAGGAAGCGGGTTTTTCCGATATTCCCACTGCTACTTCGCGGGGGATCGAGAAATTCTTTGATGGTAAGGAGTTCAATCCAGACAATCCTGAGGCTTATCTGAAGAGCCTCCAGATCAAGCGAGTTTAATCAGTTCATGTTCAACAGAAAATAAACGGAGAAATTATGGCAGTCAGTTATCGCAATGGCAAAAATAACTCTAATCCACTTCTGAAGTTTTGGCAGGAACGGAGGGGAGATATTCTGCCGCCGCTGGTTGGGGTATTGCTCTTTTTGGCAGTGTGGCAGTTAATCGTGGCGATCGGACTCATCCGTCTTCCTGGTCCATATCAGATTTGGGAGGATCAGCGGGCACGCAATTTGATTCTCTATCCTTTCTATGATCGGGGTGGCTTGGATAAGGGGTTAGCTCTGCAAACCTTTGCCAGTTTGACCCGAGTGGCCATGGGCTATGGTCTGGCGGCGGTAGTGGGCATTGCCTTGGGAATTTTGGTGGGTTTGCAACCATTAGCCAATAAGATGCTAGACCCCATTTTCCAATTCCTGCGGATGGTAGCTCCTCTTGCTTGGGTTCCCATTGCCCTTGTCGCTCTACAGCAGAATCAGCCGGCGGCAATTTTTGTGATCTTTATTACATCAGTGTGGCCAATTCTGATTAACACGGCGGAGGGTGTGCGGCAAATACCCCAGGACTATATCAATGTGCGGCGGGTTTTGCGGCTATCTACACGCAGGTTTTTCACGAAAATCCTATTTCCTTCCGCCTTGCCCTACATTTTCACTGGCTTAAGAATTGCGATCGGTCTGGCATGGCTAGCGATTATCGCCGCCGAAATTGTCATGTCTGGGATTGTGGGCATTGGCTTCTTTATTTGGGATGCCTACCAACAAAACTATGTCAGTGAAATTATCGTAGCTGTTTTCTACATTGGTTCTGTGGGTTTGCTTTTGGATCGCGGTATGGCTTTACTGCAACGCTGGATTGTTCCAGAGAAGTAATTTATCCTAGGAGGATACATAAATGAGTTCATTCGTAGTAGTAGAGCAGGCGGGCAAGACTTTTCCCCTTGCTGGTGGTAAGGAATATATTGCTCTCAAAGGAATTGATTTAGAGATTGCCAAAGGGGAATACATATCGCTGATCGGGCACTCGGGCTGTGGCAAATCCACTCTGCTGAACATGATTGCCGGACTAGATACGACGACGGAGGGTGTGGTGACCCTGGAGGGTCAGTACATTCGCAAACCAGGCCCAGAGAAGATGGTGGTCTTCCAAAACTATTCGCTCCTACCGTGGCTGACGGTGCACGATAATGTAGCGTTAGCGGTGGATGAAGTGCTGGGGAAACTGCCTCCTAAAGAGCGAGAAGAAGTCATCAAACATTACATTCATATGGTGGGCCTCGACCATGCCCTCGATAAGCTCCCCACCCAGCTTTCGGGCGGGATGAAACAACGGGTGGCGATCGCCCGGGCCCTAGCGGTCAGACCCAAACTGCTCCTGCTTGATGAACCCTTTGGTGCCTTGGATGCCCTCACTCGAGGGAACCTCCAAGAGAAGCTGATTGCCATTTGCGAGGAGACCCAAACCACAGCAGTCATGGTGACCCACGATGTGGATGAGGCCGTGTTTATGAGCGATCGCATCGTCATGCTCACCAACGGACCCGCTTCCAATATCGGCGGTATTTTGACGGTGGATATTCCCCGCCCCCGCCATCGCTTGGAAGTAATCAAACATCCCAGCTATTACAGCCTCCGCAGTGAGATTCTCTACTTTCTCAACCAACAGAAGCGGGTGAAGAAACTGCGCGCCCGAAAAGTGGCGGTTGTGCCCCGCCATGGACTGGAAAAAGTCAATCTGGAACTGGGTTTTGTGCCGCTCACCGCTTGCGCTCCCCTGGCGATCGCCCAAGAAAAGGGATTTTTCCAAAAGCACGGACTCGATGAAGTGAATCTGGTCAGGGAAACCAGTTGGCGGGGAATTGCCGATGGTTTGCAGTACGGCTATTTAGATGGAGCACAAATGCCTTCGGGAATGCCGATGTGGCTGACCCTAGGGGGCTTGGGTAAAAATCTGTCTACGGTTACTGCCCTGACCATGACCCGCAACGGCAACGCGATCACCCTGTCACGGAAGCTCTACGACAGTGGCGTCTACTCCCTGTCCGACTTTGCCCGCTATCTTAAGGAAACGCCGGAAAAGCACCGCATGGGTGTAGTTCATCCTGCTTCTATGCACAATCTTCTCCTCCGTTATTGGCTGGCTTCTGGAGGCATTGATCCCGATCGCGATGTGGAACTAAAAATCATTCCTCCTGCCCAAATGGTAGTGGATTTGAAGGCGGGCAGTATTGATGGCTTCTGTGTCGGTGAACCCTGGAACTTCCGTGCCGCCTCCGAAGGGGCTGGTTTTACGATCGCCACTGATCGGGAAATCTGGGATGGACATCCGGGGAAGGTGCTCGGTGTGCGGGAAGATTGGGCGATCGCCTATCCCAACACCCACATCGCTTTGGTAAAGGCAATTTTGGAAGCCTGCGTCTATTGCGCCGACCCCAACCATGCCCAGGAAGTGGCGGAGTTGATTGCCCGCAAAGAATTCGTCGGCACAAAGCGCGAGTACATTCAACTGGGTAGCTCCGACCTCAATGCCTGCAACTTGGAAACCCCGATGCGGGAATATGCCCACCATCTGTTTTATGGTACGAATATCAATCGCCCTAGCCGAACTGAGCACCTATGGCAGGCGGCACAGATGGCAAGATGGGGCGATGTCCCCTTTCCCCGCAATTGGGTGGAAGTGGCAGAGCGGGTGTGTCAGGTGGGCGTATTCAGCACGGCAGCACGGGAAATCGGTCTTTCGGAAATCACCTACGGCAAGGGAGCAATTCATCTATTTGATGGGGCTACTTTCTCTGCGGATAATCCGATCGAGTATCTACAAAATCTCCAAATCGAACGCAATTTCACCCTCGCCGAAATTCCCCTCGCCGTGCGATGAGGAGAAGTTGACCCCCTTCTCCCACACTTCAGAGAAAGGGAGTAAGAGAGGTTATTCTTGTCCCCTCTCCCGCTCTGGGACAGGGTTAGGGTGAGGGCTCTGATTGAAGACTAAAATTATCTAGATAAGGAAAACTTATGAATATTGCCACATTCCACGATACGGGCTATGCGATCGCCCCCCAGCCCCCCACACCCCTCCTGACTATTGAGAATGTCACTAAAATCTATCCCACCAGTAAGGGCCCCAATGTCGTTCTCGATGGCGTGAATTTGACTGTGTCCGCAGGAGAATTTATTTGTGTGATTGGGCATTCAGGCTGTGGTAAATCCACCCTCTTGAATATGGTGTCGGGCTTCAATCAACCTACCTCCGGTGAAGTTCGACTTAAGGGACAATTGATTAAGAAACCCGGCCCCGATCGCATGGTGGTCTTCCAAAACTATTCCTTGCTCCCCTGGCTCACTGTCTATGAAAATGTCTATCTGGCGGTGGATGCCGTCCATCCCGCATATGACGAACTGAAAAAGAAAGATATCGTCATGCACCACTTGGCGATGGTGGGGCTGGTGGAAGCCATCGAAAAGAAACCACCCCAAGTGTCTGGAGGGATGCGGCAACGGGTGGCGATCGCCCGGGCTCTGGCGGTACGCCCCGAACTGTTGATTCTCGATGAACCCTTTGGGGCTTTGGATGCGATTACTAAAGAGGAACTGCAAGAGGAACTGCTGAAAATCTGGTGGGAACAAAAATGCACCGTGATGATGATCACCCACGACATCGATGAGGCTCTATTTCTCTGCGATCGCCTCGTATTGATGACTAATGGCCCCGCCGCCAAAATTGGTGAAGTGATTAAAATTCCCTTTGAGCATCCCCGCGATCGGGATCACATCCTCGAAGATCCCCAGTATTACGACCTCAGGAATTACATCCTCGACTACCTCTTTGGCAGAATGAGCCACGAGGAATAGCATGAACCGCAATCATTCCTCTTGCTATCGCCCTAGGAAGCCGAGGGCATGTTGACAGTGTTTGAGGGTGTTCTCGGCGATCACCGTGGCTCGCTCCCGTCCTGAGTGCAACTGTTCCTCCAGATAGCGAGGTTCGGCGGTGACTTCCCGATATCTGGCTTGAATGGGGGCCAAATGGGCGATCGCAGCTTCGGTCAAGAGGTTCTTAAAGTCGCCCCAGCCCCGCAGGTTAGCGCACTCCTTCTGGACTGCTTCCTTGGATTGACCGCTAAACAATTGGTATAGGGTCATCAAATTGTGGCATTCGGGGCGATCGGGATCATCAAACACCAGTTCACGCCCGGCATCGGTCTTGCAGCGCTTAATTTTTTTCTGAATTTCCTCCGGGCTATCCAACAGTTCAATCCGGCTCAATTCCGAAGGATCGGACTTGGACATTTTCTTACTCCCATCGGCCAGGCTCATGACCCGGGCTCCCTGGGTACGGATCAATGGTTCTGGCATCCGAAAGACCGGCTGCTCTGGGGAACCAAACTGGTCATTAACCCGAATGGCAATGTCGCGGGTTAGCTCCAGGTGCTGCTTCTGGTCTTCGCCCACGGGAACCAAATCCGCTTGATACAGCAAAATATCCGCTGCCATCAACACGGGATAGTCTAGCAACCCAGCACTGACCTGCTCCCCTTGCTTGATCGCCTTTTCCTTAAATTGGATCATGCGTTCCAGCCAATTGAGGGGGGTGATGCAGTTAAGGAGCCACGCCAGTTCGCTATGGGCCGATACATGGGATTGGACAAAGACCGTCGAGCGCTGCGGGTCGATGCCACAGGCCAAATAGAGCGCTGCAGTGTTGCGGGTATGGTAGGCCAAGTTGGCCGGGTCGTGGGGAATAGTGATCGCATGGAGATCCACCACACAAAAAAAAGTTCTCATAGGTGCTCTGCAGTTCGACCCAGTTGCGGATGGAGCCAAAATAATTGCCGATGTGCAGATTACCAGTGGGCTGCACCCCAGAGAGAACACGCTTTTGGGTCATGGCAGGGGGAAGGGTAAAAATGTTTAGGAACTTTTATTAAGACCTAGGTTATCGAAAAATACCGACGATAAGCGATGCTGGGGGCAGGTTGTTAGGGGTGTAGAGGCGATCGCCCGGGAAAACACCACTGCCCGACAAAAAGGTAAAGCGGCGCGCCCCAATTCCCGTCGGAAGACATCGGGAATGGTGCCAATGAGGGAATCCACCACAATTCTTTGGGGGTCATCGGGCAAAACTTGATAGATCACACTGAGCATCTGATCGGGAAACCATGCTTGGGCCAGGCGAAACAGATTGGGAAGGCTGAGGGGGCGATCGCGTGAATCAGCCACCAACCGCAGTCCCACCAACCGACGGTCACTAAAATACACATCCGCCACAAACCCTTTGGCATAGACCAACTCTGCGTTAAGGGTGTACAACCCCTCCCCCCCCCGGCTGCAATCGGTGCAATCCATGGGTGGACACAAATTTCGAGGTGACCGCTGCCCAGTTGTGCTCGCGAGCATAGGCAAAAAAATCGGTCTCGGTCATGCCCATGTAGAGATTTTCACTAGCCAGCGGTGGACGGGCCCGGGTCTGGAGCAAAGGGAGCGATCGGGGCGTTCCCACCTTGGGTGCCTCCTGGGCAGTGAGGTCCCCTGTCCAAAGCAGCACCACACCCAAAACGCCTGTCCATAACGTTATTTTTGTCAAATTCATTTTTTTGATGTTTTGCTTACACCCTAGCAAATTCTCCGAATCACTGTGGCCCATAGAGTTCCCTAAAATGCCGATTAAAGTGGTGTACATTATTAGGAAAAACGTCAAAATGCAATGAATCAAGACGATAATCGCGGAAAAAATAAGGCCTCTGTAAAGAATTTTGAAGCTATGCGTAAATTTGCCGAAACCTACGCTAAGCGAACCGACACTTTTTTTTGCAGCGACCCCAGCATTACCACGGCTGTGATTGAAGGGCTGGCTAAACATAAAGAAGAGTTAGGTGCGCCCCTGTGTCCCTGCCGCTTCTACGAGGACAAGGAGGCAGAAGTTAAAAACACTTATTGGAACTGTCCCTGTGTGCCGATGCGTGAGCGGAAGGAATGCCACTGTTTATTATTTTTGACCTCGGACAATCCCTTTGTCGGCACAGCCCAAGAACTAGCAGAGGTAGCCGTTGACTATGACAGCTAAATCCACCGATTTAACTAATGCGCAATCTATTGCTCCATCAACTGATGCGATCGCCCAATTGATTGCCAACTATTTTGCTGCCATCCGCGCCCTTGATGACTCTGAATATCTCAATGCCCTCACCGAGGATGTGGTAAACCATGACCCCGTTGGTGTAAAAACCACCCAGGGTAAATCCGCCATGGCCGAATCCTTTACGGCGATGAAAGGATTATTTGCCCAGCTCGAAATCTATGAAACCTTTGTAGCGATCGCCCCCAATGGGGAAGTGGCCGTGAAGTGGTCGGCCACCGGTCACACCCATGGGGGGAAAACCACGAAGTTTGAAGGCATCGATTTATTTGTCATCGATGCCACGCCAAAAATTCAGGAGATTCGCGCCTACTGGGAGCCCCAAACCATGCTTGCCCAGATTAAGTCCTAGGGCAGACGTGCGCATCTATTGGGCGACGCTACTGGCCTTCGGAACCCTACTGATAGTGCAGAACAGCGATCCGGTGGTGCAGATCAGGTTTTTGGGGGTGATTAGTGTGCCATTACCCCTTGGGGCTGCCTGCATTGCTGCCACGGTCAGTGGCGGTGCGGCGGCATGGGCCGTAAGCGCGTTGGTACTGGGGGTCGTGAACCGTCTGACGTCTCTCGCCGGGGCTTTTGATGATGAGCTGGAGGATGATCCAGAGTCTGACGATGAGGACTATGATGAGGGCGAGGAGGATGAAGATGACATTATTGAGCTGAGGTATGTTAACCGCGAATAGCCTGATCGGAACTACCCTGGATGGCCGCTACTTCATTCTGGACAAATTAGCGGCGGGCGGCTTTTCCCAGACCTATCTCGCGATCGACACTCGCCTCCCTGGCACGCCCACCTGCGTGGTAAAGCACCTCTGTCCCATTCAGGATAGTGAACGGGCGGCTTTGACGGCCCAAGAGATGTTTCAGTCCGAAGCGGAGGCGCTCCAAGAGTTGGGAACCCACGACCGTATCCCCCAGCTTTTGGCGTACTTCCAAGAACATCAGGAGCTATTCCTCGTTCAAGAGTGGATTGATGGCCACTCTTTGCTCATGGAACTGCCCATCGGTCGGCCAATGCCCCATGTAAAGGCGATCGCCCTCCTTGAAGATGTGCTGATTGCCCTTGAAGTCGTTCACAACGCCCAGTTAATCCACCGCGATATCAAACCAGCTAACCTCATGCGCCGCCATCGCGATGGCGCGGTGATGTTGATTGACTTCGGCACCGTGCAGCACTACCCCAGCTCTCGGGAACTGCCCATGGCGATCGGCACCGTTGGCTATATGGCTAAAGAACAGGAAGTCGGTCGCGCCACCTACAGCAGTGACCTCTATGCCCTCGGCATGGTCATCGTTCAGGCCCTCACCGGGATGCCCCCCAATCAACTGACCCGCACTTCCGCCGGACACCTGCAATGGAAGCACTATCTCAAAAAACGCGATCGCATCTGGAAAAGATTCTAGATCGCATGGTCTCCCTCGACCTAAACCATCGCTATGCCAATGTCCTCCAAGTGCAGCAAGCTCTGCGTCAGCGAGTGACGTGGCGATCACTCCCCACAGTCATCCTAGGCGGATTGGGACTACTCACCTGTATCGCCCTGGCCATTGACCCAGCCTATCAGTTCGGACGACAGCTTTTGGGTATGGAACCATCCAATCGCCTAAGCCATCTGCGACATCTGCTAGATAGAAAAGAATGGGACAAAGCCGAAGCCGAAACCCAAGCCATTCTCTTCCAAAGGATGGGTCAGCCCACCACCCAAGATCGCATGTTCTACCTCGATCAATGGAATCCCCAAATCTGCGCCACGGTTCGGACACTCGATACCCTGTGGCAGGATGCTAGTGGTCAGCAATATGGCTGGTCTGCACAACAGCAAATCTATCGAAACCTAGCCCCTAAATCTGTTCCCCAATTTCTCGGTTTTTACAATGCCCTAGAGTGGCAGCAGGTACCCCCCCCTGCTCGAAAAGTTCCCAAGGGGCACTATCCCCATATTTTCCGGGGCGATGCCCCAGCCACGATCCAGAAATTTTTACCCCGCCTTTTCGCCTGCCTATCCTAGGAAGATTCCCTTGCTTTGATGGCCCAAAACCAAACCTAGTGCATTGCACCGACTCCTGCTCCCAAACTCTAGGGCGAAATTAGGCGAAGGACACGAGGAAAGATACTATAGCTGTAAATAACTTGGTTAGGACGGGGTTCAGGGTAAAACCCCTAGCTGGGGGCGCAGCCCCCACCCCCCTTTTCTTTCGATATCCGAACCTACCCGAATATAGCTATAAGTTGTAGCTGATGAGTTGAACTCCCAGACAATCTGCGAAACGTTTGAGCAATCAGTGCCTTTAATTTGTGAGCGGGTCTCTAAGGTTGAGCTCCCTGCTTGGCATCATCGGGATTCATTCCAGAACTATTGAATTCAGGCATGAGACTGTTTACTCGACCATACAAGAGGCTTTAAGAGCAGCGACTTGATTCACAGTGCAAGCATCCTGTTTATCTAACAATTTATTGTCATAAAAGACTAGGATTGCCATTAGCTATGAAATCAAATTCGTAATTCATGCTATTGAAATTGAAACTTCTACTCTATTCAGGCTTCTAGTTATCAGTTTGTCTAATTTCAGGTACATCTCCGATCAGTTCCATGGGATGCCTGAATGTGCTGAAGACGATCTAAATGGGCGAAAAAAAGTATTCGGCTTCAATCATTCAGAATAGTAACTGACGCTTAATACTCACCCTTGCTATCTCTTACAATCCTAGGAAGTGATGTGGGAGGTGGTAAATCCTCTATTATATCTGGCTCAAAGAATCAATATCTGGCTCAAAGAATCGATTCATTTAGCTTTAGTGAAAAGACGAGTGTTTGGTTACGTCTGCAAATCACTGCAGAGAATTTAACGTCTCATTGAGGAGGGAATGAACCATGAAACTGTGTAAAATTTTGCTTCTTGCTTTGCATCTCAGATAAAAAAGTGAGATTTAATGCAAATTAATTGACCGGACAATTTGAAATCGTGAAAATTAAAGCCCGGAGGCTACGCCTATCTCAAGCATCCCTTAGTGCTGCTGCCTTCCAGCCCTGACACGGTTCGGGCGTTGCGATCGCATAGATCCGAGCTAGTCGTAATATAACATGCTTTTGAAGGACAGAAAAAGGGTAGGAATTGATTCCCGACTAAGGAGAGAGGCGCATGGACTGCCACAGCTTTTCATACTTTAGGGTTTGACGATCGCTCAAAGGAGAGAGAGTTTCACTGTTCTCAAAAATAGCGTCGGGGAAGAACTTTTCCTGTTCTCGCAGCGTAGGTTCGGCAAGTCCCAGGCGATCGCGGGAAAGGGGGCTAGTCGCAGCGGTGTAGGTGCTAATTTGTCCGGCAATTGCAGGGGTCAGACAAAAGTTCATCCAGCGGCAGGCTAGTTCTAATTGTCGTTGAATCCGGGGGAGCACCCATAGGTCATACCAGAGTGCTGTGCCCTCTTCAGGAATGGTCACAGCTACATTGGGATATCGCTCTACGAGGGGGAGTAGGTCGGTAGTCCAGCCAACGGCCACCCAAGTGTTTTCAGACAAAAATGGAGCGGCGTAGGCATCGGAACTGTAAAGCAGCACCTGTTGGTGTAAGGATTTGAGGCGCGACATCAATCCGGGAACTTGTTCAGGATCGGGATGGTTGTAGCTCTGTCCTAAGGTCTTGAGAACCAGTCCTATGACCTCGCGGGGGTCGTCGGGCAAGCTAAGGCGGTGTTTGAGTTCCGGTCGCCACAGGTCTTCCCATCTACGAATCGGTGGGGAAATCAGGTTCGTGCGGTAGGCGATCGCCGTGCTGCCCCAGCGATAGGGTATCCCCCAGCCACCGCCAAGCCCTTGATTTTGCCAGAAGATGGGCAACTCGGCGAACTGGGGAATTAACTCCTGCCAGCGATCGGGCAGGGGCTGAATTTGACCCTGGGTGCGGGCTGAGGCTAACCAACCGTCACCGAGGCTCACTACATCGGCAGCCGGTACTGGTGGGGATTGCAACCATCGCCATAATTCAACTGGGGTATTGGCGGGTTTTAGTTCGGTTGGCCGGTGGAATTCGTTGCGAAAGCGATCAATCACCTGATTTGGTAAGGCCCCCGATAATCCCGCAATACGGAAGTCTATTTCTGGAGCAAAGGCCCGGCAGCCAGTAAGAGCGATTGCGCTGCCCCAAAGGAGTGTTCGCCGTGTAATGGTCAAGGCTTTAGAGTTCTTGTATGCTTCATGAGCTTATCACACTGATTTTGGGAAAGCGGCAGACTCGAAGGTACACTGGAATTCAAAGGATGGGAGCGTTGGGCATGAAGCAATTGTTGGCGGTAATGTTGGCAGTCGCGATGTTTTGGAATTGTGGAACCATAGCTTCAGCGGGGGCGTCCCTGATGCCGGAAGTGGGACAGGCGGCTCCAGAATTTACGTTGCCGACCAATACGGGATCGGGAAAAGTCTCCCTCCAGGATTATCGGGGGCAGTGGGTGGTGCTGTATTTCTATCCCCAGGACTTTACATCGGGGTGCACTTTGGAAGCGCAGCGATTTCAACGGGATTTATCTCAGTATCGGTCTCGCCATGTGCAGATTTTAGGGGTGAGTGTGGATTCAGTGGATTCCCATCGCCAGTTTTGTGATGCCGAGGGGCTGCAGTTTCCCCTATTGGCTGATGAGGAGGGTGCGGTGAGTCGGCAGTATGGTTCATGGTTGGGGTTTATTTCCCAGCGACACACCTTTGTAATCGATCCGCAGGGATTGATTCGGGCGCGTTTTCAGCGGGTGTTGCCTGCGACCCATAGCCAAGAAGTTCTTGAAGTATTGGATGCACTCCAGCGGGCATGAGGGTCTGGGTTCCCTATCTTTTTTTATTGCCCTCGATCGCCCTCCTATTGGTGACGACGGGGTTGCCCATTGCCCAGGCGGTGGCCTATAGCTTTGCCGAATACGATCTGGTTTCACCACTCCAGTGGCGGGGCTGGAGCAATTATGGACGGCTTTGGGGCGATCGCGCTTTCTGGCAAACCCTTGGCACAACTATGCAGTTGACATTATGGATCGTGCCACCCTTGGTGCTTTTACCCCTGGGGTTAGCGATTTTGGTCAATCGGGCTAGGGGACTGATGACCCTATGGCGGGCGATCTATTACGTGCCGGTGCTGGTGTCGGTGGTGGTAGCTGCGATCGCCTGGAAATGGGTGTATAGCGAGTCGGGACTGCTGAACCGGTTGCTGGGAACATCCCTGCCCTGGCTAACGGATCAGCGATGGGTGCTGCCGGCGATCGCCGTGGTGGTGATCTGGCGTGGGTTGGGCTATTACATGACCATCTATCTGGCGGGGTTGCAATCCATTCCTGCGGAGCTCTATGAAGCGGCGGCCCTAGATGGCGTGACCGGTTGGGAGCGGCACTGGTGGATTACCCTACCCCTGATGCGACCCTACATGGTGCTAGTGCTCACAGTTTCGGCGATCGCGAGTATGAAGATCTTTGAGGAAGTTTACCTGCTCACCCAGGGTGGGCCGGCCAACAGCAGCAAAACGGTCGTGTATTACCTCTTTGAAAAGGGCTTTACCGAACTGGATATGGGCTACGCCTCAGCCATGGGCGTGGTGCTGATGGGCGTGATTTTAGGGCTGACCCTAGGACTGTACCAACTAGGTCGTGAGCGATCGCCGCACCCAAAGTAAGGACTGCCGCGGTAGGTTCAATTGGGCATAAAAAGTCAGGTCACTCCAGACGCGGTGGTGGGCAACGGCATTCCAAGCAATCACTTGGCTCAAAGACAGCAACCCCTTTTCAGCCAACAGTTCCCAAACCTCACGGTAGACGGGTGCCACATCCAGCAACACCACGACTTCCGCCCAATCGAGGGCCGCTGCCAACTCTTCCAAGGAGCGCAACTGGGGCAGGATGATCAGCCGATCCGCACCAGTCGTTAGGGGGATACCCAGTCTTGCGGCCGCCGCGATCGCCGAGCTGACACCTGGAACCATCTCCACCACCAGATCGGGATGGCGTTCCTTCAGCCCATGCATGATGAAGGCAAAGGAGCTGTATAGCCCCAAGTCGCCCTCTGCCATAAAGGCCAAGGTTTTGCCCGCCCGCACGTAGGGCAACATGTTGATCACCGCCGTTTGCCAAGCCGCCCGTAGAACCCCATGATCCGCCGCCAGGGGCAATTGCAAAGGTAAAAGTTCTTGGTGGGATTGCCCATAGAGGCGCAGCATAGCTTGGGCGATTCCCGGCTGCCCCTTCGGCCCCGCCGGAAAAGCCAGCACATCCGCTTGGCGCAGGACGCGATAGCCGCGAATGGTTAATTGCTCTGGATCGCCATTGCCTACACCGATGCCATAAACTTTGCCGAGGGTGGGTGTGACAGGAGGATTCCCACCGGTCGATGGCGCAACCAATCGCATCATTGAAACACCTCAAACAGGCTGTGGCACAAACACCCCTAATATAAAGTCCATTCGTGGGTCGTTGGGTGTGCCCGTGGTAATCTCTTAAGCTAATTGGCTGGAATTACAAGGAATACCAGGACGATCAAAAGTGTTTGAATTTGCCATTATCGACGCCTTCAGCGATCGCCCCTTTACCGGAAATCCAGCGGCAACTCTAGTCTTGGAAGCTTTTCCCGACTCCTCCTTAATGCAGGCGATTGCCGCCGAGATGAACCTGTCGGAAACCGCCTTTGCCGTGCCCCTGGCCCCCAACCACTACCACCTACGCTGGTTTACGCCACGCCAGGAAGTCCCTCTCTGCGGCCATGCCACCCTGGCCATGGCCCATTATTTGCGAGAGCGAAGTTTAGTTGATGTCCAGCAGCCCCTAAGCTTTGACACCCAACGGCAGCGCCTCACGGTGTTCTTTACCCCCGCAGGCATCACCCTGGATTTTCCTGCCCACTTCCCCCACCTCATCACCCAGACCACAGAAATCGTTCCGGGCATCCACCAGGGCTACAAAGTTGGCGACTACTGGCTGGTGGAGCTGGAACATGCCACCGCTGTGCAACAGTTTGTGCCCGATTTAGGGGCGATCGCCCAACTGCCGACCTTGGGACTGATCATCACGGCCCGTGGCGACGCCCACGATCCCGACAGCATCGATTTTGTCAGCCGATTTTTTGCCCCCCAAGCGGGCATTCCTGAAGATCCGGTAACAGGCTCCGCCCACTGCGGACTAGCCCCCTACTGGCAGCCGCGACTGCAAAAACAGAGCTTTCGTGCCCGACAGTGCTCCCCGAGGCAGGGTCTGTTAACCGTCACGCTCCGGGGCGATCGGGTGCTGATTACCGGTCAATCCATCACCACCGCCCAGGGACAGCTTTTGATTGCGCCAGAACCGTCCACCGAAGGCAGCGATTGAGACGTAGTAGTCGCCAGAAAACTTGCCCCTTAAAGCAACGCCAATACCCCTGATCGCGGCTGCCCTGTCCTGCTGGCTTAATGTGAGGGGAAATCACCGCCGCTGCTGAGGTATGGCAACTTCGCAGTATATTAGAGCGTCACGGTTTGGCAGGATATTGGCGATTCTATGATTTTGGGTTTGGTTGGCGCATTCGTGGTCGTACAGATGGCTCAGGCACAGCCGCCGGCCAATCCTGTTTTGCAAATTGGGATCGTGCAGCGGTTTGGCAGCGGCGGGAATCAACGGCTGACCATTCAGGGCGATCGCCTGAGGATCCGGATTCCCGGTGCCGATGAACGCCAGCCATGGCAGACCATCACCACCGATCGCGCCGTATTTGAGGTGCAGTCGGTGCCCCTGCGCCAGCCCGTGGTTCAGGATCGGGTGATTTGAGCCACCATCGCAGCTATGAAAATGCCGAAGCCAGTGCTCTGTACTGGCAGCAGCGGGGCATTGTCACCGAAATCGCCCAGCCTCGGCGCTGGCAGGTATGGGCCCATCGCGGCATCTATACTTCGCCCCTAGCCCGTCAGGCGGTGCTTGCCCTAGCCCGCACCCATGGCAATCGGGCGGTGGAGTTGGTGTCGGAAACCCAAACCCGTCAAGCCCAGGTGTCGGTGGTGCTCAATGGGGTGCGCTACGACCGACGACAGTTTGAGTTAGAAAGCGATCGCGGTGTGTTGCGGGTTAACGGTCGCCCCTACGGCGGTCGGTTGCGGTTCCAGCCCAATGCCTACGGCAGCTTTACCCTGGTCAATGCCGTGCCCATCGAGACCTACCTGCGAGGGGTAGTGCCCCACGAAATTGGCTACAATGCCCCTTTTGCTGCCGTGGAGGCCCAGGCGGTTTTGGCCCGCACCTATGCCCTGGCCAGTCGCCAGAGATTTGCCGTAGATGACTACGAACTCTGTGCCGACACCCAGTGCCAGGTCTATCGCGGTCTACAGGACACAACAACAACGGCCGACCGGGCGATCGCCAATACCCGAGGGCAAATTTTGACCTATCAAAACCGTCCCATTGATGCCCTCTACTCCTCCACCACTGGCGGCATCACCGCTAACTTTAACGATCTCTGGGATGGCACCCCCCGCCCCTACCTACAATCGGTGTGGGATGCGGCGGCTCGTGGCCGGGAGCGAAACCCTTGGAACCTCTCTTCCGAGTCCACGGTGCGGACGTTTCTCCAGCGGCGGCAAGGATTTAACGAAGTGGGATGGCGCACTTTTCGCTGGCGACGACAGAGCACCCTCGGTGAAATACGCCAGACCCTGCAAGCGTTTCTGCGGCTATCGGGCGATCGCCAAACCAAGATCGGCGAAGTTCTGAGCCTCACCGTCACCGAGCGAGCCGCCTCTGGACGGGTATTGTCCCTGCAGGCGCAAACCGACCTAGGCCCCATCACTATCCGCAAAGATGAAATTATCGACGCTTTCCATGCACCGGACAGCACCTTCTTTTACCTTGAACCCCTGCGCCAAGGCGATCGCCTGACAGGGTACGCCTTTATTGGCGGCGGACTCGGGCACGGCGTCGGCATGAGTCAGACCGGCTCCTATGCCCTGGCCCGTCAGGGGTTAAACTATCGCCAAATCCTCGACTTTTACTACACCAGCGCCCGGCTGCAAACCATTCAGAGCGTCTCGCTGGCCGGTAATTGCAGATTTTCGAGTCCGCTGATCACCCTAGCCGACAGGATCTTGTCCCCCAGCCGCAATTTGTAGAGCATCTCCTCCCCTTCGGTCACATAGCCAAATACTGAATAATTACCATCCATGAGGTTTAGCCCCGCCGGAGTCAAGTCCGACTCAAACAGATAAAAGAAAAACTGGGATGAGGCGGTATTCACTTCCTCAGCAGCATGGGCCATGGCCAGGGTGCCATAGGCGGAAAAGGGTAGCACCGGCAAGGTGCGTCCGTAGCCCATCTCTTCTAGGGTGTGTTCGTAGATCGGCTCTGTTTGCTGGGGAATGCGGATTTCTAGGGGCACCGTGCGCAGGATGCCCGTGGCCGGGTCGATAAAGCCATCGGCAGCACCATCGGGATCGCCAATTTGGAGGAAATAGCCATCGTCAGCGCGGTTAAAGTCTAGCCCGTCATAGAAGCCGCGCCGCACTAAATCAATAAAATTACCGGCATTCACCGGAGCACTGTAGCCATCAATCGTCGCCACAATTCGTCCCTCCTTAGTCATAAACTCCACCTCCGCCCGCCCCTTAAGCTGGGGCAAGTGGGCGTAGGCATCGGGTACGACATAGGGAAACGCCGGGACTAGGGCCGCCTCGATTGCCCCCACAGAACCCAGAATCTGTTCACTGAGAGGCTTGATCTGCCCCCGATCGCGGTCGGTAATCGCCTGTTGGAGGGTGGGCACTACGGCGAGCATCGTGGTGATCTGTTGCCGGACAAACTCTTGGCGATCGGCAGCTACCGCATTTATGAGGCGTTGTTGATCACGCCGCAGCATTTGCTCGACTTGGGTGGTGTCCTTGGCCAGACTAGACCAGCGCTTAAGGTTGGCTTGGCGCGGCATTTTTTCGAGCAGCACCTGCACCGTGCGAAGATTGGCGTCTTCAATGGGCAGGGCATTGCGTAATAAAATCCGGGCATCCTTAATCGCGCTTTGCTTGGGTAAGGCCGCCTCGCTGCTCCCAGGCAGGGCTAGCCATAGATTCAGCAATAACCCTAAACAGGTTAGGGCGATCGCCAGGTTATGCCCCAAGGGGGTTCCCATAGTTTTTCCGGTTACCACAACTCTTTGCTTAGTAGGTCAACATTTTTTGACTGTACCAGAAGATCCGCCCATTTCCATGGAACAGTACTGAGGCTCAGAACGCTGCGGCTGGGTCTAAACTGAACCAGTTAGGGCTCGAACCGAACTCACCACGTTTCAACCTGAACTGGTTTAGATTGCCATGGAGTCGGGTAGGGGTGAGGTCTCTCGGAGGCGGTCAGTCCGGCTCGAATGGCTTTGAGGGTACGGCTACTAGATCGGCGCTAAGACGGTTCCTTCAGGAAAATATGGGAAAACCTGGGTAGTCCAGTTGCCAAAAGACTCTATAGACTGCGACTACTGCCGTTCTTCCCCCTCGAAAATCGCGATCGCACTGGTGAATGTAGCAACGAAGTTCCCTAGCTCGGTGAAGTCTACCGATTAAAAGTATTGGACAGCTTTGGTTGGTAGCGCAGCAGAAGTCAAGGGCAGACAGCGATGGGGATGTGGTGTACCGGGTGCGATCGCCGTCCAAACCCTCCTGCAGGAAGCACCCCTAGCCCGACTGGGGGCGGTCAGTAGATTTGATCAAATGGCGGGACATAATGCCACAACCTCTGAAGAAACGGGCAGAGAAAGAGTCAATCAATGCATGATCGCCGCTTATGGAGGGAACGGCTGGAATCCTTACCCGAATGCCATGGGTGAATATTGAGGTGTTTCGCCAGGGTGTAAAGCCCGCAAGTTTTGTGGCTAGCAAAGCAGATTAGGCATCTGGACTCTATCGCCATAGTTCTGCAATCTTTCCCGATACACCCCATGCTGCTCTTTGGTTTAGCGGTCTGTAATCCTGATTTCCCTGGATGGGGGAATTCCGTAGTGTTCCATGCCTTCAGCATTTCTATGGTCTGGATTTGAACCTAAGGTTTCCAGCGGAGCCTGGAGTAATGAACCGACCTGCTTTACAAACTCAGAATCCCGGTCACCGGTCAAAAGCCTATCTGTCGATCTCGTCATTGCCACATACAGCAGTCTGGCATCTTCGGCAGGGGGCGAGTAAGCGTTGGGCCTAAAGCCCAAACCAATACTAAACACAACAAGAAACTCCAAACCCTTACTGGAGTGCATAGTCAGTAGATTGACACTATCAAAATCTAGGGCGTTGGAGCGACTATCACTATCCTTAATTCAGCCAGCAACAGGAATGTTAGCCATCTTAAGTAGGTGGTATGCTTCCTTACCCATAAACTTGGAGCGATATAAAATTGCCGGTGGGCTGAATAGTCATGGTCACGAACGCAGAGAAGCATTGCCATGATAGATAAAATACCAAATCGCCCCAATGTCGTTACTCAACTTCTTGGAGAAGGACAAGATTTAACGAACCAAGCACCCGACGCCTGCCGTAAAGTGTGGTTAAAGCGCTCAATATAGGTGTTTTTTCCGGTTTCCTTGCCCACCGCTCGATGTCATTCGCTCGGTGGCACCAGCTCCTTCACCTCCCACAAAATGGCGAAGCAAATCGCCCACTGGCGGTACATCGCGATCCATCGCCAATCAAATCCACGGGTTATTCTCCCTAGAGCCAATAAACAACCCCATCTCACTCCACTGAAATGATCAACCGACCCGTTTTTGGGGGTGACTTCAACGGCTTTGAGAATCTGGTGAAACTTCTAATTGATGTACCGTTGTAGGCACTGCTTAGACACTCCTGGGACGTGTAAGGCGTTCAAGCAATAATTCATCAATCAATTGGCTGATGTATAGCTATATTCGGGTAGGTTCGGACATCGAAGGAAAAGGGGGTTTAGGGGCTGCGCCCCCAGTCAGGGGTTTCACCCCTGCACCCCGTCCTGACCAAGTTATTTACAGCTATATTGCATTTCTACAAACTGCCGCCCACTGTCTTGATACCGGAATCGTGGTTTACCGTAATGGCATGTCAGTATTTGATGACCTTTTGATGATCTCAGTAGATTGGCATTTGGGACAGTTGCTGGAATGGCTGGCAATCGTTGAAAATCCTAATTTAGGAGCTTACTTTTACAACTCATTCCTACCGAGTGGTAGCAATGATCAATATTTAAGTTTTGATTCTGACATTGACCTTTATAATGCATATGCAATTCATAATTGATAATATTAAATTCGCCGTTTTTGACATTGCAAATCTGTGTAACACCCATGCTTAAAACCTATGCCCTGCCTAGACTTTCGTGAGCTTTCAACTAGAGGATTAGCGGGATTTGCAATCCTATGCCTTTTTTTTATTCCCCTAGAGCGCATGACAGGACGTCCCCAGAAGACTTGGCGTGCCGGCTTTGCCACGGATCTCGGGCATTACAGCGTTGGCTATGGTGTAGGGCGGATTGTGAGCGAGTGGTTGCTGATGTCCCTAGTGAACAGTTCTAGAATCGGACTTGATGTATGTCCGATCGCCTTTCAGGTAATATTGGCACTCTTGGTTAGCGACCTAATGTATTACTTGCTTCATCGTCTGATGCATCAAACGCCATGGCTGTGGCAATTCCACATGGTGCATCATAGTTCTGTGGAACTGGATTGGCTGGCAACCGTGCGAATCCATCCTCTGGAGCAAATCCTAATCAAGATTTCCCAGATGGCACCTCTCTATCTTTTAGGCTTTCCTCCTGCTGTCCTGGCAATCTTTATGCTTTGCTCAGCGGGAATGGCTTTTTGGATTCATGCCAATGTTCCATGGCGATTTCCGATACTCCGCTGGCTAATAGTCACTCCCGAGTATCACCACTGGCATCACCATTACCAGCCAAAGGAGCAGCACAAGAATTTTGCGGTACTATTTCCTTTGTGGGATTTGCTGGGGGGAACATTGTCTCTGCCGGAGGGGGATATGCCCTTCCAATATGGATCTGATTTGCCTGTTCCCCTAGGCTATTGGCAGCAATTCATATTCCCTTTTCGTCGTATTTATCGGATGTATTGGACTGTTTCTCCCACCGCAGATAAACTTTAATTTTTACGGAAGATTCTTCGCCATAGATTTAGGTCATATTACTTCAACGATACGGGAGCATTTCAATCAGGAGCCGAGTAACTATGCTTGGGAGAATAGAAATAGCTATTGAGGTAGGCCTAGCGATACTTCAAAACTTAAGCAACATTACACAAAACAAGGTACTGGTTCCACTGCGCGCCCATAATTTTGATGCGGCGACGAATTTGTTTAGTTGTTGATGCAATAGCACCAGTGCCAATGGTAAGCTCCTGTTTTTGGAGATGCCATACTCAGGAGTACGACCTTGAACTTATATCCCTCAAATAGAGTAATCGCCTCATCACATCACCTTGCCAGAATAAATCTTCTGCCCTAGCTAAATGACGTGAAGAACCACTTACAGCATGAAGATATTCTTGCATAATGAAATCATCCAGTATCTCAAACTTCTGTTCTGATGCCTCTATTGCAGCAAATAAGCTCCGATCTCGTCATGTCCATCCTCAAGATAAGAGAATATTGCTGCTAATGATAGTTTTTGCACCCAATTGACCAGAAGCATTGAAAGATAGCTTAACACCGAAAAGATGAGGGTAGAATATAGTATTCCGTCCCCAAGAAAAATAAAAATGTATAGTCATTTAACTTGAATTTGATACAGCTTTTTCCAACTTCAAACCCTTACTCGGTCTGAACTCGAATGTTAATGTTGGTCTTTTGCAGTCTCAATCTTAATTAAAATGACTATGTGTCAGCGCTATAATCGTTCTTCACGCTTGTCAAATCACTCCTCAAACGATTTCCTGCGAACGATTATCTAGTCTTAAACTCACGCTTATTCTTTGAAACCGGTTATCTCTTGTTTTAGACCAGAGTTTAACGGGCATGAGAGATCTCTTCTATCGCCTGAATAAATCAGGTATTAAGTCGATATCTCCACCTTTTCTAAAGCCTCTAAAAATCGAAACGAGCAGTATTTTCATCGAGTTTATAGTCAATTTAATTAAGAGCGACACAATTATAGTTGTTTTGAGTACGTACTATTACTCCCCTCGCCCTTTATGGGAGAGAGGCGGAGGTGAGGGCGAGATTGTCTCAAAAAAATCTGAAATAGCTATAAATAGAACTGACAGAGAAACTAAAACGGAAGAATCCTGCAACGACATAAATGCTGATTTCAATTGGCTCAACTGTAATCACTTTGACAAGTAAGTTATTTCAGCAGTACGGATACCACCAAGTCAAACTGATGAATGGTGTAAATTCAACGCAAGGCAATCCAGACGAATGCTTAATTTATTTTAGACAGGGTCATGATGTTCGCTTTACTAGAATAGTAAACACTATGATTCCGAGTAATGAAATTGAAATAATGGATAGAAGGTTTGCAAGCCAAGAATTCTCGATGATTTAAGCACGACAAAAACTCAGTTAAAAGCGCGAATCAAAAACAACATGAAAATCAAATTCAATCATCAACAATACAGTCTATTGAGCAAATACAAGGTTCAATAAATAGAATCAGAAAATACCGGTGTGCTGATAACGCTATGCCATATTCAGCGGATTCAAGAAAAAAAGAAAGTAGCCGCCTACGAAACAGGAAAAACATCACTTCGTAAAGTAGCTAAACAGTTTATGGTCGACCCAAAAACCGTTGAGAGGTTGGTGAATCAACAAAGAGAGATGGGGAACTTAGAACCGAAGAAAATAGGGAGTCGTAAGCCCAGTCAGTTAGAAGCACACAAGGAATTGGTCATTGCCATATTAGTAGCCTATCCCGATTGGACTTTGGCACAATATTGTGAAGAGATAGATGAGAAAACAGGAGTGTATGTAACCACAGGAGCAATGTGTCGATATTTGAAGAAACAAAAATTGACCTTAAAAAAAACATATCGCAGTGAAAAAGCCTTAAGTGCCGAGTGTCAGCAGGAAAAATTTGACTACTGGCAAGAGGCGAAAGAAATCAAACCAGAAGATTTAATCTGCATTAATGAAGCAGAAATCTGGGAAGGAATGGAAAGATCAATAGCAAGGAGTCTGGAAGGCAGAAGAGCGTTCAGCCGCCCCGAATCTTACAAAGGGCAGTCATCATACTGTGATTGGTGCAATTTCCGTTGATGGGTTAGTTTGTATCAGGATAATCAAAGATTCAATGAAGGCTGAAGACTTTGAGGCATTAGTACATGAGGATTTATGTCCAAAGCTCTCTAAAGGCAAGGTAGTAGTCATGGATAATTTGAAGATTCACAGGAGCGAGAAAGTTCAGAAAATGATTGTAGACTCAGGAGCAAAGCCTCTGTACTCACCCAGATATTCTCCTGATTTTAATCCTATTGAAACGCTTTGGCCGGTTCTCAAGAATTTCATCAGACGGCTTAAACCGCAGACTTCCTTTGCGATTCAACAAGTATTGCGAGTTTTCTTGCTGCTTTTGGATAAATCTTTCTTTAAGAGCTGGTTTGACAAGTGCTGCTACTGTACCTCTTAATTCCTCAATAGGATGTAAGATCGGTTGATATCATTCACTACCTGATAGTTCTCAACAACTAGAGCACGCAATAAACTTCAATGAATAAGAAATGCAATTCTTTTAGTTTGATGACTTTCTTGCATTTTTCAATTTCTCATACCAAAAAACTTATCTAAGAATGAAGAGAGTAACTCTGTTTTAATTAAAAAGACAAAGCTCTCTTTACCTACAGGCTATTCAAAATGCTCTTTATCATTCTCAGCATAAGAAGACCGAGAAGTGAAGATATAAGCAGGGTAAGTCTGGCATCGAGCTATTTTCCCGTAGGGCAACCCTAAGTATCTTGACCGTAACA
>JAAUUH010000042.1 GCA_012031145.1 Oscillatoriales cyanobacterium SM2_2_1 | reverse complement strand
ACCCCGCGCCGCCGCCAGAGCTGAATGATTCATCGAAATATCGACTCCCCATAGGTTTTGATGCCAACTAATTATAAAACTTTTGTTTTTGCCAAAATTCGCCAAAAATTGTGATGGCATTGGTTCCCGAGACTGCGGCGAGTCCCACCATCGGCAGCGCGTCCCAGGGCTACAGGTAGGAAGCCGGATCAACGGGCTCCCCCTGCAACCGCACCTCAAAGTGCAAGTGTGGCCCGGTCGAGTAGCCCGTAGACCCAACCGCCGCGATCGGTTGCCCCTTCTGCACGGGTTGTCCCTCCTTAACATACAGCTCGCTACAGTGGGCATAAAGCGTTGTCAAACCGTTGCCATGATCAACAATCACCGCGTTCCCATATCCGCCGTACCAATCCGCATAAATAACCGTTCCCGTATCCGCAGCATAGATTAGCGTACCCAAGTCAGCTCCAAAATCCATCCCCGAATGGAACCGCTCATATCCCAGAATAGGATGAATACGCCAGCCAAAGCGACTGGTCACCTCTCCATAGGTTGGCACCATCAAACGCCCTGTTCCCGGAATTAATACCAGCCCAGGGTTGGTTCGGGCCCGGGCAACAATCAGTGAAGTCAGCCGCTGCGAATCCTGCACCAGACGATCTTCCGCTAACTCCAAAGCCCGGCGATCGCCCATGATCCGGTCAATCATGTTTGCCTGCGCCGACGCTTCCACCTCTAAGTTCGCCTTCTGCTGCTTCAGCTTCTGGGATACCAAGGCAATCTCATTGGCCTGAATTGCCACCCGATCCCGCTGCGCAATGACACGATCATTCATTTGAGTCAATTGCACCAAAAGCTGGCGATCGCCCGACCAGATCCGCTCCATCTGTCGCCGCCGATCGGCAAACTGCTGCAAATCCCGACTACCCAATACCAATACCCACCAACGCTGGCGAGACTGTCGTTGCAGAAAACGCAATCGCGCCCCCACGGACTGCCGCTGTTTCCCCAACGCCTCCTCCAACTGGGCCAACTGCTGCTCCAACTGGCGAAACGCCTCCTTAGACCGAGCCAGTTCCGCCTCCGTACTCGCCAGTTGGGTATCCGTTACCTGAATATTGCGCCGCAGCGCCTCCAAGCGATCCTGAGCTGGCTTCGTCAACGCCCGCAACTGTTGCTGCTGCTGCTGCACGACTTGGCGCTGCTGCTCCAAAATGGTGCGGTACTGCTGCAAATCCCCCAGGGTCTGTGCCGCCAGTGTCCCGCCCGCCATCAGGAACACCACCATGACCCCGATCACCCCAAAACGCCCTAGCCAGCCCATAGATGCACGCCTAAATTCGCAGGCATTGTAAGGGAAATCCTGCCGCCGCAGCGATCACTTCGTCAAATCTTAATTACCCAATCCCTAGACAGGAGCTTTTCGATGCCCTAAGATTTAAGACCGCGTCATTTACAAAAAACATGAATGTCACTGCAATCATTCAGGCTGTCGAAGCCCAGTATCTAAGATCCAGTGCCCTGCCGCAGGTTTATATCGGCGACACCATCCGTGTTGGCGTCAAAATCATCGAAGGTAACAAGGAAAGAACGCAACCCTACGAAGGCATTGTCATTTCTCGGCGCGGCAGTGGCATCAATCAAGCCATCACTGTGCGGAAGGTATTCCAAGGAGTGGGTGTCGAGCGTGTTTTTTTAATTCACTCTCCCAAACTAGAATCCATTAAAGTGGTGCAGCGGGGTCGAGTACGCCGTGCAAAGCTTTACTACCTTCGTGATCGGATTGGCAAGTCTGCACGAATTAAGCAGCGTTTTGATCGTCCACTCACCTGAAGTAATCAACGCTTCAGTCATGCGGAAACTCCTGACGAGATCAAGCTGTTTCCGCTAGAATAGCCTAGAGTATGTGCGCTCTTAGTTCAGTTGGTAGAACGCAGGTCTCCAAAACCTGATGTCGGGGGTTCGAGTCCTCCAGGGCGCGCTCTTTAATTACCATTCAACACCATCCCAACTGGTTTCACCTAAAATTCCCTGCCACCTTCCACCATGACCAAAAGCAACACAGATACTGTCTCGTCCAAAACTGCAGAGGGCAACAGTTCACAAGTAGCACCTCTGCTGCGGTTTTTCGGTGACACCCGTAGTGAGCTAGGGAAAATCGTTTGGCCCAAGCGTGAACAGCTATTCAATGAATCTGCGGCTGTTCTGCTCATGGTGGTTGTATCTTCAACCTTTGTTTACCTGATCAACCAGCTCTTTGGCTGGATTGCTCTACAAGTGTTTCGTTAGAGGACTCAGTTAGTACCCAATGGAAGAGGAATTAGGACACGAGGAGACCGATGTTCTTCAATGGTATGCCGTACAAGTGGCTTCTGGCTGCGAGAAGAAAGTGAAGTCCAGTCTAGAGCAGCGGGCAAGAACCTTGGCTGTAGACGATAAAATTCGTCAAGTGGAAATTCCGCAGTCCCAGATCATCAAACTCAAAAAAGATGGTTCTCGCCAAATGGTTCCGGAAAAAGTTTTCCCGGGCTACATCTTGGTGCAGATGCAACTTGTAAAGAACGATGAGGGGCTTTGGGACATTGATGATGAGGCATGGCAGGCCGTCAAAAGCACCCCCCATGTCATTAATTTTGTCGGAACTGAACAGAAACGACGTTATGGCCGCGGACGAGGCCATGTTGCTCCCAAGCCCTTAAGCCGCAGTGAGGTAGAGCGCATTTTCCGAGTTACTGCTGAGCAAGAACCTGTTGTCAAAATTGAGATGGCGGTCGGTGACAAGGTCAAGGTTCTATCCGGCCCCTTCAAGGATTTTGATGGCGAGGTCATTGAAGTTAGCCCAGAGCGCAGCAAGCTCAAAGCCTTACTGTCCATCTTCGGACGTGATACCCCAGTAGAGTTAGAGTTCAATCAAGTACAAAAGCAAGGATAAACCCATGGCCAAGAAAGTCGTAGCAGTTGTTAAATTAGCCCTCAATGCTGGTAAGGCAGCCCCAACACCGCCCGTTGGTCCTGCTCTCGGTCAGCACGGGGTCAATATCATGATGTTCTGCAAAGAATATAACGCTCGTACCGCCGACCAAGTCGGCATGGTAATTCCAGTAGAAATCTCCGTATTCGAAGATCGCAGCTTCACCTTTGTTCTTAAAACGCCACCCGCTTCCATTCTGATCCAAAAGGCTGCCGGCGTCGCTGGTGGCTCAGCCGAGCCTAATCGGGTTAAGGTAGGAAGTATTACCCGCCAGCAGTTGCGCGAAATAGCTGAGAAGAAAATGCCCGATCTCAATGCCAACGATGTCACTGCAGCCATGCGCATTATTGAAGGCACAGCTCGAAATATGGGCGTTGCCATCAAAGATTAGGTGGATAGACGAGGCGGAGTTTGCTATTCTCCGCTAACTGGTGTATTATAGAAATCTGCTTTTTTGAGACTTCCCTAGCGGAACCTTTTTAGGCAGATTTTAATCTCTAAAATTAAGTGTAAACTAGGAGCGGGGGAGAGTCGTGGGCTCGATATGACCCCGGCAATTTATGGCTAAGAAAATCTCTCGTCGGCTTCTAGAAGCCAGAAACAAGGTTCAGCAGCGCGTCTATCCTCCACTAGAGGCACTGCAACTTCTCAAGGAGACAGCCACGGCAAAATTTATTGAAGCTGCCGAGGCCCATGTGAGGCTTGGGATCGATCCGAAATATGCCGACCAGCAACTTAGAACAACGGTTACGCTTCCAAAGGGTACAGGTCAGGTTGTTCGTGTTGCTGTTATTGCACGCGGGGAGAAAGTTGCGGAAGCTACTGCCAACGGTGCCGATATTGCAGGCTCTGAGGATCTGATAGACAGCATTTCTAAGGGCATGATGGATTTTGACAAATTAGTGGCAACGCCTGACATGATGCCCCAAGTGGCGAAGTTGGGTAAACTGCTCGGTCCTCGGGGGCTAATGCCATCTCCGAAGGGTGGAACTGTCACCTTCGACTTGGCTACCGCAATTGCCGAGTTTAAGGGCGGCAAGTTGGAGTTTCGAGCAGATCGCGCTGGAATTGTGCACATCCTTTTTGGTAAAGCTAATTTCAACGCCGAAGATCTTCTCTTTAATCTCAAAGCTTTGCAGGAGACTATTGATCGCAATCGCCCGTCCGGCGCTAAGGGGCGCTACTGGCGTTCACTCTTTGTGTCGTCAACGATGGGGCCTGCCATTGAAGTTGACATTTCCGCACTCAGGGATATGAAGTTCGGAGAAGCTGCATGAAGCATATTTAGTTAAAAAAACTCATAGACATTGCCAAAGACAGCGGGTGTCCTAGCACTTAATATTCCGCCGAGGTAAGCAATCTGGAATGAACATTTCGTTCATGTTCAGTGATCGCCTCAACTTTGTGACTCGTTGGGGCGATTTTTATTTAGGTCAATCAGGAGGTGATAAAGAGTGGGTAGAACATTAGATTCCAAGCAAGAAATCCGAGAGGAGTTAGAGCAACTTCTCGATGATTCTCAGGTGGTGATGGTGATTGAGTATGCCAACATGACTGTCGCGGAAATCACCAAGTTGCGACGTGTCCTTCGGGAATCGTCAACAGTGTGTAAGGTAACTAAGAATACCTTGATGAAAAAGGCGATCGCCGAGCGTCCCCAGTGGCACTCCCTAGAGTCTTTCCTCAAGGGCTCTTCAGTATTTTTGATGGTCAAGGGAGACGTCAGTACTGCGCTCAAAGCCTATCAAGGCTATCAAAAGGAAGCTAAAAAAACTGCATTAAAAGGCGGTGTATTTGATGGGCGAGCTTTTGATGCTGAGCAGCTCAAAGCCGTTTCCGAGCTTCCGCCCCGTGAAGTGCTTCTAGGGCAAATTGCTGGATTACTCAATAACGTCGGTGGACGTTTGGCAGGAACCATCAACGAAGTGCCGTCTTCCCTTGGACGTGCAATTAACGAAGTTCCCGTGTCCTTGGCTCGTGCTGTGCGTGCTATGCAAGAGAAGCAAGAGCAAAGCAGTTAGTTTTTTTTATTTGTAAACCTCAGTTCTAATCTTATAGGAGAAATTCCCATGTCTAAAGTTGAACAGGCCTTTGAAGTCATCTCTAGCTTAAGCATTTTGGAAGCAGCAGAGCTTGTCAAGATGATGGAAGACAAGCTTGGTATCTCTGCCGCCGCTCCTGCTGGCGGCATGATGATGGCAATGCCGGCTATGGCAGCACCAGCAGCAGCAGCTCCAGTTGAGGAGGTTGAAGAGAAAACCTCTTTTGATCTAATGCTGGATGAAGTTCCTGCCGACAAGAAGATCGCTGTGCTTAAAGTTGTTCGTGAGATTACTGGACTGGGCTTGAAGGATGCGAAGGAGCTGGTTGAATCTACACCAAAAATGGTGAAAGAAGGTATGGCAAAGGGTGATGCCGAAGCCGCCAAGAAGCAACTTGAAGAAGCTGGGGCCAAGATCAGCATCAAGTAGTTGTCACCTACGCTATCAGCAAATAAAGTGAAAGCCCTACATGTATCCCATATAGGGCTTTACTATAGCTATATTCGGGTAGGTTCGGACATCGAAGAAAAAGGGGGTTTGGGGGCTGCGCCCCCAGCCAAGGGTTTCACCCCTGCACCCCGTCCTAACCAAGTTATTTGCAGCTATATCTATCCACAGAAGTGTTGATTTCTTAGGACTTTGCCATCACCATTCAGCACTTCTGCTAATCATCCTAGTGACACTCTCTTCACTTGAAATGAAATAGAAAGGCTAATTTCAGTTTGCCACTAATTTGGGAGTAACTGGCTGTTAATGTGTGTACTAAGCTACATTAAGAAACTTTCTTTCCCAGACAAGCTCAGCATTTCTTTTATGCTACTTCTATTCGCATTAGAGCCTGGCCATACTCAACAGGCTGGGCATTGCTTACCAAAATTTCCACAATCCGACCAGAGGATTCAGACTCAATTTCATTCATCAGCTTCATAGCCTCAATAATGCAAACACTCTGCCCTTTGCGAATATTATCGCCAATGTCAACAAACGGAGGATCATCGGGAGCAGGCGATCTGTAAAAGGTTCCGACCATCGGAGAAACAATATCTATTAACTTACGAGAAGATGGTGATTCGGGTGGGGAATCAGTTGCCTGCGCCATCATTGCCTCAATAGGTGGCGTAGGTGTTGGAGGCACTATCATTTCCCGGTTCTTCTCACTTTTACGAATACTCAAGCGTAAATCACCTGACTCAAGAGTCATCTCTGTGATGTCCGTTTGATTGACAATCGCAATCAGTTCTCGAAGCTGATCGATACTAAATTCCACTAATTCTCTCGCCCCAGATATGCATCATCACGAGTGTCAATTTTGATGCGATCGCCAATGTTGACAAATAGGGGCACCATAATTTGAGCTCCAGTCTCTACTGTGGCTGGTTTTGTGCCCCCAGTAGCTGTGTCCCCCTTTACACCTGGCTCGGTTTCAGTCACGGCAAGAACTACCGTGTTAGGCAGCTCAACTTCAATCACCTGCTCCTTCCAACGGATGACGTTAACTTCCATGCCTTCCTTGATGTACTTTACTCGGGAGCCTATTTGGACTTGGGTCAGAGTTGCCTCTTCGTAAGAAGACATATCCATAAAGATGTAGTCATCACCTTCCTTATAGGTATGTTGCATCGTACTTTTCTCAAGAACTGCTTGGGGTACCGTTTCACCAGCGCGAAAAGTTCTTTCCAAAACTGAACCTGTCTGGGCACTCTTTAACTTTGTCCTCACAAATGCCGCTCCTTTACCAGGTTTCACATGGAGGAATTCGACTACCCGCCACACCTGTCCATCCAACTCAATGGTAACACCAGGTCGAAAATCATTACTAGAGATCATGCGCTGTAAGGTAATTGCCGGACCTTATTTTAACGCAGCAAGTTGCCATCCCATCGTTGAGAACGTTGCAAATTATTGCTTGCCGCAGGCTTAGTCTAAACTTTTTCCAGGAAAGGGCTAGACAGGATCGTGGCATTATATTATAGTTGTTGTCTGTGCGAGAAACGACTCAGCCACTAAGGTGAGCTGAATGATAGGTTCTCCGCTTGCAGTCGAAGGTTGACTAATTTTACCTGGGTGCTGCACAGCGCTGGCAAAGGATACTGATAACTCCTGCATTAAGCAGTATCGTTACTCAAGTCCTAGCGCAATCTTAATTGCTCTGTTAATTCATTTGATTAAGGATTTCAAGGTAGTTTGTTTGCCCATATATCTTGGAGCCTTATGTTTCGCTTTAGGTTGAATTACTCTGAACAGGGATATCTCTTAGGGATGATGATTCAAATATTGCAATATCGACTCTACTCCTTCTAGGACTTAGAACATCATCTTGGCGTGTCGAAACTCTAGTAGGTTCTGTTAGTGCCATGTCTGCCAAAACCGTAACTCTAAGGAGTGCATAAATGTCTGTTGGAATCTTGGGAAAGAAAGTTGGAATGACTCAGGTGTTTGATCAAAAGGGAAATGCGGTGCCCGTAACAATCATTCAAGCTGGTCCTTGCAGGGTAACACAAATTAAAACCTTGTCTAAGGAAGGATATTCAGCTATTCAACTCGGCTTCGGTGCTGTTGGAACAGCAACGCGTTCAGTAAACACAAAGACTTCTGAAGGCGGTGCTTCCCGGCGAGTTAATAAGTATCTCTCCATGGGGCAGCAGGGACATCTTCGGAAATCCGGCGCAGAACTCGTTCGCCACCTTCGTGAGTATCGAGTGGCCGATGTGAGCGCCTACCAATTAGGTCAAGAAATTAATGTCACTCAATTCCAGGAAGGTGACAGAGTTGATGTGGTGAGTACTAGTATCGGAAGAGGGTTTGCTGGCAACCAAAAGCGGAACAACTTTGGTCGAGGACCGATGGCCCATGGCTCGAAAAATCATCGCGCCCCCGGTTCTATCGGTGCCGGGACTACTCCTGGTCGCGTATTTCCGGGCGTCAGAATGGCAGGTCGCCTTGGTGGCAAGCGTACAACGGCTAAAAAGCTGACGTTATTCAAGATTGACTCTGCTAACCACCTTTTGCTGGTTAAAGGAACGATACCTGGTAAACCAGGAACACTAGTGAGTGTGATTCCAGCCAAGATTGTCGGCAAGTAGTTAGGAGAAGATTATGCCAGTAGTTAAGGATTGGACAGGTGGTCAGGTGGGAGAGGTATCTCTAGTTCTGCGAGTTGCCAAGGACTCCTCCGCTGAACATGTGGTGCATCGAGCTCTAGTTCGTCAACTGGGAAATGCCCGTCAAGGAACTGCCAGTACCAAAACCCGCACTGAGGTGAGAGGTGGCGGCAAAAAGCCTTGGCGTCAGAAAGGAACTGGACGAGCACGTGCAGGTTCTAGCCGTTCTCCACTTTGGCGTGGTGGTGGTGTGATATTTGGGCCCAAACCCCGTGACTACAGTGTCAAAATGAATCGCAAAGAACGCCGTCTAGCGCTTTGTACTGCTTTGATGAGTCGTATTGAAGACATCATTGTTGTCGAGAATTTAGCGGAGCACCTGCCTCAGCCAAAAACCCGTGAGTTAGTCTCCGCCCTACAACGTTGGGGGATTGCTCCTGAGCAAAAAGTGTTACTTTTGGTTGCTGAGCGCTCTGACTCAGTGTTTTTATCGGCACGTAATGTCCCTACGATCCGTCTGATCGCTGCTAATCAACTTAATATTTACGATATCTTGCACGCCGACAAGGTCGTAATCACTCAGTCAGCGATCGCCTTGATTCATGAAGTTTATGGTGACACTGCTACAGCATCAGAACATACGGCGTCAGAACTTACAGAGGAGGTGCACAATGGCTAGAATTCCCAAAACGTTTGACGAACGGCGGTTACCCGACATTCTGATTCGTCCTTTATTGAATGAAAAAGCAATGCGTCTTCTGGAGCAAAACAAGTACACATTTGAAGTGTTGCCGACAGCCACTAAGCCAGAGGTAAGAGCAGCTGTGGAGCAGTTATTCGATGTCAAAGTTACCAAGGTGAATACCCATCATTTGCCGGCAGTATCCCGCCGTGTTGGTCGATTTGTTGGAATGCGATCCCGATACAAGCGAGCCATTGTGACTTTGGCTCCGGGCAGCAAAATTGAGCTATTTCCCGGCGTTTGATGATTGAGACAGTAGCAACAGGAGCAAGTTTAACCTATGGGTACACGCAGCTATAAGCCATATACTTCCAGCACTCGACAACTGGTAATTTCCGACTTTTCGGAGATCACCAAATCTAAGCCTGAAAAGTCTTTGGTGGAACATGTTCATCGCAAAAAAGGGCGTAACAATCGCGGGGTAATCACCAGCCGTCGTCGGGGTGGCGGTCACAAGCAGATGTATCGCCTAATTGACTTCAAGCGCAACAAGTTTGGCATTCCTGCAACCGTATTAGCCGTCGAATATGATCCCAATCGGAACGCCCGAATTGCCCTTGTCCAATACGAAGATGGTGAAAAACGGTACATTCTTCATCCTAAAGGATTGAATGTTGGCGATACAGTCATTGCCAGTGAAACAGCTACCTTCGATATTGGTAATGCCATGCCCCTTGGTAACATTCCCCTTGGCACCATGGTTCACAATGTGGAACTTGTGGCGGGAAAGGGAGGACAAATTGTTCGAGCCGCTGGCTCTGGAGCCCAGGTAGCGGCCAAGGAGGGAGACTATGTGACCCTGAAACTGCCTTCAACGGAAGTGCGTATGGTGCGTAAAGAATGCTATGCCACCATTGGGCAAGTGGGAAATGCGGAACACAACAACCAAAGTCTGAGTAAGGCGGGGCGTAACCGCTGGCGGGGACGTCGCCCAAAGGTGCGGGGATCGGTTATGAATCCGGTAGATCATCCCCATGGTGGGGGCGAAGGTTGTGCTCCAATTGGTAGGAGTGGACCCGTAACTCCCTGGGGTAAGCCTACCTTGGGCTACAAAACGCGGAAGCGAAATAAGCTGAGCAATGCCGTGATTGTTCGTCGCCGTCGTAAGTCCTCGAAGCGAGGTAAGGGAGGACGGAATGCTTAGCAGATTCTATTTATCGGGTCATTTATCTATTCAGGAAGGAAGTAAACCATGCCGCGATCGCTAAAAAAAGGCCCCTTTGTTGCCGATCATCTCCTAAGCAAAATTGAGAAGCTAAATTCTCGGGGTGAGCGTCAAGTGATCAAAACTTGGTCGCGGGCATCCACCATCGTCCCCCAGATGATTGGACACACTATCTCTGTCTACAACGGTAAAGTTCATGTGCCGGTATACGTAACCGAGCAAATGGTGGGACACAAGTTGGGGGAATTTGCCCCGACTCGTACCTTTCGTGGTCATGCCAAGAGCGATAAGAAAGCGAAACGATAACGGAGAGGAATCATGATTTTACAAGACGATGAGATTCCGGCGATCGCCCGATTTATCCGGATGTCTCCCCACAAAGTTCGCCGCGTCCTTGACCAAATTCGAGGTCGCAGTTATCGGGAAGCTCTTATTGTGCTGGAATTCATGCCTTACAGCGCCTGTGAGCCAGTGACCAAACTACTGCGATCAGCTGTGGCTAATGCGGTGCACAACGCTGGAATGCAAGCCGAGCAACTAAAAGTCAGTCAGGCCTTTGCCGACATGGGGCCCTGCCTCAAGCGGATGCGTCCCCGAGCCCAAGGGCGTGGCTACCAAATTCGTAAGCCTACTTGCCATATCACTATAACCGTCCGCCCGATGGAGGAAGCCAAATAATGGGACAAAAGATTCACCCTAATGGACTGCGGCTGGGTATCATCCGCCCCCATCTATCCCGCTGGTTTGCCGATCCCAAGCGGTATCCGGCACTCGCAGCCGAAGATTTTGAAATCCGGAAGCACATTCAGAAAACTCTCACCAACGCTGGCATTTCCCAAATCGTCATTGATCGAAAGGCAGACCAAGTAGATTTGGAGATTCGTACGGCTCGTCCTGGTGTCGTAGTAGGCCGTGGCGGGTCAGGCATTGAACAACTGCGTCAAGGATTGGTGAAGCACCTCGAAAAAGAAGGCACCCTAGCTAAGACTGGTACTAGCCAGGTGCGGATTAATGTGACAGAAGTTGCCAGAGTTGATGCAGAGGCTCCCTTGATCGCCGAGTACATCGCCCAACAAATTGAGCGTCGTGTTTCCTTCCGTCGCGTTGTGCGCCAAGCCATCCAGCGTGCCCAGCGTGCCGGCGTTGAAGGAATCAAGGTTCAGATTAGTGGACGGCTAAATGGGGCTGAGATTGCTCGCACCGAATGGGTGCGCGAGGGCCGAGTGCCACTGCATACCCTTCGAGCTGATATCGATTATGACTACAAGACTGCAAGCACCATCTACGGTGTGATCGGGATTAAAGTTTGGATCTTTAAGGGTGAAGTCATCGTTGGTGAAGAATCCCCCGTCCCTGCAGCTGCGCCGCGCCGTCGTCAGACCCGGCGTCCTCAGTTCGAAGATCGCTCAGGAGCAGAAGGGTAACGTGAGCCATGCAGTTTGCTATCAAAGGAAGTAAATCCCTATGTTGAGTCCTCGTCGTACAAAGTTTCGTAAGCAGCAGCGGGGCCGTATGTGTGGTCCTGCGACCCGCGGTAATGAGATCGATTTTGGTGATTATGCCATGCAGGCCCTTGAGCCATGCTGGATCACGGCAAGGCAAATTGAAGCAGGCCGCCGAGCAATGAATCGATACATTCGCCGGGGCGGCAAAATCTGGATCCGTCTGTTTCCAGATAAGCCTGTGACCCAGAGAGCGGCTGAAACCCGCATGGGTTCAGGCAAAGGTGCTCCAGAGTTTTGGGTGTCCGTTGTTCGACCCGGTCGGATTATGTTTGAGGTCGCTGGGGTCACTGAGGAGGTCGCCCGTGAAGCTATTCGCCTAGCAGCCGCCAAAATGCCGATCAAGACTCGATTTATTAAGCGAGAGAAGGAGTAGCCCCATGGCATTACCAAAGATTCAAGATGTGCGCGAACTGTCTAACGAGCAAGTGGCTTCTCAGATCATTGATATCAAGAAACGACTGTTTCAGCTCCGTCTCAAGCGGGCAACTCAGCAGCAGGTCAAACCCCACGAGTTTCGTCATGCTAAACATCGTCTGTCCCAGCTGCTGACCGTAGAGCGGGAACGTCAGTCCAAATCTGTGTAAGGAGAAGAGCAATGGCAGTAAAAGAACGGGTAGGGCTTGTCGTCAGCAATAAAATGCAGAAAACCGTTGTGGTGGCAGTGGAGAGTCGCAATTCCCACCCCAAGTACGGCAAGATTGTGGTCAGCACTAAGCGATTCAAGGCCCATGATGAAGAGGAACAATGTCAAGAGGGTGATTTGGTTAAAATCCGCGAGACACGTCCCCTGAGTCGTACCAAGAGATGGACCGTTGTAGAAATTGTTTCATCGGTATCTAAGGAGGGCTAGGGATGATTCAGCAGGAAAGCTATCTCAATGTGGCGGATAACAGCGGTGCTAAGAAACTGTTGTGTATCCGTGTTTTGGCGGGCGGCAATCGCAAATTTGCTGCTGTTGGTGATGTAATTATCGCCACGGTTAAGGATGCAACTCCAAATATGCCAGTTAAAAAGTCGGATGTTGTTCGGGCGGTCATTGTCCGTACCCGTAACACGATTCGTCGGGAAAGTGGCATGAGCATCCGTTTTGATGACAATGCCGCAGTTATCATCAACCAAGACGGTAACCCTAAGGGAACTCGTGTTTTTGGTCCGGTAGCGCGGGAATTGCGAGATAAAAACTTTACCAAGATTGTTTCTTTAGCGCCGGAGGTACTGTAATGGCAAGGGCAAAGGTTAAGGCTAAGCCCCGGGGAAATCGAGCTGTATTCAAGATGCACGTGCGAACTGGGGATCTAGTTAAGGTCATTTCTGGTAGTGATAAGGGGGCGATCGGCAAGGTGTTAGCGGTTTTCCCCGATACCAGCCGCGTAACCGTTGAGTCAGTCAATCTCAAAACCAAGCACGTCAAGCCCCAGCGCGATGGGGAGTCAGGGCAAATCATTACCCGTGAGTTCCCCATTCATAGTTCTAAGGTCATGTTGTACTCCGAGAAGGAAAAGGTGGCGAGTCGGAGTTGTCACACCTTTACTTCGGAAGGAAAAAAGGTGCGAATGCTGAAGAAGACTGGTGAGATTTTGGATAATTCATTCCTGACCAAGACTAGGAGGAGTAAAGATGCTGACGCCAATTAGAGAACTGTATCAAAAACAGGCTGTGCCCAAGTTAATCGAGCAGTTTCGTTACACGAACATTCACCAAGTGCCTAAGTTTGAGAAGATTGTGATTAACCGTGGCTTGGGTGAGGGTGCAGGAAATGCCAAGACCCTAGAAGCTTCCTTAACGGAGATTGGAGTAATTGCTGGTCAGAAACCAGTAGTGACACGGGCGAAAAAGGCGATCGCGGGCTTCAAGATTCGCGAGGGCATGCCCATTGGCATGATGGTCACGTTGCGTCGTGAGCGGATGTACGCTTTTTTGGAGCGCTTGATCAATCTTGCTCTGCCGCGCATTCGTGACTTTCGAGGGGTGAGCCCTAAGAGTTTTGATGGACGGGGGAACTTCACCTTGGGGGTCAAGGAGCAACTGATTTTCCCAGAGATCAGCTACGACAGCATTGATCAGGTTCGTGGACTAGACATTTCTATTATCACAACGGCACGAACTGATGAAGAAGGTCGCGCCCTGTTGAAAGCAGTCGGAATGCCCTTTAGAGAATCTTAGTAGGGAGGAACTAGAAAATAGGATGGCTATGAACGACACCATCGGGGATATGCTGACACGTATTCGCAATGCCGGAATGGCACGGCATCAGGTCACCAGTATCCCTGCGACGAAAATGACTCTCAGCATCGCCAAGGTGCTGAAGCAGGAGGGCTACATTGATGACTATGAGGTCGAAGGCGAGGGCATAGGTCGCACCCTCAATGTAACTCTGAAGTACCAAGGACGGGGACGTCAGCCCCTAATAACCCGGCTCAAGCGGGTCAGTCGCCCTGGGCTTCGGGTTTATTCTAATCACCGAGAGCTACCCCGGGTGCTTGGCGGTATCGGAATTGCCATTGTCTCCACTTCGCGGGGAATCATGACCGACCGGGAGGCTCGCAAGCAAGGGGTGGGTGGTGAAGTCCTTTGTTACGTCTGGTAGTTAGGGAAGGTACAGATATGTCACGAATTGGAAAATTGCCGATCGCCCTGCCAGACAAAGTGTCTGTGGCAATTGCTGGGCAGGATGTTGTAGTGAAGGGATCAAGGGGTGAATTGCGTCGCTCATTTCCTGCCCTGATCGAAATCACTCAAGAAGGTGCAGTGTTGACTGTAAATCGGCGCAACGACAGTCGTCCCGCTCGACAGCTCCACGGGCTATGTCGCACCCTGTTGTCTAACATGGTAGATGGAGTTTCAAAGGGATTTTCCCGCAAGTTAGAGATCCAAGGAGTGGGCTATCGGGCACAGGTTGCTGGAGGGAACTTGACCTTGAGTGTTGGCTACAGCCACACGGTTGAAATTATTCCGCCTAGCGGCATCATGATTGAAATTGAAGATAACTCCGGCAAGAAAGTCGCCCAGGGCACCCAGATTGTAGTTTCTGGAATCGACAAGGAGGCGGTTGGTAGTATCGCTGCCAAGATTCGTGCCGTGCGTCCCCCAGAAGTTTACAAAGGCAAAGGGATTCGCTATTCAGGCGAAGTTGTTCGACGCAAGGCGGGTAAGTCCGGCAAAAAATAGCGTGGTCATCCCTTCGGTGCGCCGTCATCTATTCTGTTTTTTATCTCATGCATTCTCATATGGATTGATTGGTTCTCACTTATGAAATCGACACGCAGACAAGCAATTGAAAGCCGCCACCGTAGGACACGCCGTCGTGTTCATGGCACTCCAGAGCGTCCCCGTCTCTCAGTTTATCGGTCTAATAATCACATAGTGGCTCAAGTGATCGACGATGTCTCCCAGATGACTCTTGTGTCTGCTTCTACTCTGGAGACAGAAGTAAAATCCTCGATGTCGTCTACGGCTAACTGTGGAGCGTCAACAAAGGTAGGAGAATTGATTGCCCAGCGGGCGATCGCCAAGGGAATTACCCAAGTGGTTTTCGATCGTGGTGGCAACTTATACCACGGACGAGTTCGCTCTCTGGCTGAAGCGGCAAGACAGGCAGGATTAGACTTTTAGGGAGGTTAGACATGGTAGTTGAACGTAAAGGTCGTGATAGCGGACGCCCAACCCAACCCGAGGGTGAAGGTCGGGATGAGAAACGGCGGGGCAAGCGCGGCGAGGGCAAGCGCGGCGATCGCAACAATCGTCAAGAAAAGGACTCGGAATGGCAGGAGCGCGTTGTTCAAATTCGACGTGTGACCAAAGTTGTTAAGGGTGGTAAGAAGCTAAGTTTCCGGGCCGTTGTTGTGATTGGTAACGAACGGGGTGAAGTCGGCGTCGGAGTTGGTAAGGCCGGTGAGGTAGTCAACGCCGTCAAAAAAGGAGTTTCTGATGCTAAAAAGCATCTGATTCAAGTGCCCATCACCCGTGCAAGCTCAATTCCCCATCCAACGGATGCCGTAGGTGGAGGAGCGCGGGTCATGATGCGTCCCGCATCTCCCGGCACGGGAGTAATCGCTGGGGGAGCAGTGCGAACGGTTCTAGAGTTGGCTGGGGTCAAGAACATCCTCGCAAAACAACTGGGTTCGGGAAATCCGCTCAATAATGCCCGTGCAGCTATTAGAGCTTTATCTTCCTTGCGCACCTTCGAGGAAGTTGCCAAGGCGCGTGACTTGACGGTTCAAGATCTTTATTAGGCGGTGATTATCATGAAACTGACGGAACTATCTCCCCAGAAAGGGGCAAAGCATCGCAAACGACGACTGGGCCGCGGTATTTCTGCCGGTCAGGGGGCTAGTGGCGGTTTTGGGATGCGCGGACAGAAATCGCGCTCTGGTCGCCCAACTCGGCCCGGATTTGAAGGGGGGCAAATGCCCTTGTACAAGCGCATCCCCAAGTTAAAGCACTTCCCGATTATTCATCCCAAGAAGTTTACGATAGTGAATGTTGACCAGCTGGCTAAAGTTCCAGCCGGGACTGAGGTTACTTTAGAGTCCCTGATGGCGTTGGGGATCGTGACCCAAAATGATGGAGCTCTGCGTATTCTCGGTCGTGGCGAGATGCAATCTGCCCTGACCGTCCATGCCCATTCTTTCAGTGGTGGGGCACGAATCAAGATTGAAGCGTCTGGAGGCACCTGCGTTGAGCTGCGTATGGACTCCACAGAGTCTTAGCCTTTTGGATCAAGCGGGTACAATACAGCTAAGTGATAGGAACGTGGGATCGGGAACATGGTAGTTAGTAAGGGTAGGGCCCCAAATGCTCGGGAAACGTTTTTGCAGATGGCTCAGGCGGCAGGTTTGCGAGGGCGTCTCCTAGTCACCGTCGGCATGTTGATTCTTGTCCGTCTTGGGGCCTATGTGCCTTTGCCGGGTGTTGACAGAGTCAGGTTTGCGGAATTAGTTCGCAACAATGCTTTCGTCAATTTTCTTGATATTTTTTCGGGTGGTGGGCTGTCACTTCTTGGGGTATTTGCCCTCGGCATTATTCCCTTCATTAACGCGTCAATTATTTTACAACTGCTCACGGCCGCACTACCTTCCCTTGAGAACTGCAGAAAAATGAGGGGGAAGCTGGGCGACGCAAAATTTCCCAGTATACGCGCTATGTTGCCCTAGGTTGGGCGCTGCTCCAGTCTTGGGGCGTTTCTTTTTGGGTGCAAAGTGCCGGCGTGGTTGCTGATCCGGGAGCGACGTTTCTGAGTATCAACACGGACACTGGCGAACGAGTTTTGCTATCGAGCTTTATTGTGGGCAGTATGGTGGCGATCGCCGCTGGTTCTATGTTTGTGATGTGGGCAGGAGAACTGATTACGGAGCGTGGTGTTGGCAATGGAGCTTCACTCCTAATCTTTATTAGCATTGTGGCCAACTTACCCCAATCTTTAAGCGATACGATCGCCCTCGCACAGAGAGATTCTTCCCGGGTTGGTGGCGTGATTTTGCTATTGCTGGTGTTTCTTGTGATGATCGTCAGCATTGTGTTCATGCAGGAGGGCACTCGACGAATTCCTATTGTCTACGCCCGACGCCAGGTGGGTCGTAAGCTCTATCGGGAGCAAACTGCCTACTTGCCGCTTCGGCTGAATCAGGGTGGGGTGATGCCAATTATTTTTGCCTCATCCCTGCTGTTGCTTCCTTCTGCTATTGGGCTCTCTTCAACCAATCCAGTTGTTTTGGCAGTGGCCCAGTTTTTAGCCCCCAATAGTTGGGGCAGCGTAGTGGTGTATTTAGTACTCATTTTATCCTTCAGCTATTTCTACACATCGCTGGTGGTCAATCCGGTAGAGCTAGCCCAGAACCTAAAGAAGCAGGGAAGTAGTATTCCAACGATTCGCCCTGGAAAAGCAACGGCGGATTACATTGGTGCGATTCTCAATCGGCTGACCTTTTTGGGAGCCGTGTTCCTCGGTGCTGTAGCGGTGGTACCGACCATCGTCGAGCGAGCAACTGGGGTGACAACATTTAGTGGGATCGGGGCGACATCGCTCCTGATTATTGTCGGGGTGGCGATCGAAACATCGAAGCAGATCCAGACCTATGTGATTTCTCAACGATACGAGGGAATGGTTAAGCAGTAATGATGCGGGTGATTTTGATGGGTCCACCTGGGGCAGGTAAGGGAACCCAGGGAGAAATTTTGGCGCACCAGTGGGATGTGCCCCGTATTGCCCCGGGGGATATTTTTCGGGCGGAGATTAAGAAAGGTTCTGAGCTCGGGCTGAGGGTCAAGTCCTACAGCGATGCGGGGAAGCTGGTTCCTGACGAAGTGGTGATTGATTTGATGCGGCAGCAGTTGACTGACGATGGGGCAAAAGCGGGTTGGATTTTGGATGGGTTTCCCCGAACCATTCCCCAAGCTGAGGCCCTGGATATACTGCTGGAGGAACTGGCTCAGCCCTGTGACCGAGTAGTGAACTTGGAGGTTCCGGAAGAGATTTTGGTGCAGCGGTTACACCGCCGATCGCAGGAGCAAGGTCGGGTCGATGACACGGCAGAGGTGATTGCCAATCGTCTGGCAGAATATTTTGCTAAGACGCGACCCTTGCTAGAATTCTATGGCCCTAGGGTGTCCCATGTGGACGGGACATCGCCAATGTCAGATGTCACAATCGCCATCTGTGGCTGCTTGGGGCTTTCACTGACTCAAGAAGGGACTTGCTCATAATATTAGGGGGAACCAAGCTTGTCTAAGCAGGATTCAATTGAGATGGAGGGAACTGTAACCGAGTCCCTGCCGAATGCCATGTTTCGGGTGGATTTGGATAATGGTTTTAACGTGTTGGCCCACATCTCCGGCAAGATCAGGCGCAACTACATCAAGATTTTGCCGGGCGATCGCGTCAAAGTAGAGCTGACCCCCTACGACTTGACCAAAGGGCGGATTACCTATCGCCTTAAAAACCAAGGGGGCGGTAGTAGTAATGGTAAGGGCGGGCGAGAGGAGCGGTAAACGGGATTTGCGTCATTCAAACTGGGAAATCGAATTTTACTGGATCGATTTCTTCTGCAGCTGGCATTTGCCAGCGACGAACATTGGTGAGATCTAGTCCCAGTTGGTCAAAGGCGCGGGCTACAACGAAGTCAACCAAGTCTTCAATCGTTTGGGGCTTGTGATACCAAGCGGGGATGGCGGGTACAATTCGGGCACCAGCTTCGGCAAGCAAAGTCAGGTTACGCAAATGAATCAGACTGAACGGAGTTTCCCGGGGGACGACGACTAGGGGTCGTCCTTCTTTGATGTGAACATCGGCGGTGCGTTCCAGAAGGTCTGAGCTAAGACCATGGGCAATTTTGGCAATCGTGGCCATACTGCACGGGATCACAATCATACCTAGGGTGGGGAAGGAGCCGCTGGCAATGGACGCTCCGACATTGGACCAAGCGTGGCAGGTGAGAATACCGCTATGCTCTTGGGTGCGATCGCGCCAAAATTCTTCTTGCCGATGGGGGTTACTCGGCAGCGATCCCAGTTCTTCTTGCTGCCACACCATAAGAGCGGCCTTGGAGGTGACCACATCAACGCGGTAGTTTTGGGCGAGTAAATATTTGAGCGATCGCTCGGCATAGATCATGCCCGATGCGCCAGAAATACCGAGAACGACGGATCGCTGCAATGCCATAACATTCCCTAAAGTTTACAAAACTTAATTATATTGTAGCTCGGGGCGTATCATCAATTCAAGCAAGAAGCCTTGCGGGATAGGCGTTACCGCGTCCGTCAATTTTACAGCTAGGGGCTGAACCTCCCGCCATGAACGCATGTGACAGCTAAACGGTGACAGCATCTAGCATTGGCCCATGGAAATCGGGAATGGGATGGTAGACACAGGGTTTCAAAGAATGGTCCCCGGTCATGGCCCGGATCCAATGCCTTACACCTTTGAGGCGCTCAACTTCCCCCGCGGCGATCGCCCCTATGTCATCTTTAATGGCATCACCAGTCTTGACGGGATTGCCAGGCCCCTAGCAGGGGTAGACTCCCTCAGCTCGGTGGCGGATCGGATGTTGTTGCGGCGACTGCGCTCCCAGGTGGATGGGGTTTTAGTGGGGGGCGGCACCCTGCGGGCAGATCCAATTCGCATTCGGACGGCACCGGAACTCCTCCCGGAACGCCTCGAACATTTTGAATTGCCCCATCCCTTAGGTGTGGCTATCAGCAATTCAGGGGATCTGCCAGTAGACCATCCCTTTTGGCAAAGTGAGCGCCCTGTTCTGTTTTTGGGCGCGGCGGCCCCCTTAGGGCAAGTGGAGTTCTGGCGATCGCGAGTGATGGTGCGGCGGTTCCAAACTATTGGTGAGGTGATTAATCAATTGCAAGACGAATTTGCGGTACATGTGCTGCTGTCGGAGGGGGGGGCGCGTCTTAATCGACTGCTGTTATCGCAGGGGATAGGGGATGAACTGTTCCTGACGATCGCGCCAACCCTGGTGGGTGAGGCCGGCGATCGGGGGCTAATTGGCAGCGGGGAGGGGTTGGGGCGCGCCCTGCGGCCGCTCTCTGTCATTCAGCAGGGAGATCATATTTTTTTGCGTTATCGAATCTTGTCAGCGAAGTCAATCCGTTAATAAGTTCCTACATGCGAAAGGCGATCGCGGTTTCTGGGCGGGTGCGCTAAAATGTGACCACTAATTTTTTGTTCCTAATCAGCATTTAACAATCGTCCCATGCCCAACCTACAGCAGCAAATTTGGCGGTCGTGGCTCCGGCTATTAACCCAAGAAAAGGGCTTTCCTCTTTGGGTCTGGGCGGTGCTTTTGTTGGCAGTGATGCTCTTTTGGAACTGGGAACTGGTGATTGCCACAGCAGTGGGCATGGTGCTGCTGCTTTTGGTCTATGGCGCTCAGTCCTGGCCATGGATAAAAATTTGGGCCTACGGAGAGCGATTGTGGCAGCATCCCCAGCGAGCTCTTGTGATATCGACCTTGGCTGGGGTGGTGGGAGTCTTGGGAGCCTATCTCACGGTGCACCTTGGGGTGACCACGGGAAACATCTGGCTGTCTGTGGCTTTGCTGGTGCAAATGCTACTGAGTATTGGAGTCTTCTTACTGTTGGTGCAACAGAGTGCCCAGCGCCATACCCTGTCCCTAGAAACCCTGCTTCAACAGGCTGTGGCGGAGGATGCTCCGGTACGACTGGTGGGAATTCGTCAATTGACCTGCTATGCACGCGTGCACCTCCTGCTGCCGGAACAGCAGCGGGCGATCATGGGTACCTGTCAACTACTTCTGGAGCAGGAGACGGTGCCGTTGGTGCGTGAAGCACTTGTAGAGACCCTAGCTGAGCTCCCTGCTCTGCAGGTGGATTAGGCTGGATAGGAAAGACAGGGATGGTGTACTGTGACCATAAGTTTCTTTTCGTACCGTTGCCATGACGCTACCCGCTCTCATTGAGCAGATGCTCCGTCCTGAGTTTTATCCCCATCCGGTAAGGATGCCGATTTCCTTGCTGCAAACCCATATATCCTATGTACTCCTGACCGGAGACTATGCATACAAAGTCAAGAAGCCGATGAATTTTGGGTTCTTAGATTTTTCCACCTTGGAAAAGCGTCACTTTTTCTGCCAAGAAGAGGTACGCCTCAATCAGCGCTTGGCAACCAGTTTATATCTTGGGGTCTGTGGCATCGGTCAGGACGCCCAGGGTGCTTACTTCCTGGTGCCAAAGGTTGGTGAAGGTCAGGACAGTCCGGAAGTGGTGGAATATGCGGTTCAGATGGTGGAATTTGACCAAGCGCAGTTACTGATTCATCTGTTTGAAGCCGGAGCCCTTGGCTATGGGGAGGTGCGGGAGATTGGGATGCAATTAGCGGCCTTCCATCAGCAGGCCCTAACGAATGAGCACATTGCTAGCTTTGGCACAGCAGCGGGACTTAAGGCAGTGTGTGATGACAACTATGCCCAGACAAAAAAATATGTGGGGATCACGCAGACGGAATCCCAACTAGGGGAAACCCAAGAGTTTAGTAATCGTGTGTTTGTGGAGCAGGCGGATCTATTTGCCCGGCGGGTGCGCGAGGGACGGATTCGGGAATGTCATGGGGATTTGCACCTTAAAAATATTTGTTTGCATCGGGGTTTGGTGCAGATTTTTGATTGCATCGAGTTTAATGAGCCGTTTCGGAATACGGACGTACTGTACGATGCAGCGTTTTTGCTCATGGATCTGCAATTCCGCGATCGCCGCGATCTGGGCAATGAGTTTCTCAACACCTATCTCGAGCAGACGGGGGACTATGGCGGAGCTGTCTTGCTGCCGTTGTTTTTGAGCATGCGCGCCTATGTCCGAGCGAAGGTGACATCCTTTTTATTAGATGATCCCAATGTGCCCGTTGAGGTGCGATCAGCAGCTATAACGGAAGCCATCGCGTACTTCCGTTTGGCATGGCAGTATACCCGGTTGCCGTCGGGACGAATTATTGTCATGTCCGGGGTTTCGGGAACCGGAAAGAGCACTCTGGGTCGGCAGCTTAGTCGGGTGCTAGAGGCGATTCAGATTCGCTCCGATGCGGTGCGCAAGCACTTGGCTGGACTACCGTTGCGATCGCGCGGTGACACGGCACTTTATAGCCCAACAATGACGGAAAAGACCTACGACCAGGTGCTGTCCTACGGGGTCACCTTGGCCCGAGCTGGCTTCACTGTGATTCTAGACGCCAAGTATGACCGGGTGGCGCGGCGGGCAGCCGTTTTGGCGGCAGCGGCGGATCTTCCGGTGACGATCATCTATTGTCATGCACCGACGACAGTACTGCAGGAGCGGTTGGTTGCTCGGGCAGCAACGGATGAGGATGTGGCCGACGCGACGGTAGATCTGCTGCAACGGCAACAGGAACTTTTCGAGGACTTTACAGAACTTGAGCGATCCCACCTGGTACGGGTTGACACAACGGCAGTGGATCTAACGGCACTGGTGACGCAATTGGTAGGGGGCTGATGGATTGGGTAGTGGCACTGTTGCAAGCCGGGGTTGATGGGCTGGCCTTTGGGTCTGTGATTGCCCTCGGGGCGATTGGGTTAACCCTCAGCTACGGCATTCTGCGGCTGGCAAATTTTGCCCATGGCGATCTGCTAACAGTGGGGGCCTATCTAACTCTGGCTGCCAATGGGGGATTGAACTGGCCGCTGCCCCTAGCGGCTGCCATGGGCGTACTGGGCACCATGGCAGTGACCCTTATCTGCGATGCTCTGCTTTGGGCCCCGCTGCGATCGCGGCGGGCTACCCCGACCACCCTGATGATTGCGTCTATTGGCTTGGCCTTGGTGCTGCGAAACGGGTTGATTTTGATCTGGGGGGTGTCGCCCCAGCGTTTCGACCTGTCAGTATCCCCAGCGATCGCCCTAGGAGATCTGGTACTGATTACATCTAGCCGCTTGTGGGCCATGGCGATCGCCCTGGTGGCTGTGGCAGCAGTTTATCTGCTATTACAAAAAACCAAAATTGGCCGGGCGATGCGGGCCGTTGCCGATAGCCCCGAACTGTCCCGTATCAGTGGCATTCCGGTGGCTATGGTGACAATCATCACTTGGCTGGTCACTGGAGCCTTGGCGGCCTTATCAGGGGAGCTACTGGGCCTAATCACCACCATCCGTCCAAACATGGGCTGGCTCTTAATTTTGCCGATTTTTGCCGCCACCATTCTGGGTGGGATTGGCAATCCCTATGGGGCGATCGCCGGAGCTCTGATTGTTGGTGTTGCCCAAGAAGTGTCCACCGTTTGTCCGGCTAGCCTTGGCTCCTTGGCCCAATATTGCCTCAGCACAGATTACAAACTCGGGGTGGGGCTATTGATCATGATTTTGGTACTCCTCTTTCGTCCTCGGGGATTATTTCGAGGGACTCAGGGTTAGCGTCCGGCCCTTGCTAAAATCAAAACAGTTAAAAACAGTGAGCGTTCCCCATGAGTCCCCAGATTGGTCAGGCTGCACCCGACTTCACCCTACCTAGCGATCGCGGCGACATTACCCTCAGTTGCTATCGCGGCAAAGTCAATGTGGTGCTGGCCTTCTATCCAGGGGATTTTTCACCCGTCTGCACCAGTGAGATGCAGTGTTTTGCCGATGATTGGACGAAATTCCGGGAATTAGGAGCCGAAATCCTTGGCATCAGCACCGACCCCATTGAAAAGCACATCCGGTTCTCTAAAAAGCTGGGTCTTGAGTTTCCCCTCCTGAGCGATCGCGACCAAAATGTCAGCCGGGCCTACGGGGTTGCCAGTCTTTTTGGCAGTCGTCGCGCCTATTTCATCATCGATATGCAAGGTGTCATTCGCTACCGCCACATTGAGTTGTTACCTGTTTTTAAGCGAGAAGATAGCGAACTATTGGTCGCCCTCCGCAGCCTCAGGCATGGGTAGGAGTATCCTTTACCACGTACTTTTCAGGTATAGCTATATTCGGGTAGGTTCGGACATCGAAGGAAAAGGGGGGCTGCGCCCCCAGCTAGGGGTCTCACCCCTGCACCCCGTCCTAACCAAGTTATAGCTATATATGTGACTGATCGAGTGAATCCTGCAAAACCGCCGAGGACTTCCGCCCCTTTGTTCTGGCGTCGGTTAATAACGCCCGTTTAGGCACAGTCCACACGATTCGGGAACCGTTCATATCTATAGTCAATGTTAATTAAGAGCGGCACAATTGCAGTTGTTTTGAGTACTATCACTCCTCTCGCCCTTTATGGGAGAGGGGCTGGGGGCGAGATTGTCTCAAATAAATCTGAAATAGCTATAACTATTTGCTTACCCATAGTCGAGAAGAGAGAAGAAGCTCCATAATGCGGACTTAATGCAAGCCTCTTGCGATCGCAGATACCAAGCGAAGAAGGGCGGTGATCATGAGCCTCTCTTCACCATTACCCCTCCAAAACAGACAGAACGCCAACCATAGCGGCGAGATTATGATTCAGCGCACCCCTCCGGCAGCGCCTCACTCTCGAAGCTACCCATCACCACAAACTCTAGGCGCAACTTAAGCCAACGGATGAAGATGGGGTCAGTGGATATAACGGCGGCGGCTGGTTGGGAACATTGGGTTCGCACCACTGCCAACTCTTGACGCTCCAAAAAAGTGGCATGCGCAAGAAACCAAAAATCTATCTCCTTGCCGCGATCGCGATAGTTTCGTCGTCGTTCCGCCAAGGTTTCTTGCAGGGGCGCGCGTTCTTCCTGACACAGAAAATGCTGGCTAGCAGCAACAAATGGTAGGTTGCCATAAAAGACCCTAGGTCAGCG
>JAAUUH010000158.1 GCA_012031145.1 Oscillatoriales cyanobacterium SM2_2_1 | reverse complement strand
CGTGGTGCAGGGGTAAAACCCCTGGCATGGCGCAGCCCCAAACCCCCCATTCCTTCGATGTCCGAACCTATTCGAGATAGCTATGACTGTCAAAATTCAACTGTCAAATTGCTGTCAAATGCTTCCACACGGGGGCAGCCACCTAGCCCGTCAATTTTACGGGCAGGCTTCTAAATTAAACTGATAACGCGCCGAAGGCTCCCGGGGAAGGCAGGCGTCAAGAAATGATAAGATTTATTACGATTCCCCATACCCCAGCCGCAGAATCATCGCGTACAATAGCGATACCTAAGTCAAACTAGGTGGCAGAAGTGCTTAGGGTCACGGTTCTTCCGCTAGCATTCTGAAAATTTGCTTACAACCAGCTTACTCAATTAGATTAATTATCCTCTTTCGCGGTAATGGAAGTTCCCATGACAAAAAAATCCTCGGCACTGACTGCCCCTTCATGGCTGGTAGAAGAACATGATGCCTGTGGCGTTGGTTTTCTAGCTGACCGCCATGGACAAGCTAGCCATCGGGTTCTCAAATTGGCTTTGGAGTCATTGACCTGTATGGAGCACCGGGGAGGGTGTAGTGCCGACCGTGTTTCTGGAGATGGTGCTGGGGTGATGACCGCTATCCCTTGGCAATTACTTCAGCAGCAGGTGCCGCAGCTTAACCCAAGCTGTGGGGCCGTGGGAATGATTTTTTTACCTATCGAAGCTGAGCGGGCCCATCTTTGCCGACAAATATGTGAGCAGATTGCAGTAGATGAAGGCTTTCGGGTTTTGGGGTGGCGATCCGTTCCTGTCAACCCCGCAGTTCTGGGGCGGCAGGCGCGGGACAATCAGCCCCTCATTGAGCAGTTGTTACTTTCCGGTGATGATAACCTCTCCGTTGCCGACCGCCAACGGCGGGTTTATTTGGTGCGCCGCCGGGTCAAGCTGGAGTTGGAGCGGCTCTATCCTGAATGGCACTCAGATTTTTACATTGCCTCATTTTCGTGCCGCACCATTGTCTATAAGGGCATGGTGCAGTCCGAATCCTTAGCGCCATTTTACCTGGATCTGCAACAGCCAGCCTATGTCACCCGCTTTGCCCTGTACCATCGTCGGTTTAGTACCAATACTATGCCCAAGTGGCCCCTTGCCCAACCCATGCGCCTATTGGGACATAACGGGGAGATCAACACTATTCTGGGGAATATCAATTGGTTTTTGGCTCGTCAAGACGACTTCAAGCATCCCAACTGGGGCGATCGCCTAGCCCAACTGATTCCGCTGCTGAAGCCTAACGAGAGTGATTCCGCCAGTCTGGATCATGCCGTTGAGCTCCTGGTCGAAACTGGTTTTAGCCCCCTGGAAACGATGATGATGCTGGTGCCCGAAGCCTACGAGCAACAGCCGGAACTCAAGCATCGTCCCGAAATCGCTGACTTTTATGAATACTACAGTGGACTGCAGGAGGCTTGGGATGGGCCGGCCCTCTTAGCATTCAGCGATGGGGATACCGTCGGGGCAGTTTTAGACCGCAATGGTCTACGTCCCGCCCGCTATGTCATCACCCGAGATGGGCTGGTGGTGGTCGGCTCCGAAGCAGGAACGGTGCTGATTCCAGAAGCGGATGTGGTGGAAAAAGGGCGTTTGGGGCCCGGTCAGGCGATCGCCGTTGACCTAGAGCGTCAAGAAATTTTGCACAATTGGCAGATTAAAGAGCGCGTTGCCCGTCAGCACCCCTACGGAGAGTGGGTGCGGGCCTATCGTCAACAGCATCAACGCCAACCCTACGCCTCGACTACCGCCAATGATGAGGCGCAGCTAACCCAGGCACAAACTTGCTTTGGCTACACCGCCGAAGATGTGGAGATGATCATCGAAGCTATGGCCAGGGATGGCAAAGAGCCGGTCTTTTGCATGGGGGATGATGCGCCCTTGGCGGTCTTGTCCCAGCGTCCGCACTTGGTCTATGACTACTTCAAACAGCGCTTCGCCCAGGTGACCAATCCTCCGATCGATCCCCTACGGGAAGGCACCGTGATGTCTCTTTCTGTATATCTTGGTCGGCGGTCAAACCTACTGGAAGTTCAGGGTATTGCCGCCAAGCAATACAAGCTGTCTTCCCCCGTTCTTAATGAAGCGGATTTGACGGCGATCGCCCAAAGTGACTTTCCCAGTGCCACCTTTCCCTTGGTCTATGAACCAGCCCTAGGCATGGAAGTTGCCCTGCAGCGCCTCGGGGAGCAGGTAGCCCAGCGAGTGCGCCAAGGAGTGCAACTTCTCATTTTGAGTGATCGCCTACCCGACAGCGATCACGTCTACATTCCAGCATTGCTGGCCGTCGGTGCAGTGCATCACCAGTTGATCCGTGAAGGGCTGCGGATGCAGGCTTCCATCATTGTTGATACGGCTCAGTGCTGGAGCACCCACCACTTTGCCTGTTTGATTGGCTATGGTGCCAGTGCGGTCTGCCCCTATTTGGCCCTTGAGACTGCTCGCCAGTGGCGGGAAAAACCCAAGACCCAAACCCAAATCCAGCAGGGTAAGCTCCCGGCAACGACCATCGAACAGACCCAACAGCGTTACGTGCAAGCCGTGGAAGCGGGATTGCTCAAGATTTTATCCAAGATGGGTATTTCCCTGTTGTCGAGCTATTCCGGAGCCCAAATTTTTGAGGCAATCGGCATTGCCCAAGATGTAATTGAGCGCTGCTTCCAAGGAACAGTATCCCGCATAGGCGGCATGACCCTAGGGGATCTAGAGCGGGAAATGCGTCACTTTCATCAGCAGGCATTCCCAGAATTGCAGCTTCGGAAATTGGAAAATCAGGGCTTTGTTCAATACCGCACTGGCGGCGAATATCACATGAACAGCCCGGAAATGGCCAAGGCCCTCCACCAAGCCGTGCGAGCCTTCAATAATGAGGGTTCTATACCCGATTCCGCCACCATAGCCGCCCATTACAACCACTATGACCTCTACCGCCAGCAACTGGAAACCCGCACACCAACGGCGCTGCGTGACCTGTTAACCCTACGGGGCGATCGCCCATCGATCTCCCTCGATGATGTGGAATCTGCAACCGAGATTGTCAAGCGGTTTTGTACTGGGGCAATGTCCTTAGGAGCATTGAGCCGCGAAGCCCATGAGGTACTGGCGGTGGCGATGAATCGCATCGGCGGCAAGTCTAACTGTGGTGAGGGCGGTGAAGATCCTCTGCGGGAGCAAACCCTCCATGATGTAGATGAGCAGGGAATCTCTCCCACTTTTCCCCACCTCAAGGGGTTACGGAACGGGGACAGTGCCAACTCGGCGATCAAGCAAATTGCCTCGGGGCGGTTTGGGGTGACGCCTTCCTATCTTGCTGGTGCCCGTCAGTTGGAGATCAAGGTGTCCCAGGGGGCAAAGCCCGGCGAAGGGGGACAACTCCCCGCTGCTAAGGTTTCGGACTACATTGCCCTGCTGCGCAACTCCAAACCGGGAGTGCAGCTAATTTCACCACCACCGCACCACGATATTTACTCAATTGAGGATCTGGCCCAACTGATTTACGATTTGCACCAAATCAACCCCCAAGCCAAAGTTTCGGTGAAGCTGGTCTCCGAGGTGGGAATTGGTACGGTGGCGGCGGGCGTAGCCAAAGCTAACGCCGATGTCATTCAGATCTCGGGGCATGACGGCGGCACTGGAGCCTCCCCCCTTAGTTCTATTAAGCACGCTGGGGTGTCTTGGGAACTGGGGTTATCCGAGGTGCACCAAGTGCTGATGATTAACCAATTGCGCGATCGCGTTTTGTTGCGCGTCGATGGTGGCTTCAAAACTGGCTGGGATGTGGTGATGGCCGCCCTGCTCGGTGGTGAAGAATATGGCTTTGGTACGGCGGCCATGATTGCCGAGGGCTGCATCATGGCCCGGGTGTGCCACACCAACAAGTGTCCGGTGGGGGTCACCTCCCAAATGGAGCAGTACCGCAAGCGATTTCCCGGCACGCCGGAGCATGTGGTGAATTTTCTGTTTTTTGTGGCTGAGGAGGTACGGCAGCTTTTAGCACAATTGGGCTATCGTCACATCTCAGAAATTATTGGGCGCTCAGACCTGCTGGTGCGACGTCAGGACGTGACACTGGTGAAACTAGACGCCCAGCAGCTAGATGTCACCGTACTGACCCACCTACCGGATACACGGGACAATCGCACCTGGTTGCACCATAGTGAAACTGCCCACAGCAATGGCTCGGTGTTGGATGACCAGATTCTATCGGACTGTTCTGAGGCGATCGCCCAGCAGGTAGAATTTCATCGCACCTATGCAATTCGCACCACGGATCGTTCGGTGGGGGGGCGGATTTCTGGGGCGATCGCCAAACACTATGGCAATGCTGGATTGGCCAACCCCCTGCACCTTGAGTTCCACGGAGCAGCAGGGCAAAGCTTTGGCGTATTCAATATTGCCGGATTACACCTCACCCTCATCGGCGAGGCCAACGATTATGTGGGCAAGGGTATGAACGGTGGGGTCATTGCTATTCGGCCGCCGATGGCAGCCCCCTATGACCCGGCACGTAATGTGATCGTGGGAAACACCTGCCTTTACGGGGCTACCGGAGGGGTGATGGTGGTTAACGGTTGTGCCGGGGAGCGGTTTGGTGTGCGGAATTCCGGGGCTAAGGCCGTGGTTGAAGGTACAGGGGATCACTGCTGTGAATACATGACCGGTGGCGTAATTGTGGTCTTAGGAGCCTGCGGTCGCAATGTGGGCGCTGGGATGACGGGTGGTCTGGCCTACTTCCTAGATGAGGATGATCTGTTCAAAGAGCGACTGAGCCAAGAAAATCTGCGGGTGCAGCGGGTAACGGCGATCGCCGGGCAAAAGCAACTGCACGAACTGATTGAGCGCAGCGCGACCCTTACCAACAGCCCAAAAGCCAAGCTTATCTTGTCCCACTGGAGTGAATATCTGCCG
>JAAUUH010000157.1 GCA_012031145.1 Oscillatoriales cyanobacterium SM2_2_1 | reverse complement strand
GGTGGGCGGGCTTGGGGCGGGCGCGGGTGGCCCTAGGGTGCCTATTTCTGACGGGGATTCCCTTGGTGCCGGTGCTCGAGTTTATGGGGGTGATGGGGCCATTCCAGGTCCTAGATGCCCTAATTACCCAAGGTTTACTGGGGTTTGTGGGGATCGAGTCGGTGCGATCGGGGGTGGTGCTGTCCCTGTCCCATGGGGCAATCGAAATTGATAGCGGGTGTTCTAGCTTGATTCCGCTATGGCTCCTAGGGAAGTTGGCAATGGGTTGGGCTTTGGTGGTGAATTTATCCTGGAGTCAGGGGCTGGGGCTAGTGATCGCGGCTCTAGGCATTGCCTTTGGTGTCAATGGCATACGGCTGTGCCTCTTGGCGGTTTTGTCAGAGCCGGCCCAAGCGGCAGATTTTTATTTTTGGCATCAGGGGGGGGGTGCGGAACTGTGCTCAACGGTGGCGATCGTGGCTTTTGGATTGGTGGCGGGCTGGATGTATTATCGGAGGGAGCGTGATCAAACCCCTGTGGAAGATTAGTTTTTTGATCGTCGTGGCAGTAGCGATCGCCCTGAGATTGGTGGCTCCGGTCTTTTCTGCAACTCCTACCCCCGCAGTGACCCCGCCGCAGGTGATCGCCCAGTGGCAGCGGGTTGACGTAGGAACTCAACAAGACACCCAAGTCACTGCAACCTACCAAAAAGGGTATCAATCCCTTTCCCTCACAGCGACCTACATGCCCAACAGTCGGGGTGATGTCATCGCCCTATGGCAGCGGGTAAAGCCAGTGGGCATCAAGATTATCGCCACTGCCCAAGTAGAATACGGATACTTTGCCGATCAAGGACAAAACCATATCACTGCCTGTCTTTCGCCCGATCAAAGCATTACGGCAACCGCCGAGCGCTTCGCCCAAAATCGCCGAGCTGCCCTTACCCCTGCTCGCTGGCTGTCCTGGGCGATCGGCACCCAGGAGTTGCGGGACTGGCGCTGCCTCTGGCTGACCATGACGACCCCCGATTCCCAAATCTTGGCAGCGTCAGAAATCATAAAACTCTGGCAGTCCCTGCCCCCCTTTGAGCAGTGGCTTACCCTCCCAAAGTAGCAGTTCCCTCCAAGGCATAAATATCTTTACCGCGACCGGCAGCAAACTGGAGCGATCGCCGCCAATCCGCATTAGATTGGGTGCAAAACAGGATCAAGCCCGCAAGCCCTAATCCAGCCATCAGCAAAAAACCGTGGGCCAAGCCAATCCAGCGAATTAACCCTCCCATCGTCGGTGCTGCCACAGCCAGTCCCAGATCGAATCCCATCCAGGACAGGCCAAACATCTGCCCCCGCTCGTTACGGCAACTGCGATCAGCAATCAGGGCCATGATGGCCGGCAGTGCGATTCCAGCCCCCATGCCCTCCAATGACCCAGCGATCAAAAATTCTGGAACCGTGCGGGCGTAAAATAAAACCACCATTGATGCTACGTAGAAGCATAGTCCCGCACTGACAAATAGCCCCCGCCCGAAGCGATCGCCCAGTTTGGCCGTTGCTAATCGCATAACTACCCCAGCGATCGCCGCCATGAGGTAAAACAATCCGGGATTGAAATCCAGACGCGAATTTTTGACAGCCAAGGGCAAAAAAGCACTGAGGTTGCCAAAGATCATACCAATCATAAACAGTACCAATGCCAGAGTCCGTACCCGCTGCTGCCATAGCACCTCAAAAAAAGAGGGGGAGCCCGCCGGGCGAGAGCCCCACTCTGGACGAGAAACCGGCAGTCTCAGGGTCAGGAGCAACCCCAGCATCGCCAAAACGGCCGCGCCGCGAAACACATTGCTAAAGCCTAAAACTTGTTCCATCCAGCCCCCTAGGGTTGAACCCACCGCCAACCCCATCGGGTTCACCATACTCATGTAGCCAATGATCGATGCCCGCCGTTCTAGGGGGGCCAAATCCGCCACCAGTGCCCCGTAGCCCGTAGCAAAGGCCGCCACACTGATGCCATGCACCGCCCGCCCCAACAGCAGCAGGGGCACTTCAGCCACTTGGGCATAATACAGAGGCATCACCAATCCCACCACCAGCCCAATTTGCAACACCAGCCGCCGACCTCGCTGATCGGACAGTCGCCCCAATAGTGAGCGACACAACAACAGGCCAATGGCAAAGGCTCCCATCACCACACCCACGGCCTGGGTGTCGCCGCCCAAACTTTGGACGTATAGGGGAATCACGGGCAACTGCGTCGAAAGACTGGTCCAAAACAGCATCCCTATGCAAAATAGCAGGCAAAGGGTCGATGACAGCATGGCAAACCAACCAAAAAATTTTGAACGTTAAGTGATTTTAAGATTGATAACGCTGCCCCGCACCCGCAATCCGAGGGATTCTCAAGTCAGCATCGCCGTGCACTCGAGAATTAATTTCTGGTTGATCAACGCATGGGGTTGAACCTCTAGGGCAATGCGAAATGCTTTGATGGCTTCCAAATAACTGCCTAGGGCGGCATGGCACAGGCCCATACCGTGGGCAGCCCCAAAATGGTAAGGAGCCAACTTCAACACCATACGACAGTCCTGAATTGCCCGGCGATATTCCCCCAAACTGTAATACAGAACCGCACGGCGGTTCCAAGCTTCCACAAAGTCTGGCTGATCGCGGATCACCTCATTCAGGAGCTGTTGGGCGGCTTGGGTGTCTCCCGATTCTAGGAGGGCTTGACTGCGGTTGAGTTGCTCTAGTCCTACTACCCCCTTTTGCATAAACCAATGCTGCCAAAGTTCCTCCGTCGCCTGGGTGCGGACGGCGTCATCATCACTTTTGAGGGCGGCCAGCAGTTCGGCCACTGGTCTTAGTTCCATAGGGTCAGAGTAAGGTGGTTGTCAGCAGGTGGGCGATCGCCAAAGGACTCCAAATATATTCTGACCTGATCTGGTAACTCTGGAAACTGAAAATCTGCATCACCAGCGGCGATCGCCGCCCAAAAATAACGCAACTGTTGATGCCATGGGCTGAAATCTACCCCCGGTAGTCGCTGGGAAAGCATCCTGAGGACAAAGGGCATCGAGCGATCACCCATCCATTCCCGGGCAAATTCTTTTAAGTTGGGGCATTCTGGCACCGAAGTGATGTGGCGGGTGGCAATGCTAAGCTGCCGCCCATTGTATTGACACAGGCGGTAGGGATGGGGATAACTGACCAGCGACCCTGTGCCAATGTCATAGACCCCCGTGCGATCGCACTGCGCTACATCCTGGACGTGCAAGTGCCCACTAAAAATTAGCTGCACCCCGTATTGTTGGAGTAACTGACAGAGGCGATCGCCGTTGTGTAGCAAGTAGCGATACCCAAACCCGCCTTGATGCCCCGGGAAATGCTCTAGGACACAGTGGTGAATCATCACCATTGTTAACGCTGACGAGTGTTCTCGAAGGGTCTGCTCTAGCCACATTAATTGAGATTCGTCTACCGCTCCGTAGATGCCGCCACCAGCATCGTATTGGTTTGAGTTCAGGGCAATCAGCCGAACTTCGGGCGTCAGATCCACGGCGTAATATAGCCGCGCCGGGTCACTATAGCTGAGCCCAAAGGGTTCGTACACCGTGGCAAACTCTGTCCACTGAGCGGGACATAGCACATCGTGGTTGCCTGGAATCACATAGGTGGGGTAGGGTAATTGCCGTAACCGTTGGGCTAGCCAGCGATGGTTGGCGGACTCTCCGTGTTGGGTGAGATCTCCCGGCAATAGCAAACAATCTAGGGGTAGGTTCGCCAAATCTGCCAGCACCGCCTCGAAGGCCGCAATGCTAAATTCCACCAAATGGAACCGCTGGGGATGCTCCCAAACCGTCTCCGGCAGAGTAATGTGCAGGTCAGAGGCGATCGCAAAGGTAAAGGACAATGGCTCAATCGAAGCGGCTCCCTGATTATAGGCGGTGAAACGGCCATGGTCTTAGGAGTTCTCGGAAACAACAGGAGTGGATTTCGCCCCAACTCTTCGGTTCCCCAAACATTCGTTGGCTCACGGTTTAACCCGTGCGGGCGCTGTATCTGTCGTTATACCTGTCGTCTTAAGTCGCAGGCTCCATTCCGGCGGCATCCACAGTAACTTCAGGCGATCGCCCCATTGGGGTAAATGCCGAGCATCATTACAGAGCAGCAACCATTCATGGGCGGCAATCCGGAGCGGGTTATAGGAACCAACTGGACGGGTGAGTCCATAGCGCACAGGAACATGGGGGCGCTCTGTGGCTAGGGTGCCAAACAACCGATCAAAAATAATCAACACACCACCATAGTTGCGGTCAATATATTCGGGATTGGCGGCATGGTGGAGACGATGGTGCTTGGGGGTATTCAGCACCCACTCTCCCCAGCCAAGGGATGGAACCAGCTCGGTATGGATCCAAAATTGATAGAGCAGGTTGAGCCCGAGGGTAGCACCCACTGCGAGGGGATGGAACCCCAGCCAATTGAGGGGCAAAAACAGCACAAAGGCCCCAGTTAAGCTACTAAACCAGCCTAGACGATAGGCCACCGACAGATTGAAATATTCGCCGGAGTGATGCACAGAGTGGCTAAGCCAGAACCAGCGGATACGGTGGGAAGCCCGGTGGTGCCAGTAGTAAAAAAATTCCGTTCCCAGGAACAACAGAATAATTCCCCAAGGCGTATCCAGGGGAATCGTCCCTAGGCGGTGCTCCCAGACCCAGAAGATCGCCGGAACCACTAGCGCCTTACTGATGGCATTGCTCGTAAAACTGCCGATCGCCACCCCGAAGGAAGCCAAACTTTCACCCATGGAAAAGCGCCGTCGGGGCGATCGGGCTAAAAGAAAACCTTCAAGGATAATCGCCAAGGCAAAAAAAAGGCAGCAAAGGCAGAAAACGTTCGGTGAAGAGCATAGTCGACTACCCAAAATTTTGATCAAAAAAGGAGCCGAAGCTCCTTATAGCCGTAAATAGCTTAG
>JAAUUH010000156.1 GCA_012031145.1 Oscillatoriales cyanobacterium SM2_2_1 | reverse complement strand
CCGGAATCCCCCACGGCGATTGAGATTAACCGCCCCACCTCCCATTACCCCACTGCCAACCTCCCAAGGCTGCCGTCATCAGTCCACCGGCAAACCAAATCCGTCCAATGTCGAGGAGGGCCGGTATGTGGTGATTGTGCCCAGTACTGCCCCAGTTATGCTGCAGCGGGTTCGCACCTTGGCACCCAGTGCTGAGATTCGCAGCTCAAGCCGTGGCCCCTATATCGAAGTTCGCCGCTATGCTGACCGCGCCAGTGCCGAAACCCTGAGCAACACCATGCGGCAACAGGGGCTAGATGCCCGGGTCACCTACTTTTAGTTCCCTATCCCTGCTGCTTCAAACATTGAATGAGGCGATCGCCCAGGGTAACCATAAGATCTTGCTCGCCGCAAGCGCCTTCATGGCCGTAAAACCCATTGATCCAAGGCAAATGTCCCCGGGGTGCCGAGCGGTCATAGTTGAGGTGATCGCCCGACAGCCACATGGATCGCCCTGCCGCAGAGCGCTGTCGCCAACCAATCTGCCAACACAACTGACCGTAATTTCGCCCTACTGACTCAAAAATTTCCTGGCGTACCGACCAACCGAACCGCTCTCCACTATGCGATCGCCACAACCGATCCAGCCGTAGCCAGATAGCACAGGGAATTACCGCCACATCCGCCACAAACAGGTAACTCCCCACCACCTTAGCCGCCGCCGTGCACAGCAGATCCCAAGTCAAGTGATCGGCCTCCTGCCACAAATCCCCATCCATTAACGCCACTAAGCGGGCATAGTCATCGGACTCCGATGATACTGTGAGCCCGTCATGGGAACACGGGGGTGCTACGGACACCGACATCAGATCCCCTAACACCGCTGCCGCCGAGGCATAGCGCAACTGCAATGGCCCGTGCAACAACCGATCCACAACCGCCCCTAGGCGAGGGTCAAATCCATCCTTCAAGGCGCACCGCCATACCCACTGTCCGCTATAGGCATCAAACAGCTCTGCTGGCCCACACCCTGTCCACAGGTGAATACATGTCACCCCTAGGGCATAAAGATCACTAGCGGGCACCGGGCGACCCATCAGTTGCTCTGGAGCCGCAAACTGGGGCGTGCCTACCCGGGTGGCGATCACCTCTGAGCTTACCTCCTCCTTGCCCGCACCAAAATCCACCAAGATCAGCGTCCCATCCCCTGCCCGACGGATGATATTTTCCGGCTTCACATCGCGATGGATTACCCCACGGTTATGGAGAAACGCCAGCACCGGCAAAATTCCCCGCAATACTGCCAGTATCGCCGCTGCCGAAAATGCGCCCTCTTGGGCTAGCTCCGCTCCTAAATGCCTCCCTGCCACATACTCCTGCACCAAATAGGGCCCGTCCTCCTGCTCAAAATAGGCATAAAGGCGGGGAATTTGGGGATGATCTCCCAATTGCTCCAATAGTTTGGCTTCACGGGCAAACAATTCCCTGGCTTTCAGTGCTTGCTCCCGATTGCCATTCAACGGCAAAAACTGCTTAATCACACACAGAGGATGGGACGGCCGATCTAAATCCGTCGCCAATACCGTGCGCCCAAATCCTCCCTGTCCTAACATCCGATGGGGTATGAAGCGATCGCGCAGCCGCAATAGGTGCCCACATTCAGGACAGAATCGAAACCCCCCAAAACTGACTGGCTGTGGACATCCCAAAGACAGGCAGTACCGCTCCTCCACCGCTAGGCTTCGGCTAGGGGCGTGTCAATAATGCGCTGGAACAAATATCCTGTCCCCCGGGCTGTCAAAATTAGCTCTGGGTTGCTGGGATCCTCTTCTAACTTGGCTCTTAGACGAGAAATATGCACATCCACGACCCGCGTATCCACATGGCGCTCCGGTGTGTAGCCCCACACTTCCTGCAAAATTTCACCGCGCGAGAAGGCCTCCCCTGATCGCCCCACCAATAACTCCAGCAGACTAAACTCCATCCCCGTCAGCCGGATCCGCTCATCCCCCTTATAGACCTGACGCTTATTGGTATCGATCCGGATGGCATTGATTTGAATCACCCCAGAGCTGGGAATTCCTGCCGTGCCATTGCGGTCAAAACGCCGTAACACCGACCGAATCCTTGCCTCCAACTCCTTGGGCGAAAAGGGCTTGACCACATAGTCATCCGCTCCCAGTTCCAGCCCCGTAATTCGATCCGCCACATCCCCTAGGGCAGTCAGCATAATGATCGGAATGTCCGATTCTTTACGCAACTCTTGGCAGACGCCATAGCCATCCAGCTTCGGCATCATGACATCCAACACCACTAGGTCAGGAACCTCCTTGCGAAATGCTTCTAGGGCCTCTTCCCCATCCGCCGCCGTGACCACCTCATAACCAATCATTGACAGTCGTGTTTCCAAGATACGGCGAATACTCGCTTCGTCATCGACCACTAAAATTTTTTCCTTGAGGTTTTCCATTTCCCATTGTCCCCAGATCTATCGACCAGTAACCATACCACCAAATTAAATTTATCCCCTTGATGGATCTCTGGCATTCCTGCCAGTATGCTTTCCTTGCATCAAGTTCTTTAGGTAGGATATTTCTAGACCTTACCCAATCATTAAGTTCAACTTTTGACGCTCCGCCCCAAGGGAGTATTCGTAGATAACACCCTTTTTATACAGAATTCATAACCTTAATAATTCCAATGGGCACTCCCTGTTTATTTACGCCTCTATTTCAATTGATAGCATCACTCTACAAGACCATGAAAGGGAAAATTGCAAAACAAAACTTAAGGTTTCTGAGATGGTTGGCACAATGCGGCGACTACCGCTCCCTAGGTCAGACCACCAAAGGTGGCTTTGAAATTCCCATAATTGGCGTCGTCGCCTATAATTCATGGTTGAACTTCCAGAATTTTCACCATGACTGAGCCAACCCAATCTCCTAAAGCTGTTGACCCTGCCTTTGGTTTTAATACTTATGCTGAGCGTCTCAACGGTCGTGCGGCCATGATTGGCTTCCTGTTGGCGGTTGTGATTGAGTTTGTCACTGGCAAGGGGCTTTTGGCATGGTTAGGGGTAATCCAGGGCTCCTAGGGTGCGGCGACAACATTTTTTTTGGTGGACAGCGGCAGCGGGACTCATCTGCGATCAAGTCACTAAGTGGTTGGCGATGACCCAGTTGAGCCGGGTGGATACGATCGCCCTGTGGACAGAAGTGTTTCACCTCACCTATAGGGTTAATGATGGAGCAGCCTGGGGGATTTTGGCGGGACAGTCCCATTGGTTGCGCTGGATTTCCCTCTTCGCTAGCTTTGGCATTGTGGGGTGGGTTTTACGCCATCCTCGGCTTAGCCCGTGGGAGCAGGTGTCCTTTGGATTAATTTTGGCGGGAGCAGCGGGAAATGGATTTGATCGTTTCTACCACGGCTATGTAATTGATTTTTTTGACCTGCGGTTAGTGCGGTTTCCAGTTTTCAATGTGGCGGATGTGTGCATTAGTTTGGGGTTTGGGATTCTGATGGTGACGATACTGATGGCACCGACGGAGTAAACCACCATTGGTGGGCTTTGGGGGCTACCGTGGCATAAATGCGGCGCAGATCGGGGACTTTTTGCCAGTGCCAATAGGCCCAAAGCACTGTGCGGACAAAGTCTACGGTCACGGCCCACTGTTGGATGGGGAAGGGGCGGTTGTGCAGGTTCGCAAGGTGCTGCTCGGCAGTCATGGGTTCTACGGCGACGCGGGCATAGCGCAGCAGCCAAGGGTCAGGAACGAAGCCAAGGTGCTGTTTAAGCATTTGATTGATTTCATAGTGGCGATCGCCCGTTGACCCAGGGTTTTGTTGTCGCCATACATCCGGGAGGTAGCAAGTTTTTCCGGCAAGTAGTAAAACTCAGTGTGCCGCCCGAGACGTAGCCATAGTTCGTAGTCAAGGCAGTAGCACAGATCGGGGTTGAGCATGCCGTGGCGCTGGATTAGTTCGCGACGAAAAAAAACCGCGGGTTGGCACAAAAAACACTCCTCCTTGAGGCGCTCGTAGCTCCAGGGGGCAGTGGGATAGGGTTCTAAGGGGCGATCGCCCACATCCACGTAGTCAGCATCACCGTAGACCACCTGAACGTGGGGATGGCTTCTAAAGATTTGGGCGACTCGGTTTAAGGTCTCTGGAAAATAGCAATCATCGGAGTTGAGCCAGCCAACAATTTCACCTTCGGTGTGCATTATGCCCTTGTTCACGGCATCGGATTGTCCCCGATCACGCTCCTGCAGAATTGTGAGCCTCGGCTGATTGCGGTATGCTTCTAAAATTTGGTGGGTTTCATCGGTACTCAGTCCGTCGCAGATGATGTACTCCCAGTCCGTAAAGGTTTGCTGCAAAACACTGAGCAGGGTGCGCTCGATAAATCGACCTTGCTGAAAGGAGGGCGTGACGATGCTAAACAGCGGCATGGACAGTACGACAACAGATTAAGGCGATCGTACGGGAAAATTGTCAATCTGGCATAATCTGCATATTCCTGTCGATGCATCGAAATAATTCTCCTGTTCCCATGGTTTATAGCCCACCCCCTTTGCCATCACTAATTGACCGACTGCTAGGGACACGACAGGTGTTTGAACTCGAAGAACAACTGCTACATTTCCATGCCTTGGTGGGTCTTGGGGTTTGCGTGGTGGCCTACGGGTTCGATTTGTACTTGCAGTTGTCCGGGGCTCCGCTGTTAGCCACAATTGTTCTAGGCATTCTATTTGTTTTTCTCTACATTGCGAGCCGCTTCTATCGGCTAGCCCAACGGGCAGCCCTAATTCACTGGGGGCTGACGACGGCAATTGTGCCCCTGTTGTGGGTGGTTAATGGCGGTGTACGCGGGGCCCTACCACTGCTCAGTTTGGTCTATGTGCAATTTTTTAGCACAGTGGTCAAGGTGCGCTGGGTGGCGATCGCCTTTCATGCCTGGATTGTCGGCAGTTGCCTAGCCATAGAAGTGTGGCATCCG
>JAAUUH010000155.1 GCA_012031145.1 Oscillatoriales cyanobacterium SM2_2_1 | reverse complement strand
GGAGGGTGGGATAAGCGGCGATCGCCACAACCCCCATCGGGACTAACTGTCGTGGCGATCGCCCCTAAAACCGCCTCCGAAACTAGGGTGACAGGAACTTCCGGCGATAGGGTGTGCTGGTCAAACCAAGCCTCTAGGCAATAGATGTGGTGCAGGGCATAGTCTGTGGCTAGGGCTTCCATTACCAAGTGCGTCCCCTCGAGGAGCATCATTTGGCGATCGCGGCGGTCTTGGGTTCTGGAGCCGAGCGATCGCAACAGGCTCACTGTCGGATTGCGGGTACTGGTAATGGTAGGTAGGGTCATGGGGATGATTTCTCACCCCTACTTCATAGAACTGGTCACAAACTCTAGATCGAGCCGAGAATACTCGTGCTCCAATACGAAGACATTGGAATAGAGATGGGCAATGATTTCTTGCCCCTGCTGGGTCAGGGACAGGTAATACAGTGCATTTTTGACATAGGGATAGACGCTGGTCCAATAGAACTTGGGGTAGTTGCGCCGCAGGTCACCGGGATTTTGGTAGCCTAAAGCGCGGTTAACCTTGGTTTCTTCAAACTCATAGAACAGGGCACAAATTTTCTTAAGGTAGCGCGGATCGCTTAGCTGCCCAATTAAATCCGCTGATCGCACCAGTCCGGGGTAGTGGCTAGTGTCTTGGAAATCCTCGGATTTAGGCACCGGAAATTGCGTAAGCTCGATATTACGACAGATAATGTCGGCATTAATGAGCCCGTGTCCCCCAAACCGCTCCCGCACGAACAATTTAGCCCGATTGACATGGTAGGGGGTCAAACTGGCATCGGAGGCTCCGTAGGGCAACTCTACAAACTCCCCATCCTTGCCTGTGGCATACTTTTCCGGCGTGTCTTGGCGGCACACGCCCTTGACGTAGCCGATGTCATGACACACCAACGAGATCGTAAAGTGTAGCCAGTCCTCCGGAGTGACCCCGCCCTCACGAATGTGCTTGCCCCGTAGGATCTCTTGTCCGACGAGGGTGACCAAAATAGTGTGTTCAACATTGTGGTACAACGCATCGCTGTTGGCGATATTTTCGAGGGCCATATTGCCGACCCAACCAATAATATCTTCATAATCATGCTTGTAGCCGCCGTAGGTGCGCCGGTAGGCGGACTTGAGCTGCTCCACAAAATTGTTGATCAGGACTTCGGTGGCATTAAACATAGAACCCCAGTACTCCCTACGCAGTTACTTTATCCAAGGAACTAGGCAGGGTGTTCCCCTGCCGGCAAAATTTTTATGTTTCTCTAGAGATAGTCCTCCATCGGTGTGCAGGCACAGAAAAAGTGGCGATCGCCATAGGCATTGTCCACACGCCCGACCGGCACCCAAAACTTATGCTCCCGTGTCCAAGTTGCTGGATAGGCGGCCTGTTCGCGGCTGTAGGGGTGTTGCCAGTCCGCAACCATTAGGCTGGCGGCTGTGTGGGGCGCATTTTTGAGGGGATTGTCGTGGCGATCGCCCGTGCCATGGGCAATGGTATCGATTTCGGCCTTGATCGCAATCATGGCATCACAGAAGCGATCCAACTCCCCAAGGGATTCACTTTCCGTCGGCTCCACCATCATTGTTCCTGGCACCGGCCAAGACACCGTAGGCGCATGGAAGCCATAGTCCATCAGCCGCTTGGCAATGTCGTCGACCTCAATTCCCGCAGCAGTTTTGCACTGCCGTAGGTCCAAGATACACTCGTGGGCCACCCGCCCGTAGGCCCCGCGATAGAGAATGGGATAGTGGGGAGCCAAACGGTGGGCGATGTAGTTGGCGCTGAGGATCGCAACCTCCGTGGCCCGGGTCAGCCCGTCGGGACCCATCATGGCGATGTACATCCAAGAAATGGGCAAAATGGAGGCGCTGCCCCAGGGGGCGGCAGCGATTGTCATGGGCTGATCGCTCGTGGTCAGGAGGGGATGGCTGGGCAAAAAAGGCACCAAGTGGGCGGCAACGCCAATGGGTCCAACCCCGGGACCGCCACCGCCATGGGGAATACAAAAGGTTTTATGCAAATTCAAATGACAGACATCGGCACCGAAGTCTCCGGGACGACACAAACCCACTTGAGCATTGAGGTTGGCCCCATCCATGTAAACCTGTCCACCGTAATAGTGCACAATGTCGCAGATCTCCCGGATTCCCGCCTCAAACACCCCGTGGGTAGAGGGGTAGGTGACCATGAGCGCCGCTAACTGTTCTTGATGTTGGGTGGCCTTGGCCTTCAGGTCGGTGAGGTCAATATTGCCCTCGCTGTCACAGGTGATCGCCACCACTGTCATGCCGGCCATCACCGCACTGGCAGGGTTAGTGCCATGGGCCGACTGGGGGATCAGACACACGTGACGGTGGGCTTGTCCCCGTTGGCGATGATATTCCCGAATCACCAAGAGCCCAGCGTATTCACCCTGGGAGCCGGCATTGGGCTGCAAAGAAACTGCCGCAAAGCCCGTAATCTCCGCCAGCCATGTCTCCAGTTGGGTAAACAGTTTTTGGTAGCCCTGGGTTTGCTCTAGGGGGGCAAAGGGATGGATCTGGGCAAACTCGGGCCAGGTGACCGGAATCATCTCGGCGGTGGCGTTGAGCTTCATGGTGCAGGAACCCAGAGGAATCATCGCATGGGCGAGGGACAAATCCTTGGATTGGAGGCGGTGCATGTAGCGCAGTAATTCGGTTTCCGAGTGGTAGGACTGAAAGATGGGATGGGCGAGAATGGCACCTTGCCGCCGTAGGGCTTGGGGAATGGCGTCAGGGGCTGGCTCAAGGGTGTCCGGGTCAGGGCTAATCCCCTGCCCCACCGCCCAAACTTCGATCAGCTCCGTGAGATCCTGAGCCGTAACCGTTTCATCTAAGCTCATGCCAATGGTGCCATCGGGATAGTAGCGCAGGTTGATCCCCCGGGCGATCGCCCGTTCCCGAATTTGGGCATGGAGTCCATTGACCTCCACCCGTAGGGTATCAAAGAAATCTTCATAGCGCAGTACGTAGCCCATTTTGTGCAGCGCCGCAGCCAATAGCTGGGTCATTCGGTGTACCCGCTGGGCGATTGCCCGCAGCCCCTCCGGCCCGTGATAAACCGCATACATGCCCGCCATCACCGCCAAGAGCACTTGGGCCGTACAAATATTGCTGGTGGCCTTGTCCCGGCGAATGTGTTGCTCTCGAGTTTGAAGGGCTAGGCGTAACGCCCGTTGCCCATGGACATCTTTAGATACGCCCACCACCCGACCGGGCAACTGCCGCTTGAAGGCTTCGCGGGTCGCAAAAAACGCCGCATGGGGGCCACCATATCCCAACCCTACACCGAACCGCTGACTGTTGCCCACCACGACATCAAAGTCAAACTGACTGGGCGGTTGCAAAACCGTTAGGGCTAAAAGATCGGTGGTGGCGATCGCCAGTCCCCCCTGTTGGTGGATCTGCGCGATCGCATCGGTATAGTCTACTAGTCGCCCATCCGTCCCTGGGTAGGCCAACAGTAGCCCAAAGCAGGTGTGATCCGGTGTAAAAGTTAGGGGATCGCCAACGACCACGTCGATGCCCAGGGGCAGCGCCCGGGTCCGCACCACCGCGATCACCTGGGGGTGGCAGGCATTGTCAACCAGAAATCGCTGTTTCTCCTTTTGGGTGCTCAGACCATAAACCATGGTCATTGCCTCTGCCGCTGCTGTGCCTTCATCCAACAGGGAAGCATTGGCGATCTCCATCCCCGTTAAGTCCATCACCATGGTCTGGAAGTTCAGCAGTGCCTCCAATCGCCCCTGGGCGATCTCCGCTTGGTAGGGCGTGTACTGGGTATACCAGCCGGGATTTTCCAAAATATTGCGCTGAATCACGGGGGGGGTGATGCACCCGTAATACCCCATCCCTAGGTAGGAGCGGAATACCTGATTTTCCTGGGCGATCGCCCGTAATTCTGCCAGAGCCTCATAGTCACTGCGGGAGTCTGGCAAGTTAAGCGCACGCCGCAACCTAATTCCCTCCGGTACCGCCTGTTCAATGAGCGCCTCTAGGGACGTCACCCCTAGGCTCTCCACCATCTGGGACACCTCAGTGCGGTCAATACCCAAGTGGCGATGCACAAACCGATCAGTAGGGGCAGGAATAGTCATGGCAATTGCTCGTAGGGAATGTAAAGATAATTGTTACACAGTTATTTTACTAGTCCCCCCCCATCCCTATGGCAACCCTTTTACGCCAATGGAGCTATCAGTATCAATGGCTCTACGATACCGTTTCCACCCTTGCTGCCCTCAGTGTCGGGGGCGAAGCTCGCCTGCGCCAACTCTACCGTCGCGATCTGGCGATCGCCCCCCACTGGCAGGTCCTCGACCTCTGTTGCGGTGCGGGCCCTCTCACCCAAGAACTCCTGCGCACCTTCTCCTGTGTCACTGGCCTTGACGCCTCTCCCTATGCCCTGCAGCGGGCCCAAAAGCGTGCCCCCTCCGCCCACTATGTCCAGGGATTTGCCGAAGCCATGCCCCTAGCCAATAACCAGTTCGATCTGGTGGTCACCAGTACTGCCATGCATGAAATGACCCCCAACCAACTCCAGCAAATCTTTGCCGAAGTCCACCGTGTCCTCAAGCCCGGCGGACAGTTCGTGATCCTTGACTTCCATCGCCCCACCAACCTCCTTTTTTGGCCCGCTGTCGCCCTCTTCCTTTGGCTTTTTGAAACCGAAACCGCTTGGCAGTTGCTGTCCACCGACCTCACCAGCATCCTGACGTGCCATGGGTTCACTGCCCCCCATCAGCGCCTCTACGCGGGTGGCAGCCTGCAAGTCCTGCAAACCACCAAGCAACCCTGAGCCAGTGGCCACGTCTCTGTTCCTAACCCTTGCCTGAGTTTAGTGAGTTCGCTTATGGGTATTCTGCGTCCCCCTCTCGCCCCCGTTATGGTCTTCATCGGCTTCCTTCCCGCCGCTGCCCCCCGCCGTCCCCCCCCGCCAACCTCGAAGCCAATGCGAATGTGCCTT
>JAAUUH010000041.1 GCA_012031145.1 Oscillatoriales cyanobacterium SM2_2_1 | reverse complement strand
AAACTGAGTATCCCCGAAGCTAAGGTGGCAGGGGCGATCGCCCAAAAAAGTTGCCTCCCATGGATCGAGTTGCCGCAGCGACTGAGAGCCTTACTACCTTGGAGCATCAACTGACCCTAATTCAGGATCAGGTGATGCGGGAGGCGCTTCTCCTAGAAACTGAGGCTCTAAAACAGGGATTCTATCGAATTGACCGCACGGTGGCCGTGTTTGGGGTCGGCTCGGCGGGCAAGACTACCCTAGTTCGGGCCCTGTGTCACCACTGCGGACTGAAGCTGGTTCCCGATCCGGCGATTGGAGCAACCCTGGGTACCACGGTAGTGGGTCAGCAGTACCCGCCGATCGCCCTCCCAGACAGTGGCACATCGCTGATTTTGGTGGATTGTCCCGGGATTTTAGAGGCGGGGGAAGCGGGGGAAGCACGGGCCCAGGCGGCGCGGCAATTAGCAACCCAAGCCGACCTGCTGCTATTTGTCATTGATGATGACTTGCGGCAGAGCGAATTTGCCGTCATGCGATCGCTGGCAGAGATTGGGAAGCGCATGGTTCTAGTTTTCAATAAGATCGACCGGTTGACCACGGCGGCAGGGGTGAATATTCATCAACGGTTGATTGAGCGCGTGCAAGGTTTTTTGCCACCGGAGGATGTAGTGGCGATCGCCGCCCAACCCCAGCCCCTCACCCTACCCAATGGAGAGCAGTGGGTAGCCCCGGTGCAAATCACGCCGTTATTGAAACGCCTTGCTGATATTTTGAGTTATGAAGGCGAAGAACTAGCTGCTGACAATGCACTGCTGCAAACTCAGGAGCTATCCCAGCGCACCCAAGGAGTACTGACCCAACAACGCCAACGCCAAGCCCAACGGGTGGTAGAGAAATATCAATGGCTGGTGGCGGCAGCCCTCTGTGCCAATCCATTGCCCGTGGTGGACTTTTTGGCCACGGCCGCGATTCATGCTCAAATGGCTGTGGAGATTGCCCGTGTGTTTGATTGTGCCTTGGACGTTACCGAAGGGAAATCCCTAGTCTCTGCTTTAACCCAAACCCTAGTGCGCTTGGGAATTGTCAAGGGTGTATTGCGCCTAGTAGGAGCCGCAATTTCGGTGACCGTGGTGGGGGCCATGCTTAAAATTGCCTTACAGGCGATCGCCGGAGCCTATCTCACACGCATTGCCGGGTACAGCTTTATCACCTACTTTCGGCAAAACCAAAGCTGGGGGGACGGTGGCATCATGGGGGTGGTGCGAGAGCAATTTAAGCTCAATCGTCGGGAAGCATTTCTCAAGGACTTCATCCAGGAAGCCCTGCAACGGGTGGTCACCCCAGAACGACATTGAGTGCCGTTAATAGGGGCTAAGTACAGTAGGCTTAAATATGGTTCCCTAGGCGTGCGCCCATGCTACCCCTTCCCAACTTTGCCCAGTCCTACCGTAGCGGTATTTGGCGCGTGCCCTACCTAGAGCGTGCCGCCGCTGCCCGCACCTGGGCCCAAGCCCATCAAATTTGCCCGGCGGCGATGGATAAAACCCGCATCGGACTGCTGTTGATCGATGTCCAAAACACCTTTTGTACGCCAGACTTTGAATTGTTTGTGGCCGGTGCCCCTGCCGATAACGAACGGCTATGCGGCTGGATCTATCAACATCTGAACGATATCACCCAAATTTGGGCGACCCTCGACACGCATACGGCTGCCCAGATTTTCCATCCCCTATTTTGGTGTGATGCTGAGGGAAATCCGCCAGTTCCTTCGGCAACGATTATTACCCCCGAGGCGATCGCCGCCGGAGTATGGCGCGTCAATGGGGCGATCGCCACCGCCCTAGGAATGACACCAGCACAAATGGAAGACTATGCCACTTACTATGTGCAGCAGCTCAGTGCCGCCGGAAAATATCCCCTCACAGTTTGGGGGTACCATTCCATGCTCGGTGGTATTGGTCACGCCCTAGTTTCTGCCGTTGAAGAGGCGATTTTTTTCCACGGTATTGCCCGCCAAAGTCAGCCTAAGTTGGTTCTCAAGGGCAGCCATCCCCTCACCGAAAATTATTCTGTACTTCGCCCGGAGGTGAATCGCGATCCCCAGGGGCGATCCCTAGTCCCCTTTAATGAAACCCTTCTCCAGGAGTGGCTCTCCCTGGATGCCCTATTCATTGCTGGACAGGCCAAGAGTCACTGTGTTGCTTGGACGATCGCCGATTTGCTGTCAGCCATTCGAGAACGGGATGACACCCTAGCCCGTAAGATCTATCTGCTCGAGGATTGCACGTCGCCGGTAGTGGTTTCGGGCGTTGTGGATTTTACAGCCCAAGCCGATGCCGCTTTTGATCAGTTCGGCGCTGCCGGAATGCACCGCATTCACGCTACCGATCCGTTGCCGCTGATCTAGAGCTTTTTGGAAAGAATGGCATGTCTATTATTTGCTGTTAAGAGCCCGATAACTTAAACTGCCGGGTGCCCCTAGGGAAGTAACAATCAACAATCAATATTCGTTGAGAATTGGACTAGCTTTTTTAAACCCGCCTCAATCCCAAGCTTTTGCTCACCCACTAGATTCCAATGATGTACTTGCGCCACTCTTGGTGGTTGCCCGATCGCACATATTTGGTCATCTCAAAGTAAAGCCCGCTGTGGGGACGGCGGGGCTGTTTACGAAGGGGCATCTGGGCTTCTTTTGGCGTGCGGTTGCCTTTCTTGACATTGCAACGCACACAGGCAGTGACCACATTTTCCCAGGAGTCACCACCATGACGCGATCGCGGAATCACATGGTCGATAGTTAAATCTTCCCCTGTGTAGCCACAATACTGACAAGAATGACTGTCACGGTGGAGGATATTTCGTCGGGTTAGGGGAACTTCTTTGTAGGGCAAACTAATGTAATGGATGAGTCGAATCACCGTTGGCAAGGGAAAACCAGGGTACAGCATTTTGCCATTATGCTCGACTTGCTCGGCTTTCCCCTTGAGCAAAAGTACTACTGCTCTTTGCCAACTGGTAATATTTAATGGCTCGTAGGATGCATTAAGAACAAGAACTTTCGCCATTTTTCTGGTTGCGCCAAGCTACAAATGATGCTAGCACAGTTACCCTGTGACCGCCAGAAAAACTTCAGATTTCAGCGATTCCCAACCAGAGAGCATCGGGCTCAACAATTCCCGGGACTCCCCAGCGAGACAGCATTGCGCCGTCGCCCCCAGTTAGGCATACAGTGGCTCCCGGCAGTTGTGACTGCCACTTTTCAATAATATGAATAATTCCTGCCCGAATTGTGTGGATAATGCCGCTCTGAATCGCCCCTTGGGTATCTTGGGCCCATAAATGGGGGACTGCTGCGGGTAGAGTAACCCTTGGGAGAGCGGCGGTGCCTTGGTGCAGGCTCTGAACCTGCAGTCCCAATCCCGGCAAAATCATGCCGCCTAGGAGTCGACGATCGCCCCCGACAGCCGTGATCGAAATTGCTGTGCCACCATCGATCGCCAGCACCGGAAAACCGAGGGTAACGCCTGCCCCTAAAGCTACCAGCGCCCGGTCAATGCCCATGCCCGGATATAAGCCAGTCAGGGGCACATCCCCTAGGGTGACCACTTTGAAATTGGGTGCGCTGTGCCACGGTGTCACGCCTTGGGGGCCCACCGAGGCAATTACCACCTGTTGGGGTTCCCATTGCCAGTTATCGGTCCACGGAGGACGCTGCTCCAGCTCGGTAGGCAAACCCTGCCACTGGTTCAGGATGTTTCGCCCATCAAAAGCCGCTACGCGAATCCGACTATTGCCAATTGCGATCGCCATCCACTTCGACATAAGATGCACTCAAGCTAAGTGAGGAAATCCCATGCCCAGAGAACCCAGAAAGCCGAACGAATTCCTCGTCCACCTGATGCTAGAGGGCGGGCACGAAGTCCAATTGCGGTTCAATGCGATCGAAGATGTCAAGGCTTGGTATGCTTCCCAGTTTAAGGCCAAAGCTGCCGAGGACGATCTCCTCGCCTTGCCAGTGCGTGCCGGTGCCGAAAACAACGAAATTTTGCTAGTTCGCCCCAAGCGGGTTTCAGCAATCCACGTAGAGCCGATCTTTGCCTCCAGCGTCGAAATGTTCAGCTAGCCCTAGTTTGGTATGACTGTCTACCACTGCTCACCCCTTGTCCGCCTGACCCTGCTGTTGTTGTATGCCGCTCTGGTATTGCCCCTGCCCATTCTGTCCCAGGTTACCGCCTCCCCCATATCCCCTTGGGTGCTAGGACTAGGTGGGATTATAGGCTTAGGACTGCTCTACGGGGCCCTCAGCCAGCAGGTGCGCGTTGATGCGGTAGGAATCAGCGTTGGTTATCCCCGCTGGGTTCCTTGGGTAGGGGGCTGGAGCCTGCCATGGACGGAGGTGCGATCGCTCAAACCCCGCGTTACTGGGCAGGGGGGCATTGTTTATTACTTCCAAAATCATACCGGGGAGGGCTTTTTGCTTCCTATGCGGATTGCGGGCTTCTCGCGGTTGGTAGCGCAAGTGCAGCACTACACCAGCTTGGACACCAGTGATGTTCGTCCCTTGTCCCAGCCCTGGATGTACCTGATTTTATTGATCCTGACCCTGCTGCTGCTGGCGGTTGACCTTTGGGTGATCGTCACGGCTCAGACCCTAGGCTCCGTGGGGAGCTAAACCTAGGAATCGGGGCGCCAAAAAAACTTGTTTGTCAGGCGAAACTTTGTATGTTATACCTCTGCCTGAGAATGCAGGATGTACGAATTTTATGAACACGACTGAAGAACTCCAAAGTCAGGTCACCCAACTGCAGCAGGAACTTGAGCAGCGCGACCTGCTGGTGCAGCAACTCTCTGAAGAACTATTCCGCTTGGTCAAGGGTAATTCTGCATTTATGCCTAGCCAAGAACTGCTTGATCACCACCACGCAGAAATTAAGTACCTGACTGAAAAGCTCTCTGCTGCCGACGATCAGATTGCTGAGGCTCGCCAATTGCTGGAAGAGCGGGACAGTGAAATTATTGACCTACGTCAAGAGGTGCAAGACCTAGGCGATCGCACTCGAATGTTGGAGCAGGTTGTTCAGGAACTGCCCAACGTATATAAAGCCAAATTTGCGGAACGGATGATTCCAATTAAACAAAAAGTAGAAGCTCTGCAAAAGGAAAACCGTCAGCTTCACATCGAATTGCAGAGCCTTAGTTTCCGGTTGGCCAGTCGCATCCGGCCCTCTCGCCTTGAATTGCCCCACGTTAACGCTTCTTAACCTGATCTTAGGGATGTGGGGCTAGAGTAGATACGCCATCGCATCCCCACCTACCCATGAGCTTCAACCGCCGCCAGTTCCTTACCCTATTTGGCGTCAGCACCGCATCAGTCACCTTTGGCAGCGTTCTTCCCGGTTGTCAAGAAGTCTCCGCCCCCCCGGTGCCGCCACCAATTACCCCTACGATCCCTGCCGGGCTTAACTTCATCCCCATCCCCTCGGTGATGCCCTTGGCTATGGATTCCACCCCCAAAGAGAAGCAGATAGAGCTGCTCAGTCGGGTGGAGATCCAAGATGATCTGGTTTTACCTGCCGGCTACGCCTATCAAGTTTTGGCCACATGGGGAGATCGGGTTGGTGACGGACGCTTTGGCTATAACAACGACTATGTCTCCTTTGTCCCCACAGGTAACGACGAGGGTTTTCTCACAGTCAACTTTGAATATATCAGTGCCCGTCCTTGGCTCGGGGCGATCGCTCAAGTTTCTAGCAAAAAACTACCCATTGCCGCTGCAACTGCCGCCCTTGCCAAGCAGAATGGTCAAAAAATTGATGTTTCGAGCCTCGGAGATCCCGATCTGGCGGCCCAGTGCCGGGAAATAGCCCAAGAAGCCCTGCTGGACTTGGGTATTGGAGTGATCAAGATCAAGCGAAATGCCCAGGGCCAATGGGAGCGGACACCTTCTCCCGCCGATCGCCGCATCACGGGATTGTCTGGCTACGCCGTAGACCGGGATGTACCCGCCGACGAAAAACTGATCAAATCTTCTGGCCCCGCCACCGAAGTTTTTCTCAAGCAGGACACTATCAGTTCCGTCAGGGATGATTTGGGCGATCGCATCATCGGTACCTTTGGCAACTGTGCCGGTGGTACTACGCCATGGGGTACGGTTCTTAGTGCCGAAGAGAACTTCCAAAACCTTGTCCCAGAACCAGTTTATGCCGATGGCACCCCCTTTCCCCCTAGCGAGGTTCCCTTTGTCCTCACTCCCGATAGTCTTGACGGACTGGGCAACCCCTTTGCCTTGGCTGGCCATAAATATGGCTGGATTGTTGAAGTAGATCCCAGCAATCCCCAAGACTACGGCACCAAGCACACGTGGCTCGGCCGCTATCGCCATGAAGCCGTCGGCATTCGCGTGGATGCCGGGAAACCCTTAGCCTTCTATTCTGGGTGCGATCGCCGTGGTGGACATCTCTACAAATTTGTCAGCAAAGATGCCGTCCGCGATCCCAAAAGTAAAGAGAACTCCAAACTTCTCACCGAGGGCATGCTCTATGCCGCTAAATTCAACCCCGATGGCACCGGTATTTGGTTGCCCCTCCGTCCCGAGACTGCCGTCAATCCCGATCTCCCCAGCGATCACCTGGGCGGGATGATTCCCTTACCCAAACGGCCCGACGGCGGCATTGTCCGAATCACTAAAGATGAGGAAATTGAAAGCTTCAAGCAACAGTTTGCCACCCTTGCTGACCTCTACCAAGGTACGCCTACGGAACAGCAGGGAGCGATTCTCATTGATGCCCACTTTGCAGGCAACGCCATCGGAGCCACTGGCACTGCCCGGCCCGAGGATACTGTCGTAGACAGCAAAGGAAGTCTTTTTATAGCCTTCACCTCGGGTGCTCCCAGTAAAAGCAGTGGCGGCCCCAATAAAAATATTTTCCGCGGGCCCAACGGCAGCGACAACTACGAGCATGGTTGGATTATGCGCCTCGATGAAGATAAAAATGAGCCCGCTGCCCTCAGTTTTAAGTGGCAAATGATGGCTACGGGGGGAGAACCAGCCCAGGGGGGGATGGGGTTTAGCAACCCCGATAATCTCGCCTTTGATCCCGCAGGCAACCTGTGGATGGTTACTGACATGTCCGGTGTGCGGGTCAATCAAGCTGTTCCGGCCGGTCGTCAAGCCAACGGCAAACCCCTAACTTCCACAGAGCTGGTGGGGCTCTACGGCAATAACTCAATCTGGCATATTCCCCTCCAGGGAGAACATGCTGGCAAGGCCTTTCTATTTGGCTATGGGCCTATGGAATGCGAAACCACGGGACCTTGCTTTACCACCGATGGCAAAACCCTGTTTTTGGCGGTGCAGCACCCTGGAGAAATCTATGGTGCGCGACAGGACGGAGCCCAGGAAGAGCGCACCCTTGCCCTGAAAACTGTCGATGGTCAGGAGTTTCTCCAATCTCGGGTTGTTCCCCTCGGTTCCAACTGGCCGGCCAAAACCGCCAACGCTGCCCCGCGCCCGGCCGTTGTGGCCATATACCGACTTGATGGTGCGGCGCTCTGATTGAGCCGCAGTTTTTTTTGTGGTAAAGTTAACGCTCTGTAGTCTCTCACCCAGCAAAAAATTCTATGGCCCTTCTCCAAGAACGTAAGCAGGAACTGCTTGCCGAGTATCGCAAGCACGAAACCGATACCGGGTCTTCTGACGTACAGTTGGCATTTCTGACTGAGCGGATCACCCAATTGACCAATCACCTCAAGGTGCATCCTAAGGATTTCTCTTCTCGCCGCAGCTTGCTGAAGCTCATTGGTCAGCGCAAGCGCTTGCTAGCCTATATTCGCCAAGAAAATCAAGCCCATTACCGGAATATGATCAAGCGCCTCGGGGTGCGCGGCTAGTGTCACCCCTGCCATTCGAGCCGGAATATCGGGGTTTGAAGAAGAAGGAGCAGGCGGCTAAGTCGGAGCCTTTGCCTCCCAAGTCCTCTGTACCCAGTAAGACGTCTCAGGGTAAGGGTTCCAGCAGAAAAGCCACTGGATTGTCCCCGGTTCCGGAGCGTTCTGCCACCCGTCCTAAATCTGATCCCCTTGGAATTCCGCCAGTAGTGAATCGACGCATGGTAGGCCGAGCCGCTTGGTTTTGCGGCATCCCCACGGTGACGGGAGTGATTGGGCTGGTGGGCAGCTTTGCCGTAGTGAGTAATCATCTCTTTCCCCTACCGAATACGGCTGTGGTGCTATTGAGCATGGCTTGTTTCGGTGCGGGTGTCTTGGGGTTGAGCTACGGGGTGCTTTCTGCCTCTTGGGAGCCCGATCGAGTTGGGAGTTGGTGGGGCTGGGCAGAGTTTAGTCGCAATTTTGGCTACCTGAAAACGGCTTGGCAAGAGCGTAATCAACAGCAAAAGTCTAAGAAGGGAACACCATCGTGATCATTGTGATGCGGGCCGGGGCACCAGCGGCGGAGATTGACCGCGTGATCTGTGAACTGCAAAGCTGGGGGTTGTCACCAGAGAAAATTGTCGGTGCCCATAAGGTGGTCTTGGGGCTGGTGGGCGAAACAGCGGCCTTGGATATGACGCGACTTGAAAAACTCAGCGAAGAAATTGAACAGGTGCTACGAGTGGAACGTCCCTTTAAGCGGGCTAGTCGAGAATATCGCCACGGACAACCCAGCGAGATCCGCGTACCAACGCCCAATGGCACTGTTTCTTTTGGTCAAGATCGCCCATTGGTGGTCATTGCGGGGCCCTGTTCTGTGGAGAGTGAAGCAATGATTGTGGAAACGGCAGAGAAGGTAAAGGCTGCCGGGGCAAAATTCTTGCGCGGCGGAGCCTACAAACCCCGCACCTCTCCCTATTCGTTTCAGGGGCATGGGGAAAGTGCTCTATCCCTCCTTGCGGCGGCGCGGCAGAGCAGTGGTTTGGGGGTGATTACGGAAGTGATGGATACTCCCGATATTGAGAAGGTGGCTGAGGTGGCGGATGTGCTGCAGGTGGGAGCTCGCAATATGCAGAATTTTTCGTTGCTTAAGCAGATCGGCAAACAGCCTAAGCCAGTGTTGTTGAAGCGGGGTATGGCGGCAACCATTGATGATTGGCTCATGGCTGCAGAGTACATCTTGGCGGCAGGTAACCCCAATGTAATTTTGTGTGAGCGGGGGATCCGGACATTTGACCGCGAATACACCCGTAATACCTTGGATTTGTCGGCGATTCCTGTATTGAAGAAGTTGACCCACTTACCGGTAGTGGTGGATCCTAGCCATGGGACAGGCTGGGCTGAGTTCGTGCCATCGATGACCCTAGCGGCGATTGCTGCCGGAGTGGATGGGCTAATGATTGAGGTGCACCCAAATCCTAAGAAAGCCCTCTCCGATGGTCCCCAGTCCTTAACGCCGGGGCAATTTGACACTTTGATGGCGGAGATTCGCAGTTTGGCGACCCATTGGGGGCGGTAGAATCAAGGGCATACCGTTTGCTCTGAGGTGTGCTTGGTGCCCTGGGTTGTTTCCTATGCATGGTTGATTCCCTTCTATGGTTTTACTGGCGCAGTGCTGACCCTGCCGTGGATTTTAGGTGTGTTTCGGCGCTCGGGGCAGCGGCCGGCGGCATATCTGAATCAGATTATGACCTTAGTGGGGCTAGTTCACAGCTCTTGGTTGTTGATATCCATGTGGGGGCAACCCGGTGTGGAAATGGTGGTGCCGTGGTTTCAGGTCTTCGACCTAAACTTGACCTTTGCCCTAGATATTTCCCAGAATGGGGCGATCGCCTCGGTACTGGTGTGTGGGATTAGCTTGGTGGCCCAAATCTATGGCTTGGGCTCCATGGAGACAGATTGGTCCCTAGCGCGGTTCTATGCCCTAATGGGTTTTTTTGAAGGGGCGATCGGCGGGATTGCCTTGAGTGATTCTTTATTCCTCAGCTACGGGCTTCTGGAGCTGTTGACCCTGTCCACTTATCTCTTGGTGGGGTTTTGGTACACCCAGCCCCTAGTGGTTTTGGCAGCACGGGACGCTTTTTGGACGAAACGGGTGGGGGACTTGTTTTTGCTAATGGGGGTGGTAGCACTGTCAAGCCTGAGTGAAAGTTTGAATTTCTCTGATTTGCAGCAGTGGGCGGCGACACCGGAAACCCAAGCCTACTTTGCGGATCACCCGTGGTACGGCACGCTGCTGGGACTGGCGCTGATCGCTGGGCCCGTGGGGAAGTGCGCCCAGTTTCCGTTAAATCTTTGGCTAGATGAAGCCATGGAGGTCCGAACCCAGCGTCAATTTTGCGAAACTCGGTGGTGGTCGGTGGCGGAGCCTATGTGTTGATCAAATTGCAGCCCGTGTTGGCGCTGTTTCCGGTAGTAGACTCGGCCTTGGTCACCCTGGGCACGATTACGGCACTGTCGGCGTCGCTCGTGGCGATCGCCCAAATTGATCTCAAGCGGGCCCTATCCCATACAACCAGCGCCTATTTGGGGTTGGTGTTTGTGGCAGTGGGCATGGGGCAAAGCGATCTGGCCTTGGAGATGCTTTTTACCCACGCTGTGGCCAAGTCCCTGATGTTTATGAGTGTGGGGGCGGTAATGATGACTATTTATACCCAAGATCTCACAGAAATGGGGGGCTTGGCGACCAAGATGCCGGTAACGACCTTTGCCTTTGGGCTGGCGTCTCTGTCGTTAACGGCTATGGTTCCCTTGGGTAATTTTTGGACCATGGCCCAGATGGCCGATGCCTACTTGCTGACAGCACCCTTTCTCGTTGGTATGGTCTTAGCAGTTAATGCCCTGACCAGTTTTGGCTTGGTGCGGGTGTTCTCCTTGGTGTTTGCAGGTAAGTCCAAGCCCAAGACCCGACGCGCCCCGGAGGTGAGCTGGGTGGTGGCCACACCAATGATTTCCCTGGTGGCGGTAACCCTCCATGTGCCCCTGTTTTTTGCGGTGTCGCCAGCTCAATATTGGGTGCTCAATGGCATGCTAGTGGGTTCGGGGCTAATCGGAGCGCTGACGGCTGGCTTGATCTATCTCAAGCGGTACGATGAGGGTAGCACCGTGCCTTTGCCCCCTAGGGGGTTCGTCCCCTGTGGCGGTCGCTGCAAAACCTGTTTGCAGATGATCTATATGTACAAAAGCTGTATCGCGTGACGATTGTGTCTCTGGTGGCGGGCGGTTCGCGCTTGACAACTTGGATTGATCGCTATTTCGTCGATGGTGCGGTCAATTCAGTGGGTATTTTTTCGGTTTTGTCAAGCCAGAGTCTAAAATATACTGTGACCGGGCGTTCCCAGCAATATGTGCTCACAATCCTGATTGGGCTGCTGGTCGTGGTGCTGTTTACCTCCCTAGGGTGAGACGGTATGGTGACGGCTCTGGGCTTGGATGTGGGGCGCAAGCGCATCGGTGTGGCAGGTTGTGATCGCTTGGGCTGGTTTGCCCGGGGACTAACCACGATCCACCGCCGTAGTTGGCATGAGGATATGGCGACGTTGCGGGCGATCGCCCAAGATCGTGAGGCGGCACTTCTGGTAATTGGGCTGCCATACAATATGGACGGCAGCCTAGGCAGTCAGGCCAAGTCTGTGCAAAAATTTGCTGCTGCTACCACCCGGGAGTTGGGGTTAACCGTGGAGTTTGTTGATGAACGGCTGACTTCCTTTGAAGCAGAGCAGAGGCTGCTAGCGGAAGGCGGCCGCCCCGACACCACAAGGCCCTAATTGACGAATATGCCGCTGTGATCATTTTGCAGCAGTGGCTGGATCAACGTAAACAGGGACAAAAGCTGCAATAATGCTACTTGATCGCCCTTAATCCCCATCATGGAAGAATCAACCCTTGTTCTCAAAGACGATCTTGGTCGTGGCTTGGAGTGTCTGATTGAAAATGTTTTTGCCATCGACGAGGTGGAGTATTACCTCTTACAGCCCTGCGATACGGCGGTGCAAATTTTTCAGTGGCAGGAGACAGAAAATGAAGATGAATCGGAACTCCTCGATGTTACGGATGAGGAACTGAAGACGATTTTTCCAATCGCCCAAGCGGTATTAGCTGAGCAGAATTTAGAGTTGCACCATACAGCCTTTACCCTCACAGTGCGAGGTGACCTACCGGAAGCTGATCCCGATGATATTATTGAGATTGACAACGGTGATGTTGATAGCTGTGGTGAATTTCAAGAACTTTGCCAGTTCTATCACCAAGAACAGGCCTATTCAGTTTTTGCGGCCATGGAGCCAATGATTCTCATTGCTAAGCTCAATGGAGAAGGGCAACCCATTATGCTCTCGGCTGAGGAAATGGATGACCTTCAGCCCTACTTAGAGCAGCTCCTAGATGTTGAACTTGCCGAAGAAGAAGTCTAGCTGGTTTTTTCGCAGTTTGGGGCTGGGTGTGATTGCCCTGAGTCTGGGTAGCATCGGAGTCCTCTGGCTGGGTTCCTCTCCCCTGAGTTCGGAACAGCGGGTGCGGGTTGATATTTCCAGTGGGCTTTCCCATCAGGAAATCGCTGAGCTTTTGCAGCGACAAGGGATTATTCGCTCTGCCCTTGCTCTGCGCCTGTGGCTGCAGTGGCAGGCGCTATGGGGAAGTGATCGCCCCCTGAGATCCGGGGTATATGAATTTGCCGCCACCCAGCACCTACCCCAAGTGGTAGCCACGCTCCAAGAGACCCGCGATCGCCCGGTAGAGCTGAGCATCACTATTCCGGAGGGTTGGAGCCTAAGACAGATGGCCGCCCTGTTTGAGCAAGAAGGATTATTTTCGGCGGAGGAGTTCCTTGCCGCTGCCCAGCGAAATCCCCAGCGTCCGTGGCTGCCGAAAGATATCCCCAGTCTAGAGGGCTTTCTTTTTCCTGACACCTATCAGGTGATTGTCGGTAGTGAAACGCCGGAATCTTTGATTGCCAAGATGCTAGATCGCTTTGAGGAGGTCGCCTTACCCCTCTATCGTCAGCAAAACAGTGAGGTAAGTCGCACCCTCAGCCTCAAAGACTGGGTGACTCTAGCGAGTATTGTGGAGCGAGAGTCGGTGCTCGACCGAGAACGTCGCCGGATTGCAGGGGTGTTTTGGCGGCGCTGGCAGCGGGGAATCCGATTGGAGGCCGATCCGACAGTGGAATATGCCTTGCAAATACGTCAAACGGTGGATAACCCCCTAACCCTAGAGCAAGTGCGGACGCCCTCCCCCTACAACACCTATCTCAATGTGGGATTGCCGCCGGGGGCGATCGCCGCTCCGGGACGGGCCAGTCTGGAGGCGACCCTCGAGCCCGAGGCGGGGGACTATCTATTTTTTGTGGCTCGCTATGACGGCAGCCACATCTTTAGCCGCACCCTAGCCGAGCATCAGAACGCTATTCGCCAAGTTGAAAAAAACCTTAATTCTCGTCCCCGATCCTAAGCCATGCGCCGGCTCCTTGCCCCCAATCTCGTTTTGCCCCATTCGGTCACCGCGCTCACAGCAGGGGTCATGATCCGTCATCACCTTAGGGCCCTGATTCTGGATGTGGATAATACCCTGGTCGCCGATCATGAAACCCTAGCTTCTCCAGCCATTGTGGCTTGGGTGGAATCCATGCGGGGCTATCCCATGTGGCTAGTCAGTAACAACTTTAATGAGCAGCGAATCGGCGCGATCGCCCAACAACTAAATATTCCCTACCATTGTCGGGCAGCAAAACCTTCCCGGCGGCGGGTGCGGCAAGCGGTTGAAGCGTTGAACCTACCCCTAGAATCCATTGCCATGGTGGGCGATCGCCTACTCACCGACACAGTAGTGGGCAATCGTCTAGGACTGTTTACGATTTTGGTCTTACCCCCCGGTGCCACCACCTTCCAGGGCTGGCGATCGGCGACCCTGCGCACCTGTGAGCGATGGCTAGCACGGCAAGTAGGTGTGTCCCTTTAGTTTCAGATGTTCAGACGCCCCCTGGAGGATCCGAAGATGCTTCGATGATTTTCCCCCTCCTCTCTTGGGAAGAGGGGGAGCGACTGAGTCCGGATAACTCGCCTGATCCTGAGCAATCCGATGATCGTTACACCGAAACCATAGACTTCGCCTGCCGTTGCTGCTCTAGGGCAGACAATTGGGATTCGATTTGCTGCTGCACAATGTCGCGATATTCCAGGAAGTGCTCATTGTGGGCGCAAACCGCGAGATACTGCTCCGCCACGGCAGGATTGGCAATCAGCATATGGAACAGGTGGTGCCAAAACAGCCAGCGGGTTTTACGTCGTACACCCTGCCGCCAGATCACGATTAGCAGGGCCCGGATCACAACCCACTCGGGCATTTTGGGGGCAGGACGCACCCGGGCGCGCCCAACTTCAAGAAGTAGCGGTAGACCCGATTCAGGTACTGCACGGGTTCGTAGAGTTGGCGGAAGGCGGAAACATATTCTCGGGCAATTTCTTCCACCGGACGGGTGGGTTCAAAATTCATGAGGGTGGTTTGGTTGATGTTTCCCTCTTGGCTGAAAAGACGTCCTTCCTTCTCTAAGCGGTGCCATAGGGCGGTATTGGGCAGGGCCTGGAGCATGGCAAAGGTGGTGGTAGGAATACCGGTAATTTCGGCAAAATCGACAATGCGCTGCCCAGCTCCCGATTTTTCGCCATCAAAGCCAACAATAAAGCCAGCGATCACCCGCAGCCCAGCGTGGGTGACCTTATCGATGGAGTCTAGGAGAGAAGAGCGGGTGTTCTGAAACTTTTTGGTCAGTTGCAGGCTATCGGTGTCTGGGGTTTCAATGCCCATAAAGACAGCGGCGAAGTTGCATTCCAGCATCAAGTCGATCAGTTCGTCGTCTTCGGCTAGATCCAGGGAGGCTTCGGTGTCAAAGCGGAAGGGATAGCCGTGTTCTTTTTGCCAGATTTTTAATTCCTTGAGCAGTAACTTGACGTTGCGTTTATTGCCGATGAAGTTGTCATCGACCATAAAAACGCCGCCGCGCCATCCCTGGGTATAGAGGGTATCAAGTTCAGCGAGAAGTTGGGCAGGGGTTTTGGTGCGGGGTTTGCGGCCATACAGGACGATAATGTCGCAGAATTCGCACTGGAAGGGGCAGCCCCGGGAAAACTGCACAGACATGGAGTCGTATTGCTCCAGTTCTAAAAGGTCGTAGCGGGGAATGGGGGTGTTGGTGACATCGGGTTTTTCGCCGTTGGCGGTGAATTTGCCCTGGGTGGCACCATTGGTAATTGCCTCCACGAACAAGGGCAGGGTTAGCTCGCCTTCATCCAAAATCAGATAGTCAACGCCGGCCGCTTCCATATCTTGGGGCATGGATGTCGAGTAGGGGCCACCAACAGCAACTTTTTTATGGCGCTGTTTGGCGATCGCAATGAGTTCTAAAAGATCGTTTTTTTGCACGATCATGGCCGAAAAAATTACCAGATCGGCCCATTGCCACTCGGTATCAGTGACTGCGCGAATGTTGTGATCGACCAGCTTAAATTCCCAAGTTTGGGGCAGGATAGCCGCGACGGTGATCAGCCCGAGGGGCGGTAGGAGCACTTTGCGGTTGACTAATTCTAAAATCTTTTCGTAGGACCAAAAGGTTTTGGGGAACTTGGGATAAACGAGCAGAACACGCATAATTTCAACTCACACCGGAGTCTGTTAGATGTTGCCAATACCATAGCACGGGCTATTTACGGAGGTGTTGATAGGTCAGACGGGATAGGTCTTGAATCAGGGCGCGGGCGCGGGCGTCGTTGTCCGGGCGCTCCACCAAAATGGCGATCGCATAGCGCTTGCCAGTGGGGGTGTCAACCAATCCGGAGTCGCCCAGCACCTTGGCAATATCTCCGGTTTGTGGGCAATACGGGCAAATTCCTGATCTTCCTCTCGGATCCCCTGGGGTAGCAGGGTGCGGGTGATGGGACGGCGGAGGATATCAAGGGCTCGATCGCGACTGCGGGGGGAGAGAAGATCCCCCTGATCCAGTTGGGCTAGGAGTTTAACTAAGTCTTGGGCGCTAACGGTGTTGGTGCCTTCAAGGTCGGGGAGGGGGGCGCGGAAGCTGGTGTGCAACAGTCCCCACTGGCGGAATTGGCGATTGGTGACGTCCATACCGCCTAGGCGCTGCAGAATCATATTGGTGGCAGTGTTGTCACTAATAACGATCATCTGGGTTGCCGCTTCGAGGGCTGGCACTTTGGTGCCATCGGGAAGATCTTGGTAGTTGCCCGCTTCGCCGACACGGACACTTTTGTTGATCTCTAGGGCTTCGTCAAGGCGAACTTCACCGCGATCGACCGCAGCAAAAAAGGCGATCAGAAGGGGGAGTTTGATGGTGCTGGCCGCAGGAACCGGTTGATTATGGGCGATCGCGGCGATAGATCCGGTGTCTAAGTCCCAGACCATTAAATGGGCAGTGAGATCTCGGTGCTCTTCGCTTTGAATCAGTTTTTCGAGGTTGGTAGTGAGGGTCGGATCTAGGGTCAGGGTGGGCGGGGTGGGGGTGGCAGCGACAGTGGGAGCGGGGGTGGCAGACTGATGCACGTGGTGCCACAGGGTAATGCCTGTGCCGGCAATAACACTAAAGCCGATGACGATTACCAGCAGACGGAGTAGGAGAGCAAAAACCAAGCTGAAAGGGGATGATTTGCGCGGATAGACGGCTGGGCGACGACGATCACGATGGAGGGGGCGGCGGGAATCTCTGGCTTTGGTCACAGCGGCAACTCTAGGAACGCTCTTGCTCGGTGGGGGTGGGCGGCGCGGCGGTAAGGGCCCAACTCATCTGCCTCAGGATGCCCCTCAGAAAGGTGACTTCTGCTGAAGTAAGGTGCGATCGTTCGAAGAGGCACCGTACCTTCTGCATGCGCTGAAACTGGGTATGGGGATACAAAAAACCTATCCGCAGCAGCAGATCCTCAAGTTGGGTATAGGCTGCTTCCCTCTCGGCAATTGTGGAAAACTCTAACAAATCCTCGGCCATTTTGCTAGGTAGATTTGGCCGGGAATAGTCTTTTTGAGTCGGGGAATCGGGGGGTCCAGTGACCCCGTCGCTCCCATCTATAGCTAGACGGCGAAGCGTGTAGGCACAGATCGCCACAGCCTGGGCCAAATTTAGGGAGGGGTGGCTATGGGTGGTGGGAATTTGCAAGACCCGCTGGCAATGCTGGAGTTCGGCATTACTCAGCCCCCGATCCTCTGCCCCAAAGACGATCGCGCCCCGGGAAACTTCCAGCAGCCATGTCAAGCCCAATTCCGGTGGGTGGCTAGGAGCAGACAAATCGGTACGACCAACGGTGGCGATCGCCCGCTGGCAGTCTTGGAGGGCATCGGTGAGGCGAGGAACAATCCGCACCTGATCTAGAAGATCCTGGGCATGGACAGCCATCTGGCGGGCTTCGGGGTCACCGGGATCGCACTGGGGGTCGACCAACCACAGGTCGTAGATTCCCATGTTTTTCATCACCCGGGCCACAGAGCCAAGATTGCGCGGCCCCGCTGTCTGCACCAATACAATTCGTACCCGTTCTAGGTCAGTGATTGCCATTCTGCCAGGGTATTGCAATTCGTGAATAGCCCGGGGGGAACATCCGTCAGGGCCCGCACCCAGCCCTCCTGCGCCCCTTGGTTTAGCCAGGGCTGAAATGCTCGCCCACCCCCGACCCGATAGCGCTGCCAAAGCCCCCAGCACTGGCGATGGTAAAACCCACACAAACATTGCCACTGCCCCTCCACGTGGGGGATGAGGGCCGACACATTTTGGGGTAATGCGGATAGGCCTGCCGCCCAATGCCCCAATTCCGCCACCTCAAGTCGGGGCAGATCGCAGGCAAGAACCAAAATCCATGCCGCATCTGCGGCGATCGCCACCGCCAACCCCAATTCAAATCCTGACCATGGGCCCTGGGGGTGGGGTTCCGCCACCCATTGCACCACCGGGTCATGGGGAGCAATGCCATAGTCGCGGCCAGAGACAACATAAACCCGCGGGGCCAGTTCTTGGGCGATCGCCATGCTGTGTCCCAAAAGCGTGGTTCCCCGCCATGGCAACAGGGCCTTATCTTGGCCCATGCGCCGGCTCTGTCCCCCTGCCAGAATCACTGCCGCGTCTACCACTAGAGATTAGTCCCTGCATGGAGCAAACAGCCATTGATTTTCCATTGCCCCGAAGCGGGTCGTTCCATCAGGTAAAAAGCGGTATACACCTCTGCGTCTTGGGAGAAGAACAGCACCTTCTGCGCTAGGTCCCCATTGACCAGCACCAGATCGTCAAACACAACGGAACGGGGGCGATAGACCGGCTGGTAGGACGATCGCACCATGGTCATAAACTCTGCTGGTGTCTTAAACAATTGCTGAATCGAAAAACTGGCACAGGCAAAGGCCGTTGCTCCATCATCCCGCCGAAAAGCATCCAACTGCTGCTCAATTTTGGCGCGAATCGCCGCTGCATCAGCTTCAGTGATGTTCATAAATGTTTACGACTCCCTTGTCACCACCCGACAAACGGAAAGAATGTCGCTCATTTTGCGAATTTGATTACACACACGCTCAAATTGGTGGCGATCAGTAATTTCCAGACCCAAATCAATAATCGCCGACTTGCCACTAGAGGTGTGAACTTGCCCACCCCGCACGTTGATTTTGTTGTCCGCTAGGCGGGTCAAAATGTCTTTGAACACGCCAATGCGATCAATGGTCTCCACCCTAATATCGACAGGATAGGTGATCGGACGTTCTGGGTCAGCACGGTCGTTCCATGCTACGGGAATTAGGCGCTCCGGCGGCATTTTGGTCGCATTGTTGCAATCTTGACGATGGATGGCGATCATGCGATTGGAACCTAAAGACACCACCCCCACAATCGGTTCACCCGGCAGGGGATGGCAGCACCCAGCAATATTATGGACAATGCCCTCCACCCCCAAAATTGGCGATCGCGAGATGCCCGCAGCGGAGGGCCGATATTCCTTAACCTCAAGGGGGGGAGCAGCATCCTGCAACTTGTTGAGTAGGGCGTGGATGGAAACCTCACCGTAGCCCAAAGCGGAGAGCAGGTCATCGACCGTGTGGTAGTTGCACTGTTCGGCAAGCTGCTGCATCTGCTCCGACTTCAAAAGCTGGTCGAGCCCAACCTTGCCCAAGGCCCGTTCCAATTGGTCGCGCCCCAGTTGGATGTTTTCTTGGCGGTGAAACTGCTTCAGCCATTGGCGGATGCGGTTACGGGCTGTGCTGGTGGCGACAAAATTCAGCCAGTCTTGGGTGGGGTGGGACTGGGCTTGGGTCAGGATTTTGACAATATCACCACTTTTTAGGGGGCGGTGCAGGGGGACCATCACATCATTGACGATCGCCCCGGCGCAGTGGTTGCCAATATCAGTGTGGATGCGAAAGGCAAAATCAACGGGTGTAGCTCCCGCAGGTAAACAGTACACATCCCCCTTAGGCGAAAACACGTAGACTTCATTATCAAAGAGGTTTTCCCGCACCGTTTCCAGGTACTCTCGAGGATCCGAAAGCTGGGCATCGGCCAGTTCCCGTTGCCAGTCGACCAATTGCCGCAGCCAACTGACTTTCTCCTCATCTTTTTTGCGGGTGGCGTCGATGCCTTGGTTGGACTCCTTATATTTCCAGTGGGCGGCGATACCATACTCAGCAATGTGGTGCATCTCTAGGGTGCGAATTTGCACTTCCACCGGCTGCCCTTTGATGCCAATGACCGCAGTGTGGAGGGACTGGTACTGATTGGGTTTGGGCAGACCGATGTAATCCTTGAAGCGTCCCGGAATGGGGCGGAAGCGGTCATGGACAATAGCTAGGGCGCGATAGCATTCTTCCTTGGTGTTGACAATCACCCGAATCGCTTGGATGTCGTAGATGTCTTTATATTCTTTTTGCTGACGCTCCATTTTTTTATAGATGCCGTAGAGGTGCTTGGGGCGGCCGCTGAGCTCGACACCTTCCATGCCTGCCCCGTGAAAGGGCTGGCGCAAAATCTCAATCATTTCTTGGATCTGGGCTTCCCGTCTACGGCGGGTATCGGCAACCAGGGATTGCATCCAACGAAATTCCTCGGGCTCGAGATACTTGAAGCTCAGGTCTTCGAGTTCCCACTTAATCTGACCGATGCCAAGACGGTTGGCGAGGGGGGCAAAAATATCGCGGGTTTCCCGGGCAATGGCAATGCGCTTTTCTGGTTTGAGGTGGCTGAGGGTGCGCATGTTGTGGAGGCGATCAGCAAGTTTGACCACAATTACGCGGATGTCTTGGGCCATGGCCAGAAACATTTTGCGAAAGTTTTCGGCTTGGCGCTCGGTTTTGTTTTCAAAGTTGTACTTGGAAAGCTTGGTCACACCTTCGACTAGGAGGCGCACTTCTTTACCAAAAAGGGCTTCCAGTTCGTCGCCCGTGGTGGCCGTATCTTCAATGACATCATGCAGAAAGCCAGCGGCGATCATAGGTGCACTGCCACCAAGATCCCGGAGGATGCTGGCAACGGCTACGGGATGGGCAATGTAGGGTTCTCCGGAGGCGCGCTTTTGTCCACGGTGCAGGCGATCGGCAAACAGAAAGGATTGGGAGATCAGGGAGGGTTGATCGGCGTTGAGATAGTCCCTAAGCCATGCGGGACAGGCAACGACATCATCGGACATAGGACATTGCGATGAGTGTAAAGTGGGAATCAATCGAAGTAAGCTAAGTTCTTATATCTTAACCTAGGTTTTTATTTCTGCAGAGTGATGTCAAGTCCTTGCCCTCGGACAATTGGCGTAATTGCTGACTTTTTCTGGATCGGCAAATGGGAAAGACTCTCCTATGATGCAAAGACATTTGGTTTGCCATCGGTATGCCCCCCCATGACCTGTCCCAATTCCTGCATGAGGCAGAGGTGCTTTTGTCCCAGTGCAGTTTGGCGGAGCTAAAACTTTTGCGTCGGGCCCTTTGGCACTATCGCGGTGCCGCCAGCCCGGAGTTACCGCAATTTTTGGATCGCCACCGCCAGGCGCGTGCTGTCAATCGCATTATGGAGGTGGTGGCTGAGTTGGAGTCATCGCGGCGATCGCAACGACTAACGGATATGGAACCCTATCGCCAACATCGGAGAGTAAGCTATGCGCACCTTTAGCCGTGCTACGTTTCAAGAACGAAAGCGTCATATTTTTCAAGAAATTTCCCGTCTTGTGGCCGAAGGGGAGGCGCAGGAAGTGGCGCGGTTCTGGCAAGATTTGGAGCAGTTGCAGCATCGGGCGCTGGTGTTATCTACCCTTGATGAGCTGGAAGAGTTGTTCCTGTCTTTTCTAGCCCAGAATCGTCGCGAACCGCAGATACCCTCTTTTCTCCGCAGTTCGGGCACTGAAACGCAAACGGGCACCTATGGGCGCAACAGCCGTATTTGAGCAACGGTAAAAATTACGGGAATAACGCGGCCGTAGTTGGTGGCGATCGCCCGCCAGCCAAGGTCAGCGAGGAATAACCCCCATAGGGCAGGGGTGATGACAGCAAAGACAGTACGAGCGGCAGCTTGGCGAGCGAGAGCTTGGGATACGCCCCGCTGAGCTAGATTGACCGCAAATTGGGCTTGAATTTTTTTGGCGATCGCCCCGCCGCCCGCCTTGAGCAGTTCTTCGCCAATTTGAAGCCGCGCCAACTGCCACGCCACTTGCCGAGCCAACAGGTGCATGACCGCTGGCTGGGCGATGCTCACAGCGGCCGCACTACCGCCGAGCAGCACCCGCCAGGGCTGGTTGCTCCATTCAGCGGGAAGGGTGTGGTGCAGTTCCTGCGCCCGGATCGTGGATTGGGGGGCGTCCCGTTCTTGGGGCGACAGTTTATTCCAGGCCTGTTGCATCAGGTGGAGAAAAATTTCGGCCTCCATTTGGGGAACGGTAAGGGCATGGGACACGGGAAGCTTCAGAAACTGGGTTACTCGCACTAGGATGTCGCGATAGGTGAGGGTGCCGGTGCGTCGTTTGAGGACTAACCAGCCGTCAGCGGCCAAAAAGCTAAATCGTTTGAGAAGGTGTTCAATGAGGTCGTGCCGCTGCCAGCTAAGGATTTCTGTGACCGATGGCGTGGCAAAATAATCTAGTGGATTGAAGGCGCGCCGGAACAGAATGTCGGCAATCTGGTGGAGTTCTTCATCGCTTGCTACATCCAGGACCATTCGCAGTTCATTCATCGGAGGCATCAGTTCGTTTGCGTACCATTTGCATACACATCTTAGATGAACTATTCCAATCGCAACACGGTCTGGGCGAGCGTTGCCCTAGAAGCCCTCTATGGATCGGGGGTTCGGCTGTTATGTCTGTCACCAGGATCGCGCTCCACACCATTGGCGATCGCCGCTGCTGAATTGCGCCAACTCCATTCTGATTTTCGGATCTTAGTTCACCTGGATGAGCGCTCGGGTGGTTTTTTTGCCCTTGGAGCCGCTAAGCGTCAGCGCCAACCTATTGCCCTACTCTGCACTTCGGGGACGGCAGCAGCTAATTATTTCCCGGCAGTGGTTGAGGCCTATTACAGCCAGGTGCCCTTGGTAATCTTGACAGCCGATCGCCCGCCGGCATTACGGGACTGTGGCTCCGGGCAAACGATCGATCAGCTCCATCTCTACGGCACCTATGTGCGCTGGTTTTTTGAGGTGGGAACCCCTGAAGTGGGACTACCCAACCTGCGATCATTGCGGGCCAACTGCCAGCGCGCGGTGGCGACTGCTGGGGGCCATGGCGATGTTCCCGCCGGCCCAGTACATTTGAATTTCCCCTTTGCCGAACCCCTGACTCCTACCGTTGACCCCAATTTGCCGGTGATCCCGGAATTGCCCCAATGCTTGCCCCGCACCCACCAGACGGGGAAACGCACCCTTCCTACAGAGGCGATTGCCACCCTTGCTAAGCTGATTGCCGCCAGTCCCCGGGGTGCAATTGTCGTGGGGGTTTACGATGCCCCCCCCGAGTTTGCCCAAGCGGTGCGGAAACTGTCCCAGCGGTGCCGCTACCCATTACTTGCCGATGCCTTGGGGCTAGATCGAATTGGGGCGATCGCCCATTTTGATAGTTTTCTGCGCTCCAGCCGCTTTGCCGAGAGCTATGCCCCCCAGTTGATCATCCGGTTTGGCGCCATGCCCATCTCCAAATTCTATGGCCAGTGGACTGAGCAGCACCACCGCTGTCAAAAAATCGTCGTTGGTAGCCCTAACCTCGATCCCATCCATGGTAATACCCAGTTTCTCAATGTGGATGCCACCAGTTTTTGTGAGCAATTGTCTGACTATCTAGAAAATTTTCTCGAACTTCCCTGGCAAAATCAACACTGGCGGCTTGGCTTCACCCATGCCGAAACCATCACCCTCAAAACGATTCAAAGCTTTTTAGCCTCCCAAACCGAACTATTTGAAGGTAAGGTGTTTGCCGAACTTGGCGACTGGCTGCCCGATCGCACCATGATCTACGTCAGCAACAGCATGCCCATTCGCGACCTTGATACCTTTTTCCATTCCTACGAATCCCATCGGGTTCTTTGTAATCGTGGTGCCAATGGCATTGATGGCACCCTGTCGAGCGCCCTTGGAGCCGCTTGGCAGAGTGAACTGCCGCTGGTGCTTGTCTGTGGTGATTTGGCTTTTTTCCATGATCTCAGTAGCCTCCATACCGGCAAGAACTATAATATTAAGCTGACTATCATTCTGCTGAATAATAACGGCGGCGGCATTTTTGAGTTTTTACCGATCGCCCAGCATGAACCACCCTTCGAAGAACTTTTTGCCACCCCCCATAACCTGGATTTTGAACCCCTAGCGATCGCCTACGGTGCCGACTACGAGCGCATTGAAACCTGGGAGCAGTTCCGGGATTCCGTTCTTCAAAGTTTGCGTCTTCCGGGGGTGAAGGTGTTAGAAGTCGGCACAAAGCGGAGCCAAAATTACCAGTTACACCAACGCCTCTGGCATCAAATTATCACTGCCCTAGAGCAAAATCTTTATTTCACAAGTTAAAAGAAGCATGATTGGTGTGCCCAACCGTTAGGTTTTTAACTTAGGCCAGGTTTACTTCTGTCGATGGTGAGATTGAATGACGGTGCCAGCTATAGTAACCGTGATCATCCTAAGTTCTAGGGGCAGACCCGCGCACTTCTGCTCCAACCAATCCATGGAAGGTACTGAAATTACTGGGCATTGGGTATCACGGAACAGTGTAATTCCATCACACAAGATGCGAAGAATCAGAACATTTAGCGGTATTGCCATAGCGTGTATTTGACCGATTTATTTTCTGGTTTGGTGTGGTTTGGGTGCAGTCGGTGCGATCGCTATTGGGACTCCACAAAAAGCATAGTTGAGTTGCGAGATTCATGTGTGTTCCATAGGGCCGAGATGGGTTCGTTAGATTGGCAAGCCCGAACTAGCAGCTAAACGCCCAGGATAATGCGGCTTCGATGAATGCCCCCATTGCTGATTAATCGGTTTCTCAAGTAATCTGTACCAAACAATACCAATAAGCAATCAATGGATATACCTCGTGGTTTTGGTGAATGTTCGGTTTCAACCAAGCTGGGCAAGATAATCTATTACACGGCTCAAGGAGCCCCATGGAATGAACAGACGCCAACAGCAACACTAGTCTTTCTCCACGGCTTTGGCGGCGGTTCTTCTGCCTACGAATGGTCAAAAGTATATCCAGCTTTTGCCGCAGACTATCGAGTTTTAGCCCCCGATTTGATTGGTTGGGGGCGGTCAGATCACCCCAATCGCAACTACCAAGCCGAAGACTACATCAGCACAATCATCGAATTTATAGAACAGACCTGCCCTGTTCCCACAATCGTACTTGCCTCGTCCTTAACAGCCGCATTCACGATTCGGGCCGCCATTGAACGCCCAGAGTTATTCAAGTCACTGATTGTCACGACCCCCTCCGGTCTCAGTGAGTTTGGACAAGATTATCGCCGCAGTGGCTTTGCCCAGGTTGCCCAGGCGGTGAATATCCCGCCTCTCAATCAACTGCTCTACGGTACGGGAGTAGCTAACAGCTTTGGTATTCGGAACTTTTTAGAACAGCGTCAGTTTGCCAATGCGGCGCTAATTGCCCCTGAAATTGTCGAGGCATACCTGAAGTCGGCCCAGCGTGAGAATGCGGAGTTCGCAGCACTCTCCTTCCTTCGCGGTGACTTGTGCTTTGATTTATCCGCATACATTACAAATTGACGACTCCCACTGCTGTGATCTGGGGCCGGA
>JAAUUH010000154.1 GCA_012031145.1 Oscillatoriales cyanobacterium SM2_2_1 | reverse complement strand
ACGATCGCACCGGGAGGGGCCACCCTCGAAGAAAGCAGCACGGTCAACCGCTACGAGGTGTTTGGCGCCTCCCTCAATCCAAGTCCGGGCTATCCTCAAAACCTCGGTTACCCACCCAACCCCAGTTATCCCCAGGGCTATCCCCAAAACCCCGGTTACCCGCCCAATCCCAATTACCCCCAGGGCTATTCCCCAAATCCCGGCCATCCTACCTATTTGACCTTGGGGGGCATGAACATTCCCCTGGGGATGCAACCGGGCGATCGCAAAGTGGTGAAGGGCCACACCTACAAAGAAAATGCGATCGCGGTGGGCAGTCGGTTGTATGTCTTGGGCGAAGCTCGAATTGTGGACGATCGATTGGCGATCGCCAAACCCAGCAACGGCAGCGATGCTTTTCTAATCTCGATCAAATCGGAGGAAGAGATCGTGTCCCAGCGGCAACAGAACACCACCAATGCTTTGGTCGGGGCGATCGCCGGCGGCGTGTTGGGTTTGATTTGCCTTTTGGTGGGCTTGGTCGGTCGTTGAGGTCTCCCAGGCACCGCCTTTTGACACCTAGCGCTTTGGGCGATCGCCCAGGAAAATGGGTGACAAGTGCGGCCGGTGTCTGTCCCGGCAAAGCATCCGCACGATTTCGCTCTGCAAAGGGCTTTGTCCCAGTCCTCAAGCAAATTCCCTGGCTATGAGAAATCTTTTGGTGCTGATTTTGGCTTTGGTGGTTTGGCTAAGCGGGGGGCTGCCGGCGGCGGCTTCTTTGCAAACCTTGGAAGAGTCCCCCGGGCAGGTTTTGGTGCAGTCGCGGCACCAACTCAGAGACGATCGCCAAGGGGTCTGGCAAGCGATTCTGTTTGCGCGCGAGGGGCAGTTAAACCTGCGGTTGGTGTCGTTTCCTGGCCAGTATACGGTTCGGCATCCGGCACCGTTGACGGTGGAAACCGCCGGGATTCGGGTATCGGCTCCTGACAATTTTCCGAAGGGAGATGCGGTACCCAACGTTGGTCAGTTTGATTTGCGAGAAGCGATCGCCCCATTGCCCCGCAATCGGCCGTGGATTTTAACCCTACCGGTGGCAGGAGCGGCGACGACATTGACGGTACCCCGCGAAGTGGTGCTGGAATGGCAGGATCTGGCCCAACCGCTCTTGAAAACCCAACGACCGTAGCCGCGACATCCCCAGTTTTTTGGGCTTAGCCTTGGGGCGATCGCCCATCCATCCCCGCCGACACCGGCGCCCTTTCAACAACAATCCTGCCCACTCAAGACTCTGGCGCTGGCAACATAACGTTTCTGGTCAGCGGTTGCCGGAGTCTTTGCAACTCCGCAAGCAACTTTGGTCAATCCGCTGCACCAGAATTGTTAGACTGCGACAAAGGCTCTACGCTCAAGTTTAGCAGCACTCCATAAATTTCAAAATGTGCTGTTTGTGCAAGCCTCTAAACAAAAAGCTATTTGTTTGCATATTTGATAGCTCTAGAGTGCATATCACTCTGAGTATCAATTCTTCTAAAAAAATCATCTTTTCTTGACTTATGTAGCCTTCTCATCGCACAAATCATGTCACACTGTTCTAACTGATCAGATGCGCTTGGATAACTATTCTTGGCTCTCTCTAAATCATACTTTGAACCATACTTGTCTATGAAATACCAGCATACAGAGCGTAAATAAAGCGGTCTTATCGACTCTCCCCAAAGAAATTTTCTTACCAAAGTTAGGAGCTTGTTTGATGGTTGAACTGAGAGATTACAAATCCACTCAATAATTTGATAGTTTTGGTAGTCGTAAATGCAGTCTTCTGAACTCAAAAAATCTACAAGAGTATCTTCAACAAGCGCATAACCGTCAACACTTCTAAAATATTCTAGAATTGTCTCTGTTTCTTGAGGTTGAGTCACAAAAATATTTTTGCAATATTCTAAGGCAAACTTATCCTTGACTGCCCCTAATCTCTTTAGCAGGAATCGAAATGCAGATTTATCAAAATTCTCATCTTCTGGTGAATCTTCAAAATAAAGTTTGAATGCTTCTTGTATTGCCTTAATAGGTGCCTCTTCTGGATTTGAGCTAAAAACTCTATCAATGCGATACATAGGCATATATGGATTATCTTCTTCAGCCACTAAACTCAAAGCTTTCTGAGTATAAAGTTTGACTAATGGCTTTAGCCTATCTTCTAGAGCATGAATTTTACTTAAAAGCTTTTCAGACTTGCAAATTTCAGTTTTTGCTGACTGCAAGTTGAGACCTCTTTCCCGTAATAAACCAGTCAAAAACATAACGACTTGGCGAGCTTGCGATAAGCTTGTGCAAAAGATACGGAAATCATCTACCCAACTTGTATGAATAAGACCTTCTTCATATAAATGGTAGTCAATATAATTAAGATAGAGTTTACCAAGAATATCTGAAGCACTGTAACCTTGAGGGATACCTTTTCCAGAGTTTTGATCAGCCCATTTCATTAAACATTTTCGCAACACAGTTACCAATTCTTTTTGAGAACTTATATCCTGCAATTCACAAAGAAGAATTTCAAGATTAATATTTTCGTAATACCCGCAAATGTCAGCAACTACAATGTACTCATCGCCTTTATCTATTTTACTTTTTGTATCATCATTAAAATCCTTCCACGCGAATTTTGATTTGAACCAGCTATTGCTTTTCTTTTCAGGAGGCAATAATTGATAGCTAAAATCAATTTTTCCTTGAGACCACGTAAGATTGTCATAAATCGATGAATATATAGCCTCAATACAAGCTGCATAAACTACTCGGTCTCGCATACAAATATGAGAACCAGGTCTTATGCCTGAGCGAGGCTTAGGTATTTCACAAATAGGTGCAGGAGATGGTGAAAAACTGTTTTCCTCCATTGATTGACGAATTTTATTGAGCCAGCTTTCTAGATCTTGCTCAATAAGTAATATTTCGTATGGATGCTTTATAAAAACTCTATTACTTGTTACATCACGCTTCACCCTTTTCCAACCAAGGCTTAAGTCTAAAATATTTGCTAATTCCGAAGACATGGGCTTTACTGTCTGATGAGTTGTGTGAGGATTAACGACTAATAACTATTGATGATTTGAAGCATTGATAGATCAATCTAACCTATCTTGCATCGTTTACGCCAGGTAAAAGCTTGGCGGAGGTAAGGCTTCAACACCCACTTAAAAGTAAAGTCTCCTTGTTTCGCAATCAAGTGGGTTTTGTTGAGACATCTGGGAAACCTCGAACTTTAGATTGAGCGATTTTGCTCTGTTATAGCAATATGAAGGTATTTGTACTCACAGAGAAATATGGCTGTAACTAGCCCTGAACATAAACAGAAAACTTGGCAGTACGTCCCGACCGATAACTAAGCGGTCTAACCAGGGGTTATGCGGCAGGTCACCGCATAACACATTGAGCAAAAAAGCGCGAAAATCACGACAGCTAATGACTTTGCACTAAATTACCCCGCGTTAGCGAAGATGTCAAGGCGGCGCAGACGAAATCGAGGGCTTTGCAGCCTAACACTTCAGGTTTTTCCTTGATGGGCAATAATTTGGCAAGCCGTAAAAAAGTATTACGACCGCTTAACACGCTAGCAAGGTTTTCGTAAACGACCTTTTCAGCGGTGCGGCGCCCACGGTACCATTTGGTTAGGCGGCTCAGGAACGAGTTATGAGTGATTTGGCACCCAAGCGGAAATTCCTCGACCAACTACGGGACATCCTGCGGGCTAAGCATTACAGCTACAGTACCGAAGAGAGCTATGTCCACTGGGTTAGGCGGTACATCCTGTTCCACAACAAAAGACACCCCCAGGAGATGGGCGACCCGGAAGTAGAAGCCTTCCTCACCCACTTGGCGGTTGTAGACCATGTTGCCGCCTCGACCCAGAATCAAGCCCTGGCGGCGCTGCTGTTTACCTACAAGTACCTGCTTAACCAACCCCTTGGGGATGCCCTGCAGTCCGTCCGCGCCAAGCGCCCCAAACGCCTGCCGGTGGTTCTAACCGTCGCCGAAACCAAACAATTGCTCGATGGGATGAGCGGCGTGCCCAAATTGGTCGCTCAACTTTTGTATGGAGGAGGCTTGCGATTGAGTGAGGGGCTGAGCCTAAGGGTCAAAGACTTGGATTTCGAGCAACAGCAAATTTTGGTGCGGGATGGCAAGGGACAGCAAGACCGGCTGACCATCTTGCCTGCTCGCCTTTTGGAACCGCTCAAAGCCCATCTGATGGACGTTAAGTACCAGCACGAAAAAGACCTGCGGGAAGGCTTTGGCCAGGTTTATTTGCCCCAAGCCTTGGCACAAAAATATCCAAACGCTGACCGAAGTTGGATTTGGCAATATGTCTTTCCGGCCAGTTGTCGCTCTGAAGACCCGCACAGTGGGGTTACCCATCGCCACCACCTGGATCCGAGCGTTGTGCAAAAAGCGGTGAAGGCCGCGGTGGTCAAAGCCGGAATTGCAAAACCGGCCAGTTGCCATACCCTGCGCCACAGCTTTGCCACCCATTTGCTGCAAAATGGTTACGACATTCGCACGGTGCAGGAATTGCTGGGGCACAAGGATGTAAAAACCACCATGATTTACACCCAGGTGCTGAATCAAGACAAACGGGGGGGTGCGCAGTCCCTTGGATGCCTGACAAACTCCTAGATGCGATGGGCCGCAACCACCAAACCGGAGGGGGGCAAAGTTCACCGGCAAGCGGGGCAACCGGTGTTTGAACCCGCAGAGGATTTCCCAGGGGATGGTGCCGGTCAGCGTGGCCCAGTGGGGGGGGGGCCCAATACCGCAATGGCATCGCCCACCGCGATCGCCGGGGCTGTGGTCGCGTCCCACAAACTCTGCTCCATGGTGATGGTGCCAATCTGGGGCAAGGTTTGACTCCGCTGAGTGGCAGACATGCGGTTGGAGAGGTCACATCATATAGTCATTTTAATTAAAATTGATACGGTTTTTCTTGCCCAACAAAAGTCCAATAGAGCCATTGTCGGGGGACTTCGCCCCTGCGACCCGACTTGCTTTGTCTCGTCGCTATGCAAAACAGCTATACAGGCGAC
>JAAUUH010000040.1 GCA_012031145.1 Oscillatoriales cyanobacterium SM2_2_1 | reverse complement strand
CCCCCTCACCCCCCACCCCGGAAGTCCAAGACCAAATTGAGCGCACTGCCGCCATTGAGGAGCAACTAGCCCAACACCCCGTCAGCCAATGGGGCGATCGCAGCCACATCACCAAAAAGATCACCAAACTGGAGCAACTCCAGCGGCAATACGAATTTCAGCGCGGTGTCATCGGCGATCGCCGCCAACGGCATTGGGCCGACTTCATGGATCTTGTCGAAGTTCTCCGCGACCTCAACTGCCTCAACGACATCATCCCCACCCCCCTCGGACAAGTCGTCGCCTCCCTGCGGGGTGATAATGAACTTTGGCTAGCCCTAGCCCTTAGCAGTGGCGAGCTGGACACCCTCTATCCGCATCACTTGGCCACCGTGTGTGCCGCCCTCGTCATCGAAAATAACCGCCCTGACACCCGCGTCCGCGTTGGACTGTCCCCCATCGTTGAAGAAACCCTCGACGCCCTGCGCCCCCTGCGCCGCCAACTGGTGGATTATCAACGTCGCCACCGGGTCGACATTCCCATCTGGCTGGAGTATGACCTTGCCGCCATCATTGAACTGTGGGCCAGTGAGGTGGAATGGGATGACCTATGCACCCAATCGAACCTCGACGAAGGCGATATTGTCCGCATGACCCGCCGCACCCTCGACCTATTGCACCAACTGCCCCACATTCATCACCTGCCCGCCACTCTTCGCCAGAGCGCCCAAGAAGCGATTCGGAAGCTTGACCGCTTCCCCATTAGTGAGGTCTTGTAAGAACCAGAACCGCTAGGCGTAATCGGTTCAGAAGCACAAAGCTGGGAACATTACCCAATTGTGCCGGGCAATCGCCGAAGATTTTTCGAGATTTGACCATGAAGGCAACTGCTTCTGCAACAAGTCTCAAACTAGAGCAGACAGCTCTAACGAACTTCGCGAGCTTCGGCATAACGTTCGTGCTCACCGGACGCAGACAATTTTTGAAACTTAACAAACCAGTTTGAACGTTCCGGTGCAGTGCGCTTGTTAGACTTCAGTTTCTCGCGACAAAATCTCAACACAAACTTGCGGTATTCACAAGAAAGAAGGCTTTGAGGGCAGTTTTATACCTATTCTTCAATCGACTGGAGGCTAGACCACCTTGCTGAATCTGTGCCAGAACAGCAGCCGAACAAGATCCCTTTGGAATTGGACTGCCAACAGTAATCAATCCAGCTAGTTGAGTCGCATTCATTTCACGGGCATATTGGTAAGCAATCACAGACTCATGGACTACAAAGCTTGGCACGCCCAAACCGGCATGAGGACACAAGCTGCTTCAGAATTAGGTCTGCGGGTAGTGACGTTAACGAAAAGGTAGGTGTTTGCGGAGGTTTGTGCAATGGCAATATATAGTAATTTCAAATAAAAACGAGACAACCCAACCTGCTTCAGGTGATATTTCCAAGGATTCAAACTGTCTCATAGCTATTTAGAATGACTATACAAGTGTTCACTATTGGGAGGGGTATCCAGCAAAAATGCATCTCCCAAATTGATAGTGATGCTAGCCATTCAAAACCATATCTAAATGAGCCTCCCGGATGGCTTCTTGCTGAATTTCAGCTATTTCCTCGTCGCTCTTGCCGACGTTTCTCAGGATCTCCTCTACCGCAATCGGAATCGCTGAACCATGAGGATCTTTCCACTCTGGGAGGTCATGAGTCCACTCAGTAACTAAAAAAGGATTAAGATGCCCAAAAGCCCGATAAACCTGTTGAATAATTTCCTCTTCTTCTTCACAAAGGTCTTCATTCCCTGGGTCATTCAACAGGGAAACATGATGCTCATTGCGAGGAGAAATGAACTTAGACCAGAGAGGTAAAGCATTATCAATGGGCTTCCCCTTAATCAGGTCATAAATGCCACTAAGTACAGGATCATAGTCCATAGATACGTAGTGATCACCAGTAATCGGTTGCTCCATGCGTGCCAATGCAATACGGTCAGCGATGTAAAGCATCTTAAGCAAGCCTAAATATTTCATAGGACTACCATGCAGCTTTAATAGCACCGCTGCGGCTTCAACAGCTTTCTCTGGATGAAACCGAAATTGAATAGGCATAATATTCTGCATGAGTGCTTCGCACCAATGGATCTTTATTGTAAACCTTTTTGCGGTATCGGTCGTTGGTGCTTTGACAAAGCATCACGAAAGTCTGATGTTCTGAGGTCTAATGCCTGAATTGAGCCGAGCCGCGAAGCAGCTTTGGTTTGAATGAACTGTTAGAACTTATCGAGCCCCCCTTGCAAAGCCACCAGCGCCAGGTATCGGCGGGCACGATAGCCTTGCGAAGAATTTCCGATTTCCTCCCATCCGCAGCGCTGAATCGCCGATCACCAATAAAGTATTCAAACTGCTCAGTAGTGAAGAACTGAGGAATCGAGCGGGTGGTTAATCCATGAGGATTGCAGTCCCGAGCCCCGATCACATCTATTCCCGGAACAACTTGTACTCCGGACTGCAGCGAGAAGAGAAAGACAAATAAGGCGGGGGAAAGCGTCTAAGTCTTTCTAATCCCCCACCCTCCACTGGCTGAACTTGGTATTAGGACTCGGGAGTGACAGCGAGGGCGACTTTTTGGAATGAGCGTATGGCGGCGATCAGCAGATTTGGCTTGTGAAATATCACATAGTCAGCCCTTTCATTCCGCCCCTGAGTGTGAAGATTCTCCTGCACCAGAACGCGCCTATTGGTCAACAAAAATTTCTTCCCGCACCTGAGTCGCTCGATACCCCATCGCGATCGCGCCAAGTTGAAATCATGTACTAAGTGTCAGCATGACGCTCAGGGAATTGTTTTTTGTCTGTAGCTCAACAATCATTTCGCCAGTGGCGTTGCCCGGCGTTGAATATTGAATCTAAAAAATCGAATCCAAAAATTAGTTGGTTTAATGTGTCAACTGGACTGAAAAACTGGAATTATCATTAATAATTTAAGAGTGTCCGAAGTCTCCCAGGATAGAAACGGCTAACAGTTCTATCCGGATCAATCACACCGAATTCATACGTTAACTTAGTACGAATAAAGGCTTCAGTAAATGAATATGCCAGGAACCAGACTTGAACTGGTGACACGAGGATTTTCAGTCCTCTGCTCTACCAACTGAGCTATCCCGGCTTTTTTTGACGCTTTTTAAGCATAGCAGCAGGGTTCAGGTTTCGTAAAGAATCAGTCCCACTTTTGCTGGGTGAGCAAGGAGAGTTGGGCCGCAGCTTTGTGGAGGCATTCCCGCCATTCGGTAGCGGGGTCACTGTCGGCTACGATGCCCGCCCCCACCTGTCCCCAGAGGCGATCGCCCCGTTTGAGGAGGGTGCGAATGAGTATATTAAGGTCAAGGTTGCCGCGACAGTCGAGGTAGCCACAGGAGCCATAGAAGAGGCTGCGGCGTTGGGGTTCTAGGGCTTCGATTAACTCCATGCAGCGTACTTTAGGGCAGCCGGTGATCGTCCCACCGGGAAAGAGGGCGCGGATAATATCGGTGTTGGTGGCGTGCTCCGCTCGCTGGCCGCAAATGTTACTGACTAAATGCATCACATGGCTGTAGGGTTCAATTGTAAGTAGCTCGTCTACACCCACACTGCCCCACCGGCTGACGCGACCGAGGTCATTCCGTTCGAGATCAACAAGCATAATGTGTTCTGCCCGCTCCTTAGGGTGATGGCGCAGTTCAGTAGCCAAGGCTTGGTCGGCGAGGGAATCGTGCCCCCGGGGCGTGTGCCGGCAATAGGTCGGGTGGAGAGGCGATCGCCCGCCGTTGGATGAGTCGTTCAGGGGAGGCGCTGATCAGTTCACCGAAGGGGGTGCGCCAATAGCTGGCAAAGGGGGAAGGATTAATTAGACTGAGGTGGCGGTAGATTTGCCAGCCATTTTGGGGAGTGGCAAGTCCATAGCGCAGGGAGAGGTTGGACTGAAAGATGTCACCGATGCGGATGTAGTGCAGGGCCGTGCGCACCATGTGCTGATAGGCGGTGGCGTCGGGGAAAAAGGTGGGAAGTTCAGGGCTGAGGATGAGGGGCGCTGGGGGCTGGGGTCGCCATTGTTGCAATCGTGCCTGTAAGCGGTCTAGGGCTGGGCGATCGCCCGCCGCCAACCATAGATGGTGTTGCTGATGATCGAGGATGGCGAACTCTTCCGGTTCGTACCAAAAGGCGACGGGAAATGGCAGCGTATCGTGGCGAAGATAGGGCAATCGCTCCAACTCCCAGGCTAGGTCGTAGCCCAGCCAGCCAATGCAGCCGCCCCAAAATGGCACCTCATCAGGCAAGGTCACGGGTAAGGGATAGGATGCGTATCGTTGCTCAAGGGTATGGATCAGGGGCAAAATCCCCCCCGTAGGCGAGGCCCACTGCTGTCGTGGACGACCACAGGCCAGGCTAAACCGGTTGTTGGGCAGGTGCACCGTGGTTACGGGGCTTTCTAATAAAACGGCGATCGCTCATGGCCAAACAGAGCCTCCCACAGGTCAGCACCGGATAGATGGGGAGGTGCCGCCATGTCTTGCCAAATCCAGCGCTCTATCAAGGTTGCAGCACCATACTCCACTCGCGGCGATCGCCATCCCAGAAGGGTGCTTCGGTCTCACCGACAATATTAGGCCCCCAGTAGGCTCGAGAACCATCGGTGGCGAAGGCCACGATCACATCCCCCCGATCGACACGCACCTTGTTATTAGGCAAGGACAGCAACAATCCTTCCCGCCCCCCTTCCTGGGGGGCAAAATCCCAGTTCAAAGGTTCAATCTTGAGCTTGCGACTCAGCACTACCACCCGCACAGAATGGTCGGTGCGATTACCCACCCGGAGACTGCCTTGGGTAGCAGTGGGGGGGTAGGTGGGCTGGGGTAATGGACTGGGTAGGGGAGGGATCATCACCGCCGGTGGCTCCACGGGATCACGGGCAGCATCCGGCACAAAACGTTGCCATAGGGCTACCCCTACTAGGGCAAGGGTCACACCCAGTAAAACAGAATAGGCCTCCTTAATACGGACAGATGGCATTCCCACGACTTCAGCGCTGGTTCGATCTACCGGGACATTCAGTTTAAGACGTTCACGAACACGACTTTAGGCTTGATCTCTACTGTAACCATTTTTTAAGAAAAATTTCTGATTCATGACGATTTTTTTCACCTTTGCCATCATTAATTCTCGGTCTGGACGGCGCGCTTTTTGCCTTGGTCATCGTAGTAGTCAGGCTTGATGACTGGTGGCAGGCGGGCGATCGCCAGGGCGTTGTCAGGAATGGACGTTGTGATCACCGAACCCGCACCGATATTGACATTTTTGCCCACCGTAATCGGAGCTACTAACACCGAATTGCTCCCGGTTTTGGTGTGATCGCCAACTTCTGTCCGAAACTTGTTAAAGCCATCATAATTTGCTGTTACGGTTCCGGCCCCAATGTTCACATGGCTGCCGAGGGTTGCATCCCCCAGGTAGCTAAGGTGCGCCGCATTGGTCAGGCTACCCAATTGGGAATTTTTAATCTCCACAAAATTGCCCACCCGGCAGCGATCGCCCACCACGGTCTGCTGCCGAATGTGGGTGTAGGGGCCAACCCGACAGCCATCCCCCACTTGGCTGTGGGTCAGCACTGAGAATAGCACCGTGCAGTGCTCCCCAATTGTGCTGTTTTCAATGTAGCTCGACGGGCCAATGTGGCTATGGGCCCCAATCTTAGTGTTTCCCCGCAAATGGGTATGGGGCTCAAGGGTGACATTGGCCGCCAACTCCACCGTGTCATCAATGGTGATGGTTTCCGGCAAGATCATCGTCACTCCGCAGTCCATCCAGCGCGATCGCACCCGTGCCTGCAAGACATCGTAGGCGTGGGCCAACTGCTGGCGGTCATTGATGCCAAAACTCTCCTCATAATCCGCCACATCATGGGCCAGTACTGGCGTTAAAAAGTTAAACACCTCGGTCAGGTAGTATTCCTTCTGGTCATTATTCGTGGTCAGGCGAGGCAAAGCTGCCGCCAAATCGGCCCAACGAAAGCAATACACCCCTGTACTCACCCGCCGATTCTTTCGCTGCGCCGCATTACAATCCCGATGCTCAATTATTCGTTCAATGTAGGAGTACTGATCGCAAAACACCCGTCCATAACCCGATGGATCGGGCAACACTGCCGTTAATACCGTTGCCGCAGACTCACTTTGCTCATGGGTCTTGGCCAAATCCTGCACTGTTTCCGCCCGTAACAGCGGTGAATCCCCCGTCAGCACCACTAGGGTTCCGGTAAAGTCCTTAAGGTAGGGCACTACCTGTTGAATGGCGTGCCCTGTCCCCAGTTGTTCGTGCTGCTCGACAAATGTCAGATCGGGAATGTGCGCTAGAGCCTTTTTAACCTGCTCACTGCCGTATCCTACGATGACCAAATAGCGATCGGCATGGAGAGTGCGGGCAATCATAATTACCCGCTCCACTAGGGACTGGCCCGCCAAGGGCTGCAATACCTTTGGCAGATCTGACTTCATGCGCGTTCCTTTTCCGGCCGCAAGGATGGCAACTGCTAACATACGTTCCTCAGAGTATTGCCGTCATTTTATTACGAACATTAGCCAGTCCCCCCTAGGACTTCGGCTGGTAGTAAACCACAGTCCCCTGATCGGGAACCCAGTGGCACTGCCGCTGCGATCGCCCAAAGGACTGCCAGACCGGTTCCGATGACACGCGGTAGAAATCACCCAAAATTGGCTTGATCGCCGCCGTTGCCGTCTTGAGATGGTAGTGGGGGATGGTACTGAAAATATGATGGGCCACATGGGTGCCAATGTTGTGGTGAATGTCATTGATAAACCCATAGTCCCGATCCACCGTCGAAAGTGCCCCTCGCAGAAATGACCACTCCTGCCCACGATACCAAGGCACATCGGCCTCCGTATGGTGCAAAAATGTCACCAAATCCAGCCAGATCACAAAGATCACATAGGGCACGAGGTAAAACTTTAGCAAAAACACAAACCCAAACTGGAAGCCTACCCACACCAAAAGATCAAACATCAGCGCCCAGCAAATGGTACTGGTAATGATGTCAGCGCGATCGCCCGGTTGGAAAATTGGGCTTTCCGGTAAAAAGTGCGACCCCCCCTCCCGAGAAGGCGATCGCCGAAACAGGTATAGGGGATAGACCAACAACGCCAAGTCATAGCGCAACAGCCGTTCTAAGAAGCCCATAGAGCGGTACTTATCTTCGGTGATCGGGTACCAGCTCTCATCGTGATCAATGTTGCCCGTATTCTGATGGTGGGTGCGATGGCTGATCCGCCAGCCGTGGAAGGGCACCAAAATCGGCGTATGGGACAAGTGCCCAATTAGATTGTTTAGCCACCGATGGCGGGAAAAAGATCCATGGCCGCAGTCGTGCCCCACCACAAACAAAGACCAAAAAAGCGTCCCCGTTGCCAGCCAAAAGATCGGATAGAACCACCACTGATCAATTGCGGCTGCCAGGGCATATAAACCCACAATTAAAGCCAGATCTGCAAAAAAATAGGCCAGGGAGCGTCCCGTTGAAGGCACAAAACAGGATGCCGGAATCGCTGCCTTCAGTTGCGCCAGCGTGAACGGCAGAGCCGAAGAAGATGTTGTAGCAGACACGATTTGTAACAAAGGTTGACACGAGCATTGTAAACGCCCCTAGGCTCCGGTGTCATGGCCAACCCAAAGCAGCGTCCGACTCAATCGCAAGTTTGGAGATGTTCGTAGTTCAAATAGTCCTCCGCCATCAAAAACACGATCAAACCAACCAATTCCCTTGGCACCGATCCATACTCCACTGCCATACTTGCCAATTTGCGGCTACTTTCTAAGATCCCGGTCACCGCTGTGGAGCCCAGATCCAAACGACTGCGGGAAGTAATATGGGGATTTCTAACCCTCGGTACTAGGCGATCGCCCCGAATCTCAAATCCAGTTTGACTCTGAAACCAGGCATTCCATGGCATGCCACGGGGAAGCCCTACGGTCACCTCCGCTCCTGCTGACGACAACTGTCCCTCAATGGCCACATCAGCGCGCAATCTCGCCCGTTGTGATGGGGGCAAAGCCCCAATATTGTGAACCCGCATCATTCGACCGCATACCGCCGCACCTGGCCCACAGGAACAATAAAATTCACCCCGCACCTGCAGTTTTTGTCCGATTTGATAGAAGATAGCTACATCCAAGGGGAACTGAGCAAGCCCCATCGGCGCTGCGCTGCGAAACATTACCGTACCCGACGCCTCAAAACCAGAGCGCAGCAAGTTCGGTGGGTCAGTGGATCATAAGAACGGGTTCGCTATTCGCCATGACCGTTGTCACCATGGTGAGGGTCGCCAACATCACCAAAGCAGCGAGCACCAATCTGGCAGTCACGAGAGGATTCACTGCAAGCCTCCGATAGCGATAGCCCCGTACTAATTGCTAGCACTAAGGCACAATCGTGCCAGCATTCCCACAGGAGGACTCTCTTTGAATCTATACCAGATCAGTCCAATACAGAAATCAATATTGATACCAACCAGTATTGATACCAGTATTAAAGTAATTGAATGCGGACGGAGAGACTCGAACTCTCACGTCAAAGACACTAGAACCTAAATCTAGCGCGTCTACCAATTCCGCCACGTCCGCATAGAACAAAGCTGATTTAAAACTATATCACAAAACTACAGTGACCGCTCACCCACCCACTCCTATCGTGATCATCATTAGGAATCGTTCCCCAAGCATCCCGCCCACGGACAGAACGCGATATACTGACTTTGTTAAGCAAATTCAACAAAGCGATAGGTCAAGATCATGGTCATGATCGAAACAAAAGCCGAACGCATGGTCATCAACATGGGGCCGCATCACCCCTCCATGCACGGTGTACTGAGATTAATCGTCACCCTAGACGGAGAAAACGTTGTCGATTGCGAACCCGTTCTTGGCTATTTGCACCGTTCGATGGAGAAAATTGCCGAAAATCGCACCATAGTTCAATACTTGCCCTACGTTACCCGCTGGGACTACCTCGCCACTATGTTCACAGAGGCGATTACGGTTAATGCCCCTGAAAAGCTTGCCAACGTCCCCGTTCCACGGCGCGCGAGCTATATCCGTATGATCATGTTGGAACTGAGCCGTATTGCCTCCCACCTGCTGTGGCTCGGCACCTTTGTCGCTGACATCGGAGCCCAGACCCCCTTCTTCTATGTCTTCCGTGAACGGGAGATGATCTATGACCTTTTTGAAGCAGCTACGGGCATGCGGATGATGCACAACTATTTTCGCATTGGCGGAGTAGCTGCTGACCTCCCCTACGGCTGGGTAGATAAATGCCAAGATTTTTGCCATTACTTCTTGCCCATGGTGGATGAATACGAACGCCTGATCACCAACAACCCTATTTTCCGGCGGCGTGTCGAAGGTCTAGGCACCATCGGCTACGAAGAAGCGATCAACTGGGGACTCTCGGGCCCAATGCTCCGGGGCTCCGGCATCAAGTGGGATCTGCGTAAAGTTGACCATTACGAGCTCTATGACGAATTGGATTGGGATGTGCAATGGGAGACAAGTGGTGACTGCTTAGCCCGATATTTTGTGCGAGTACGGGAAATGCGTGAGTCCACCAAAATGGTTTTGCAGTGCCTTGAGCAACTGCCCGGTGGTTCCTTTGAAAATCTCGAAGCTCAGCGGATGCAAGCTGGGCCTAAGAGTGAATGGAATTCCATGGATTATCAATTCATTAGCAAAAAACCCTCTCCGACCTTTAAGGTTCCCTCCGGTGAGCACTACGTGCGCGTGGAAGCTCCGAAGGGGGAGTTGGGTGTTTACCTCATCGGTGAAGATAATGTGTTTCCTTGGCGCTGGAAAATTCGGCCACCAGGATTCATTAATCTCCAAGTGCTGCCCCAATTAGTGCGTGGCATGAAAATTGCTGACATCATGGCCATCCTAGGCAGTGTGGACATCATTATGGGTGAGGTGGATCGGTAATGGCGGGAATAGATTTACAGCGTTCACTGGTAGAGGCACTTACAGGTGTTGGGCTTACCCCCGGTGCCGCAAAAGCTGTTTGGATGCCGATTCCGATGATTGTGATCGTCTTGGTGGTTACCGTCGGGGCTTTGGTATGTACTTGGTTGGAGCGCAAAATATCTGCGGCGGCCCAACAACGCATTGGCCCGGAATATGCTGGGCCCTTTGGCATGTTAATCCCCTTTGCTGACGTGGCCAAGCTGGTGATCAAGCAGGGAACCCCACCGGCCAAATCTGACCCACTGCTATACACCCTAGGGCCGGCGATCGTATTTATTTCTGTGTTTCTGTGTTTTCTAGTAGTTCCATTTGGGCAAAACCTCCTAATTTCAGACATTGGCACCGGCATATTTTTCATTATTGCTATTTCCAGTATTGCCCCTATTGGTTTACTAATGGCCGGGTACGCTTCCAATAACAAATACTCCCTTCTGGGAGGACTACGAGCTGCGGCGCAGTCTATTAGTTATGAAATCCCCTTAGCCTTGGCCGCCTTGGCGATCGCCATGATGTCCAACAGTTTAAGCACCATTGATATTGTGGCCCAACAGGCGGACTATGGCATTCTGTCTTGGAACATTCTGCGCCAGCCTGTGGGATTTGTAATTTTTGCCATCGCCGCTCTTGCTGAATGCGAGCGGTTACCCTTGACCTACCCGAAGCAGAGGAGGAACTAGTAGCAGGCTACCAAACCGAGTACACAGGAATGCGCTTTGCCCTGTTCTATGGCGGCTCCTATGCCAACTTGGTCTTGGCGGGGATGCTGGTATCCATCCTCTACTTGGGCGGATGGGAGCTACCCTTTCCTATTGACCGGATTGGTGAGATTCTAGGAATTGTGCCAACAGCTCCTTGGTGGCAAATTATTGCTGGTCTGTTGGGTATTACAGCAATCCTACTGAAGACGTACTTCTTCATTTTTACCGCTATTTTGCTGCGGTGGAGTGTGCCCCGGGTTCGAATTGACCAATTGCTTGATTTGGGCTGGAAGTTTTTACTGCCGATAGGTCTGCTCAATTTGTTGTTGACAGCTGCCATGAAGCTAGCTCTGCCCAGTTGGTTCGGTGGTTGATTGCTTGTTGTTCCTATTACCCATGTGGTGGCTTAGTAATGCTGAAATTTTTAAACAAAGTTGGCGAGTATGCAAAGGATGCGGTGCAAGCCGCTAAGTACATTGGTCAGGGCATGTCTGTGACCTTTGACCATATGAGACGCCGCCCGATTACGGTGCAGTACCCCTACGAGAAACTGATCCCCTCGGAACGATTTCGCGGCCGGATTCACTTTGAGTTTGATAAATGTATTTCCTGTGAAGTTTGTGTGCGGGTCTGCCCCATTAATTTGCCAGTCGTTGATTATAAGTTCAATACGGAGTATAAGAAGAAAGAGCTAAAGAGCTACAGCATCGATTTTGGTGTCTGCATTTTTTGTGGTAATTGCGTAGAATATTGCCCCACCAATGCTCTGTCGATGACTGAGGAATATGACCTTTCTACCTACGACCGCCACGAACTGAACTTTGACAGTGTTGCCTTGGGACGAATGCCAACCAAAGTGACTGAAGATCCCCTGGTGACCCCCATCCGCGAGTTGGCGTACTTGCCTAAGGGCGTGATGGAAGGACATGCTGCAGATCACAGGGAGCGGCGCTCTGGGCAGCGACCTGAAGAACTGATGGCTGAATCTAAGGAAGGAAATTAGGACATGAATCTAGGGGAAGGTGTACAGGTCGTTTCTCTTGTCGTGTTGGCGGCAATGCTGACGGCAACGGCAATGGGCGTGGTGTTGCTGCCGAACATTGTCTATGCGGCCTTTTTGTTGGGAGCGTGCTTCATTAGCGTCGCTGGGTTGTATGTGTTGCTGAATGCCGATTTTGTGGCGGCGGCTCAAGTGTTGATCTATGTAGGGGCGGTAAACGTCTTGATCCTATTTGCCATCATGCTGGTGAATAAGCGTCAACCCTATCAACCAGTCAAATTGGGGGTTGTGAGAAATGTGGTGACGGCGATCATTTGTGTTGCCCTATTTGGATTACTGGGTGTGACCGTGACCACAACGGAGTGGGGGGTTCGGCCGATAGTGGCAGTTCCTTCAACTATTGTGAAGTTGGGTCAGCACTTCTTTACTGACTACCTATTACCCTTTGAGTTGGCGTCAGTTCTATTATTAATGGCTTTGATTGGTGCGATTATTTTGGCGCGTCGGGAGATGCTTCCCGATGCATTCCCGGGTGCTGGCGCTATGTCCGACTCTCTTGAGCTGTTGGAGCGCCCTAAGGAAAAGGTTAGCCTTTAGGAACATTTGGTATGACATTAGATGCATTTTTGATTATTGCGGCAGCCTTGTTTTGCATTGGAATCTATGGGTTGATCACCAGCCGTAATGCGGTACGAGTGCTTATGTCCGTAGAGCTGATGCTCAATGCCGTAAATCTGAATTTACTGGCTTTTTCTGACTTCCTTGACTCAGGTAACCTGCGGGGGCAGGTGTTTGCCGTGTTTGTGATTACCATTGCGGCGGCTGAGGCGGCGGTAGGTTTGGCGATTGTGTTGTCAATTTACCGAAGCCGGGACACGGTGGATATGGAGCAGTTCAACCTACTCCGTTGGTAACTGGTTCTGGCTCTAGGGCGATCGCCCCCAATTTACCTTGGCGGTAATCGTGAAGCACTTGGCGCGCGATGCGCTCTAGGCTACCTTGATAGGGTTCTGTGGCTGCTAGGTCATGGAGATAGGCTAAAGCTCCTTTACTATCTTCGGGTTTGTAATGGTAGCGAGCCTGCAGTGGAACTTGGAGTTTGGTCAACTGGGCGATCGCCTCGGCGGCGACGAGAACAGTATCATAGGCAGCGTCGCCGATGTCATCACAGATGGCGAGCTTAATCGCAGCTTCTTGGTCTTCTAGGAGGGGAGGGATCACTCCGGGAGTATCTAAAAGCTCGATTTCCTCAGAAATCCTCACCCAGCGCAACTGACGAGTGACCCCGGGTCGGTTGGCACTAGCGACAACACGGCGATTGAGCAATCGATTAATGAGGGCTGATTTTCCGACATTGGGAAACCCAATCACTGCGGCACGGACGGGACGGGGCAACATACCTCGCTGTAGACGACGGGCGTTGACTTGCTGTCCCGCCCCTTGAGCGGCCTTAAGCACCTCTCGTATGCCCGTTCCTAATTGAGCATTGGCAAAATAGGCAATTTGCTGTTGGGACTGAAACCACTGCTGCCAGCGCGATCGCACGGCGGGAGGAATCATATCCACGCGATTGCACACCAACACATGCCCCTTGCCGACAATCCATTGATTGACCTTTGGATGGTGACTGGCATTAAGAATTCGCGCATCACGCACCTCAATGATCACGTCAACCAACTTGAGTTGCTCTTGCAGTTGCTTTTCAGCTTTAGCAATGTGTCCGGGATACCACTGGATCAATTTCGCCATAATTCACGACTCGCGAGTGGTAAGAGGTAAGAAAATCGTAATCATCTCTTGGGCATCAGCATAGCAACGGGCCGTGAGGTGACCGCCAATGGAGCGAAGCAGAGACTTAGTTGTTGGTAGACTCAGGCTTAGGGTGCCTGTGTCAGGTTGAATCATCAACCAAGATCGGATGGCTTGGAGCGGTAAAGGCTGAGCCTGTCCAAGACGGATGTGAAGTTGAAGTTTGACGTAGGGGCCGGCTGTATGAACCTTAAGTACAATCTGGCTTCGGTCAGGAAGCCCCCTCAGGATCCGTTCCATTAGGTTGTTGAGGATCTGCCGCAGGAGCCCAGCATTACTGAAAACCAGCGGTAAGCTAATAGGCATCTCGAAAATGAAGGATAGATGGCGAAGGGCTGCTTCAGTTTGCCAAGGGGCAATCATATTGTGTAGTAGTTCATGGATCGCAGTGGGTTCGGGGCGATCGCCCGTTCTTGAGGACTACCGACGGCGGCAAAGATGAGGTTGAAGCGGTCAATTTGCTGGCTACACTCCCGATCCGCCTGCTCTAACCGTTGCTGAATTTCTGGGGCAATGGAGCGGCGCATAATCGAGCGGATCAAGGTGCGGATGGTCGCTAGGGGGGTGCGTACCTCATGGCTCATAGCCTGGAGGATATCTACCTCTGACAAATCAGGAACCAAAACTTCCTGCCCGATACTCATATCAAGCCACAGCCCCGCTAGAGAAGCCATCACTTCATAGGGAGGGGGAGGCGGGGGAAAAGCTTGCTGTTGCTGGGAAAGCAGCCTTGACTGCGACTCAATTGCAACTTTTTGGGTCAGCCACTGCTGCGCGGCAAGAATTGGTCGTGGGTGCAGCGTAAAGCATAGGGTTTGGACTGTCATCAGTTGCAACCATGCAAATCCATCTGCGAGTAATAAAAGGAATCGTTCCTGCTGAAAGGGGTCGTCTCGCTCTAGCCAAACCACCTGGGTCGCGGCGGGAAGTTGTTGATGGATTGGCATCAAGGTTGCTGGGTTGGCAGCAAAAAGCCACCAAGTAAATGGGTCAAGGGGAAGAGGCAGAGTATGGAGTCCCTGGGTCATGACTAGACCAGAGTGGGTATATCGCAAAGCCAAGCCAAGAACCGCTGAACTGACCCGTTCCCATGACTCTTGAGGCACCATAGTGGTTACTGTGGTGACCAACTCTTCTCCCTCAAAAGGAGCAAGAACCTCGGACAGAGTGTGCAACTAACGCCCCTGACCAATGGCGGTTTCAGCCCGGGCTAGTTCAACTAGGACGCGATCGCGAACCTTATCAGGAACCGACCGGCGTGCGGTGCTGTTGTAATAACTAGCAAGGGAGTTAAGGGCAGTGCGCATAGTCGTGTAAGAAAATAGCCCAGACTTCTCGGGGTCAGCACGATATCGGGAAGCATAGGCACTGATCTTATAACGGGCATCAGTAACCGCAGTGCTTTTTTGGGCATCATTATCAGGAAGGGCTAGGGTTTCCCGCAGCGCCCCGATTACCATAAGCGTGTCTTTTTCAAAATTTCCTGTCAGACCAGCGTTAAGGGTTTCCCGCAGTTCTTTGGTGCTTATCACGTTCTCTCGGCTGCGAGTGAGGAGCCCGGCATTGGCGGGCACATTCCCCAAGGCATTGATCCAGAGAGTAATCCCCAAAATCAATAGGATGAAGGTGCGACGTACAGTCATGGGATTTCATTGATTCATAGTTTTTTTGATCTTAAGATGTTTCGTACCACTCTGCCTCACGAACCCTACCCCAGAAAAAGGGATGCGATCCCCAAAGTGATCCCCAGATATTGTGATTGTCATGAAAACTTGACAATATCTTTGTTTCTTGACATGACTGGAACCCGTTACGGTGACTGAGTTGCGAGAAGTTTGATCCCACAGATAGCCTTAAAATTTCTGGGAGATAGTTGATGGTCATGATTGACCGTTGGCAGATTAGATTCAAAATGTAGAGGAAAGTTATTTCACATTCGCAATGTGGATGATTAATGGCATACCGCGTGGGCTCATTTCATCGGTATGCAAGCTAGAGCCACAGTTAACTAGCTGCCTGGTGTGTGGCATTCCTTTCTGGTCTTCACTGGAGGCACAGAAAGAGCGCCATCGGAGATCACTAGGTTTTGACACTTACCGGAGGTAGTTATGGCGAAGGAACGACCACCCTTAGAAGAAATGACTTTACGTCAGCTGCGTAAAGTGGCTGCTGAGCTTGAGATTTCCCGCTACAGCCGTATGCGGAAGTTGCAGTTGCTCAATGCCATTAAGGTCGCACAGGCTGCCGCTAAATCTCGCGTACATTTAACTAAATTGGAGGCACAGGAAGCTGTGGAAGCATCTAAATATCAGGAAGCTGTAGAAGCGTCTAAATATGATGTTGGTAGTGAAGAGCCAACGGTGGAGTCTTTGGCGACTGTGGACAGCGCCTTGAGAGAGATTCCCATGGGTTACGGCGAAAGTCGCATCGTGCTGTTGCCTCGCGATCCTCAATGGGCCTATGTTTATTGGGATATTCCTAACGATCAAAAAGAGTCTTTACGTCGCCAAGGTGGGCAGCAATTGGCGCTGCGCGTCTATGATGCAACTGAAATTGATCTGAAAAGCCAAGTAGCTAATAGTGTGCAGGAGTATCACTGCGACGAGCTAGCCCGGGAATGGTATTTACCGATTCCGATCAGCGATCGCGATTATGCTGTCGAGATTGGCTATCGGTGCGCAGACGGACGCTGGCTTCCCCTTTGCCGTTCCGCAATCGTGCGGGTGCCGCCGATGTTTCCGTCGGACTGGGTTGAAGATCACTTTATCACGGTACCCTGGGAACAATCGCTCAATGGGCAGACCTTGTTTACCCTAGTGCCGCCCAGTCAGAAGGTGGCTCCGATTAGTGAAGGCTATGACACATCCTACGACGAGATGTTCAACATAGCCCGGGCAGCAGAAACTCAGCGGGTAGCAGGTTCACTCTATGGCTCGGTGCAAATGTCCGGGTCTGGACTGATGGCTGAGTCTTTAAGCTCCTTTACGTTGCCTTCTGGCATCGGCATGATGAGCGGAACTGGGGTTGTGCCGGCAGCGGGAGCCCTAGGTGCCTCTGGAATAGGAATAAACTATTCTGGGGTGGGGATGTTCGCCTCGGGTATCGGAATGTTTTCTGAGTCGGCAATTCCCGCTCGTCCCAGGCAGTTTTGGCTGTTGGCAGATGCGGAGCTAATCGTTTATGGGGCAACCGAACCCGATGCTACGGTAACCATTGGTGGTAAGCCGATCAAGTTGAGCCCTGACGGCACATTTCGCCACCATATGTCCTTCCAAGACGGGGTGATTGATTATCCTATCTTTGCCGTGGCTGTTGATGGGGAGCAAAACCGTTCGATCCATATGCGCTTTGAGCGACAAACATTGGAACGACGAACCAACAGCAAAGAAGAAGCGGTGCCGGAGTGGATTAGTTAGATGGCTTGATTTTTGTCGATAGGTGCTTGAACTTCCTTCATGATGGGGGAAGTTTTTTTATGGAGCAAATCAAGATGGGCAAGGCGGCAACGGTGCTGGCAATGGATATTGGCGGCTCCCACATCAAGGCGGGAGTCTTTGACCTCAATGGACAGGGGCGATCGCCCATCATCAAGATGCCGACCCCTCACCCGGCAACACCGGAGGTAGTGCTACCGGTGCTTTTAGATGTGGTGCGTAAACTGGGAGGGGACTATTTGGCGGTAGGATTTCCGGGCGTAGTGCGCCGTGGGGTGACCCACAATGCCATCAATTTGCATCCCGCTTGGAATGGTTTTGGATTGGCGGCGATCTTGCAGCAGGAAACAGGGCGACCGGTAAGAATGGCCAATGATGCGGATGTCCAGGGATTGGGAGCGATCGCCGGTCGAGGTCTGGAAGTGGTAATCACCCTAGGAACAGGGTTTGGGTCGAGTTTATTTTTTGACGGGATTTTGGTTCCCAATTTGGAGTTGGGGCAGCACCCATGGCGGGATAATCGCACCTACGAGGAATGGTTTGGGAAAGCGGGCTTGGTAACCCTAGGGGAAGCAGACTGGCGGCGGGAGTTGAATCGGGCGATCGCTAGCTTGGATGTGTTATTTAACTATGACATGCTTTATGTTGGTGGCGGTAATGGACGCCTAGTCTCCCCTCCTCTGCCCCCGCGGGTAGAGGTCATTCCCAACGATGCCGGACTTTGGGGCGGTGTGGCCCTCTGGCAAAGAGCCGATGGTACGGGCTGTGATCTAGGCTTACACTAGAAGGCGACCGTTTAACGCGACTGGTATGCGACATTTGCTCATTGGTTCGACACGGGCAGGCAGTGGGAAGTCTGCCACCGTTTTGGGTCTAGCCTTTCACCTCCAGTCCCGAGGTTTTGAGGTTGGTTATGGCAAGCCCATTGGTACATTTCTCTCCCGTGACTTGCCGGATGTGGCAGAAAGTGAAGAAGCGGATGTTAGTTTTATTACCCAAACCCTAGGATTATCGGCTTCGGCCTTGCGTCCGACGTTGTTGCAGCTTGATCGTCATATTCTCCAAAGGCGGTTGTTGGGAGTGGACACGACCGACTACGGGGCGCTCTTGCGGCGGTATCACGATCATCACCACGGGGATGTGACCTTGGTGGAGGCCCCAGCCAATACGGCGGAGGGTTCCCTATTTGGTCTGTCACTCTCCGAAATGGCGGATTGCCTGGATGCGCCAATTTTGTTGGTAGCACGGTTTAATTCCCTCCTGACGGTGGAGCACCTGCTGGTGGCCCAAAAACGTTTGGGCGATCGCCTGATGGGGGTGGTCATCAATGACATTCCCAGTGCTGAGTATGACCAAACGGTGCCCCTATTGCGGCAGTGCCTGCTGTCCCGCGGCATTGCCGTTTTTGGGTTGATGCCCGACAACCGGATTCTCAGAAGCGTTAGTGTTTCGGAACTGGTGGAGCAGTTGGAGGCTAAGGTTATGTATGCCAGCGATCTGGTGAGCCTAGATGATTTGATGGTAGAGGAGCTGAAAATTGGGGCCATGGATGTGAATTCGGCACTCAGCTTTTTTCGCCGTTCCTATAACAAGGCTGTTGTCACCGGTAGCGATCGCCTTGATTTGCAATTGGCTGCCCTAGAAACATCCACCAGTTGTTTGATCCTCACAGGTCAGCCGTTCATTGCCGACGAAGTGCAACAGCGGGCGCGGGAGCTGGGGGTGCCGATTTTATTTGTGGGGCGTGACACCCTCGCCACAGTAAGCACGATCACCAACTGCTTGGGGCAAGTGCGACTCCACGAGGGGGTGAAGGTGCAGTGTATTCGGGAAATGATGGCGATGCACTTTGATTTTGAGGAGCTACTTTCCAATTTGGGTTTGGTTTTGGTAAAGTAAAAGACCAATTAATCGGGTGACTGGCGCAACGGTAGCGCATCGGACTCTTAATCCGCTGGTTCTGGGTTCGAATCCCAGGTCACCCATGGGCATCAAAGGATTATTAAAAATACCAAGTCGATAGAAGTACTTCAGAGCCATGGGATAGGTAGGGACTCCGACTCAGTTTGCAGGTCAGCGTCAATAATAAAAATTAGACAAATGCCCCAATTGAGTTAGCTGATGGTTTTGCCAACTAACAGCACTCAATGCTTGGGATAGCCAAACTCCATACATAGCGCAAGAGTCCGTCGAGATTAAATCGCATAGCCAAGTCAAACAGGGCTGAGGCATTCCTCCTCGCGAGGGCTTTCAAAGCAATCAGCAAAAATCACGCCGTTCCTAGAACATTGGAGCGGTGGGCATCCCCTGACTGGAAATGAAGTTCTTAAGTTATGGTCGAGCGGTTTGACCGAAAAGAATTTTCTTGGCTTCCTCCGTCATTGTGGTTCCAGAGCTGATGTCCGCTCCTTTTTGGTAGGCGCGAAGGATGGCAGGACGCTGCTGGAGTCGCGCAAACCAAGCTTGGAGGTGGGGGAAGTCGGCAAGGTTTTGCCCCTGCTTTTCATAGGGGACGATCCAGGGGTAGGCGGCCATGTCGGCGATGGAGTAGGTGCCGGCAATGAATTCGCGGTCGGCAAGTTGGCGATTGAGAACTCCATAGAGGCGGTTGGTTTCATTGACATAGCGGGCGATCGCGTAGGGGATTTTTTCGGGGGCGTATTGGGAGAAGTGGTGGTTTTGCCCTGCCATGGGGCCGAGTCCGCCCATTTGCCAGAATAGCCATTCCAGTACTTGGGTGCGATCGCGCAGGTCTGAGGGCAAAAAGTGTCCGGTCTTTTCGGCGAGGTACAACAGGATCGCGCCGGACTCAAAGACAGAGATAGGTGCATCGCCGTCAGCGGGTTCGGGATCGACAATAGCCGGCATCCGGTTGTTGGGAGCAATTTTGAGGAACTCGGGCTGGAACTGTTCGCCCGCGCCGATGTTAATGGGATGGATCTGATAGGGCAGGCTGGCTTCTTCAAGGAAGATGGTGATTTTATGTCCGTTGGGAGTGGGCCAGTAATAGAGTTGGATCATGGTTGGGTGGGGGTTGGGGTGGGAGTGGCTTCAGGCGTGGTGGCCAGTTCCTTAACCCGATCCTTAACGTCGGGGGGAGCCAGCTCGATGGCCTTAGCAAACAAGGATTGGGCTTCTTCTTTTTTGCCCTGCGATCGCAGCACTTGGGCCTTACCGAGGTGACCACGGAAATCTTTGTCATCGGTTTTGAGGGCTTCTTCAAAGCTGGCTAGGGCTTCGGCATAGCGCTTTTGGTCACGATAGACTTCACCGAGTAGCCATTGAATGTAAGCCACATTGACACTGCCGGGCTTGACTTGATTGGCGGTGGCGGCATTTTTGAGGGCTTCTTGAAGAATGCCAATCGCCGCCTCCGGACGCTTTTCCTGAAGTTCAAACCCAACTAGGCTTTGCAAAGCCTCGGGATCGCCTGGGTTAGTGGCAAGCAACTTGCGGTATTCATCGGTGGCGTTTTTGAATTCCTTGAGCTGGACATAGGTGCGGGCGAGGGCAATGCGGTAGCGCGCTTGATCGGGATAGCTCTCGGACAGGGTTTGGAGGGGTTCGATAGTGCCGCGGACATCGCCAATCTGGAGTTTAAGACCGACAATCCCCTCAAGGGCGGTTTGGTTTTTGGGTTCTTGCCGCAGCACAGCTTCAAAGCCTTGGATTTGAATTTTGATTTGATCCTGCTCAGAAATGGTGTTGGGGTCGGCGGTGGGGGTGGGGCTACTGGCGAACAGTCCGCCGAGCATCGGGGCCAAAGAGACGCCCATGAAGGCGACGGAGACGATCACCAACACAATATTAATCATCCACTGGCGGGCATTCCTCTGGGTCATGGCGGTTTGGGGGCACTTCTGGAGCGTATTCTATTGCCTTTTGCGGCAAAATGGGCGAGAACTACGGTCAACGTGTACGGGCGATCGCCATGACTAAGGCAGAGCAGCAGCAGCTTAATTTGGGGGATGCCAGTGGGGGGCGGATTGTGCCCACGGCATTGCACCAAGAAATGCAGCGTTCCTATCTGGAATATGCCATGAGTGTGATTGTGGGGCGGGCGCTACCGGATGTGCGGGATGGCTGAAGCCAGTGCACCGGCGAATTCTCTATGCCATGCACGATTTGGGGCTGACAGCCGATCGCCCGTTTCGCAAGTGCGCACGGGTAGTGGGGGACGTGCTAGGGAAGTACCACCCCCACGGGGATCAGTCGGTTTACGATGCCCTAGTGCGGTTGGTTCAAGACTTTGCCAGCCGCTATCCCCTCATTGGGGGCCATGGCAACTTTGGTTCGGTGGATGATGACCCCCCGGCGGCGATGCGTTACACGGAGTGCCGCTTGGCTGCCATTGCCCAGGATGTGCTGCTGGTAGACATTAATGAGGCGATCGTCGATTTTGGCGATAACTTTGATGGCTCGGTGCGGGAACCCTTGGTGTTGCCGGCACGGTTGCCCCTACTGTTACTCAATGGCGCGGCGGGTATTGCCGTAGGGATGGCCACAAATATTCCCCCCCACAATTTAGGCGAACTGGTGGATGGTTTGCTGGCGCTGGTTGATCGCCCCGATTTGAGCGATGGGGAACTAGAGCGGTTGATTCCGGCCCCCGATTTTCCTACGGGGGGGATTTTGCTCCATGATGACGGGGTGGCGACCGCCTATCGCACAGGGCGGGGCAGCCTGACGTTACGGGGAGTGGCAACGGTTGAAGAATTAGATCGGGGTAAGGGGCGGCGATCGCGCATGGCCCTGGTGATTACGGAATTGCCCTACCAGGTCAATAAGGCCGGCTGGATTGAGAAGGTGGCGGAACTGGTGAACCAGGGCAAATTGGAGGGGATTACGGATATTCGCGACGAGAGCGATCGCCAGGGGATGCGTGTGGTGATTGAGCTACGCAAGGATACGGCCCCCGAAGCGCTGCTGGATAAGCTCTACCGTCAGACGTCCCTGCAAATTAACTACGGCATGATTTTACTGGCAGTTTGCCCAAGCGATCGGGGGGCAGTGCCCCGGCAGATTAGCCTGCGGCAGATGCTCATGGAATTTTTGCAGTTTCGGGAGGCGACCCTTACCCGTCAGTATCGACACCATTTGGATCAAGTTTCTCAACGCCTGCACATCACGGAGGGTTTGGTCACAGTGCTGGCAGATATTGACGCCCTTATCTCCCTCCTGCGCCAATCGGCCACGCCCGCGATCGCCCGCACGGCCCTCCAAGAACAGAGTCACCTTTCCGCTGCCCAGGCTGATGCCATTCTTTCCCTACCCCTGCGACGCATCACCAGCCAAGAGCGGCAAAACTTGCTCAACGAACAAACCGATCTGCAACAGCAGCAGCAAAAATTCACCAAACTATTGGGCGATCGCCGCGAACTGCTCAAGAGCCTGAAAAAGGATCTGCGGGAACTGAAAAAAACCTATGCTGACCCCCGGCGCACCCAAGTGGTGTCCCATGATGTCACCCTCCTGCCTGCCGAGGCATCCTCCCCTACTCCCAGCGAAGCACACCTCCAGATCACCCACCGGGGCTATGTTCGCCGTTGGGAGACCCAGCCTAAAAATCAGCCCAGCCATCCCAACGATGACCTGATCTGGCAAAGTGTTACCGTTGCCGAGAGCCGACCCCTATTGCTGTTTACCAGCCGGGGAAAGGTTTTGCCCCTTCCCCTCGGCCAAATTCCCAGCAGCCGTGGCGCTAAAACGAAGGGAACGCCCCTGCCCATGCTGCTGCCAGACACCGCTGAAGGCATCGCCATGCCTTGGGTAATTCCACCAGAGCGATCCGAAGATGCCAGCTTGGTGATACTTTCCCGCCAGGGCTATGTCAAACGCATCCCCACCACCGAGCTGTGCGACCTGACTGCCAAGGGGCTGGTGATCACTAAATTCAAAACTGACGACGATGGCTTATTTTGGGCCGGCCCCCTAACGGAGCAACAGAACCTGATCATTGGGACATCCACCGGACGGCTCCTGTGCCTGATGGGAGAACTCGCCCAGATCCCGCTCCTATCTCGGGCGGCGGTGGGTACCATTGCCATCCGCTTGCGCCAAGGGGAAACCCTAGTCGCGGCCCATCCCCTTGATTTAGATGCCAATCCCCAAACCGAACTGGTGTTACTAACTGCCGAGGGCTTTGCCAAACGCCTCCCGGCCCATCTGTTGCGCCCCACTGTGCGCGCTAGCCTGGGCAGTCAAGGGATCAAGTTCTACAGCGCCACCGATCGCCTGTCGTCCTTAGCCGTGGTCACCCTGCCCACTGCTCCCCTCAGTCTGCATATTTTGTTGCAACAGGAGCAAACCTACCGCGTGGTCGCCGTCCCCATCGACCAGATTCCCCGGGAACGCCTTTTGGATCGGGGAATTTTAATTTTGACCGGGGATAACGAACGCCATCTCCGGGAGCAAATCGTGGCAATGCAATAGAATGCAAGTCACTGGCGATTGAAGCGCACCCCGGCTTAAAGATGGAATAGGCGCGATTGGGAATGCCATCCACAGCGCCTAAAATCTTTGATTCTGACAACGCTGACATCGGACAAATATATAGCTGTAAATAACTTGGTGAGGACGGGGTGCAGGGGTGAAGCCCCTGGCTGGGAGCGCAGCCCCCAAACCCCCTTTTCTTTCGATGTCCGAACCTACCCGAATATAGCTGTAAATCGGACATGCAAGTACGCCTTATGAACCAAGCTTGAAGGGCGACTTTTTTATGATGGTTGCCCTTCGCACTCAAGTGCAGCGCTCCTAATACTTTGGTTGCCGGCTCACTAGAAAACCCCGAAAAATCGCAATTTTAATGGCTGTGGTAAAAGAAGCCAGCGATCGCCACGCTCATTAGTAATAGGGTAATTATTAATGGAGGCTCCCCTAGCCCATGCCGGGAATTAACCCCTTGGTCAGCTTTTTGATCGCTGAGCCCGCCACATCGCGATAGCGCAATTCGCCACAGAGGATCTGTCCCATGCGCTTCGTGGCAGAGGGGCGCTTGACGCCAATCTTGTAGGCAAAGCCAGGAATGCGATAGAAAATGCCAGAGATTTTTTGGGCCCACGCCATATCGGCACCCCAGGTTTCATGGACTTGGGCAGTGTAGTTCTTGAGGGCATCTGAGTCACCAGCGATCGCCCGATCAACGGCCTCCGCTGCCAGCATTCCGGTCAGGAGTGAAGGGCGAATTCCTTCGGCAGTGAAGGGATCAACCACACAGGCCGCTTCCCCCGCCAGGAGCGCATTTTGGGCATGGAGGGACTGATCCCCGTCCCAGAGGCAGAGGGGATGCCCGAAGGCTTTGACGGCGGCAAAGTCGATGCCAAAAAGCTGGGCGTATTGGGAGCCAATCTCTTTGAGGTTTTGTTTCTCGCCACCAATAAAGGTACCCACGCCAATGGAATAGCCATCCTGCTTGGGAAAATTCCAGATGTAGCCGTTTTGCACGGTGCCAAAGTCAAAGTGTGCCGACTTGGTATCGTGATTGGCCGCGGGAGCTTCGACTTCTAGGGCCGCACCCATGCGCCGTTTCCGCTCCTTAAAACCAAGCCACTTGGCCAGGGTGCCCTTGGCCCCGTCGGCAGCAATGAGGTAGCGGGCAGTCAGGGGTTCAAGGTCGGTTTGCACTTCCCAGCGATCGCCCTGCCAAGCAATACCCGTGACGTTGACGCAATCGCGCACAGTGGCTCCCTGCCTTTGGGCCTGTTGAACCAAGTAGTGATCGAAAACATCCCGACGCACCATCCACACGGGTTCGCGGGAGTCTAGCTCCACCTCTTGGGGATCGCCCATTTGCCAGGTGTAACGAATGGATTTCACAGTTAGAGATACCGCTGGCATCAGGTCAAAGTCGAACCATTGCTGCACCATGGGAGAAACGCCACCGCCGCAGGGCTTATAGCGGGGCAAGGATTCCCGTTCCAACACCAGCACGTTGCGTCCGCGCTTGGCAAGGTGGTAGGCGGCGGAGCCACCGGCGGGGCCGGCACCAACGATGATGCAGTCAAAACTCATGGGAGTAGGATGAATTGGGTTTAGAACCTACAATGCCATAAGTTTTGGCTGTTTTCCGCAATTTGGTGCTGTTTCGTGGATGAATTGGTGAGCCGATGGAATACCTGCAGGCAATTTTTTTAGGCTTTGTCCAGGGGGTGACAGAATTTCTACCCATCAGCAGCACGGCCCATCTCAAGGTGGTGCCGGTGGTATTGGGTTGGGGTGATCCCGGGATAACATTTACCGCCATCGTGCAGTTAGGCAGTATTGGCGCGGTGCTGTGGTATTTTGCGGCAGACCTGTGGGCGATCGCCCGGGGATGTGGGGTGGCCCTGCTTAGGGGGCGCTATGACGTTCCCGAGGTGTCGCCAGGCCCTAGGGATTGGTTTGGGGACGGTGGCCGATCGTGGCGGCCGGGTTTGACGTATTAAGGTCTTGGTGCCGGACTTTGACTGTCGCCGCTGCG
>JAAUUH010000039.1 GCA_012031145.1 Oscillatoriales cyanobacterium SM2_2_1 | reverse complement strand
GCGTCACCGGTGACGAACCCCTCGATGCCACTGGCAATATTCCCCTCCGTCTTCCTTTTTGTTATCCCTTCGCCCCCCGAGCACGGACATTTACCTCGACCTGCAAGTTAAAAACCAGGGTCTGGCGGCCATCAACATCTTCGATCAGCCCCTGCGTTGGCTGGAAGGCAACGGAGCTGTGCAGCTTAACATTCAGGGCACCTTTGCCCAACCCCAGATCAACGGCACCGTCCAGCTCAACCAAGCTTCGCTCCAACTGGCCGGCTTTCCCGGAACCTTCACCAATGTGCAAGGGGGAGTGACTTTTGATCGCGATCGCCTCACCACCGACCTCAGCGGTCAGTTTAATCAAGGTCAAGTGATGGTCAAAGGCAGGCTGGCCATCAGCGATCCCAATCTGGCTATTGAAGACCCCCTGACGATCATGGCCCGCAACCTCAAACTAACCGTCGCTGAGCTTAGCGCCGAAAACGCCTCCGGCACCCTCACTGTTGGCGGCACCGTTCTGGAACCTAGCCTTGGCGGTGATATTACCCTCGCTGACGGTCGCTTTGTGATTGGTAATGAAGAAGCCAGCCCCGGCATCCCTGGAAATAATCAGCCCGCGATCGCCCTTAATGACCTGCGGGTGAAACTGGATAACGTCCAAGTCACCCGATTCCCCCTCTTTAACTTTTTGACCACTGGCAGCCTTACTGTTGGCGGCACCCTGTCCAACCCCCTGCCCAATGGTCGCCTCGCTATTCTCCGCGGACAATTCAACGCCATCTCGGCACGATTTCGCCTTGAGCGCTCCTTTGACAACTACGCCGAATTCGTCCCCGCCCAAGGGCTTAACCCCAATCTTAATGTGCGCGTTGCCGGCTCTGTCCCCGAGATCACCCGCGTCCCGATTGCCGTCACCCGTCCCACCGATGCCTTCACGCCCCAGGAAGTTCCGACCAGCAGCTTGGGATCCCAGCGCACCCTCCGCGTCCAGGCTACTGTGACTGGCAGCGCCAATAACCCCATCATTACCCTCAGTAGTAGCCCTCCCCGCAACCAAGCTGAAATCACTGCCCTAATTGGCGGTGGGGTGCTCCAGCAGGCTGGCACCGACCCCGGCGCTGCTCTTGCTAACCTGGCGGGTGGCACCATTCTTAACTTTATCCAAGATGCGGTTGGGGATGCGCTGAACCTAGCCGAATTCAACCTCAGCCCCGTGACCACTGCCCCTTCCAGCACCAGTGGCTCCCGGTTAGGGCTGTCGGCGGAAGCAGCGATTGACATCAGCAACAGCTTCTCGATCGCGGTTCAGACCATCATTAATGACCCTGCCCAAGGCACCAACTATGCCATTCGGTACCGCCTTGATCCGACCCTTCTACTGCGGGGTAATATAAACTCACAGGGTGAGCTAGGCGTTTCCATTGAATACGAAACACGCTTTTAACACCACACCCCCCAATATATGATTACTTTGCACCTGCTGCATCCCTCCAACAACGCCTCCATGCAGACCTGGCAGTTTGAAGCCGAAACCGTGGTTCGTATCGGCCGTGCCGCCGATAATGACATCGTGCTCTACAGTTCCGTAGTCTCGCGGCACCATACGGAGTTGCGCCACCACGCGCCCCATTGGGATGTGGTCAATATCGGGGCCAACGGCACGTTTCTAGAGGGCACCCAGATTGAAAAAGAGCGCGTATTTGACGGCATGATCATTCGCCTAGCCCTTACTGGGCCGCGCCTCCAAATTCATCTATAAAATTCATTGATGGTTTTTGGGGATTTTGGGGTCGTCATGGGGCCGAGGTGATCGGGATATTCCACCTAACACCCGCCGCAGATAGCCAACTAACACTCAATACTTCTGCGTCTGATCGTGCCAACAACTGTACCCTTGATTAAAACCTCATCGGTTTAAAGCGTCAGTGGAGGATCAGTTTCTGGCAGATAAGCATAGCGATTATCTGCCAAAGGAACTTCACCTTCTCGAATGTGCTTGGAGTTGACAACAGGAAGCCTCTGTTTATACTCCTTTTGACCTTCGATATATGGATTGTTTTCCCCGTTGATTCAGTGTGAGTATAGCTGTCAATAACTTGGTTAGGACGGGGTGCAGGGGTGAAACCCCTGGCTGGGGGCGCAGCCCCCAAACCCCTTTTCTTTCGATGTCCGAACCTACCCGAATATAGCTATCACCGAGAGGTGTTAGTTTATAGTCATTCTAAATAGCTATGGGACAGTTTGAATCCTTGGAAATATCACCTGAAGCAGGTTGGATTTTCTCGTTTTTATTGGAAATGACTATAACTTTTTCTTCTAGTCGTTCAAGAAGCATGCAACTTTTAACTAACTAGATGCCACTCCAAGGGTAACCCCAGAATTTTCAGTTAGTAGGAGTTTAAGGCTGCAACTGGAACTGACCAATAGATTTTTAAATGCTACGTCATGCCTATCTAGTTACCGCTCTGCTATTCCTTGCCAAAAGGATCGAAATACCTTGCCCCATGGACAGCATCACAACGGGTTGACTCTGACCACTGAAAGATAAGCTGCCAGTCCACCCTGCCGGGAACTTGCGGCATCACTGGGCCGTACCCTCTAGGGGAAGTCTTCTTTTCCTAGTCCAAGGACTAGGATAGGGGTGTTCGTTGCTCGCCACGGAAGCAAAGTTGGGGAAGATAAATTATTCTACGGCCCTAGTTCCCACGGAGTAAGGAGTCATGCCTTAGGTGTTGACTGGACTTAAGGTTATGAACACAGGCAAGCGGATTGGGCTAGTGCCAAAACCAATGGCAAAGCAAGCGCGTACGTTCTATGCTGATGTCGGTATATGAGGGAATAGGCCATGCCAGAGATTTATTGCTTACCAGAGCGACGAGCCCTATCGATTCAAGAAAACCAAACCGTTTTAGCGGCGTTACTAGCCCACGATATTCCCCATGCCCATGCCTGCGGTGGCAATGCCTACTGCTCTACTTGTCGGGTGATGATTTTGGAGGGCATTGAATCCTGCTCGGCTCCGACGACGGCAGAGCGGGCGCTGAATAAAAAGTTGCAGTTTCCAGTGCATGTGCGTCTGGCCTGCCAAACACGGGTGACGGGCAATATTGCGATCCGGCGCATGGTGGTGGATGCCCAGGATCTGGATATTGTAGAGCGGCAGATGGCGGAGGGAACAGAGGGTGGCAGGCAGCAAGTGGCGCTGTTGATGGTAGGGGTGCGCAGCGATCACACCTTAGATGAGGGGAATTTCTATTACGACTTAATTTATATTTTGCGGCGGTACTTTTTGGTGGCCCGCAGGGTGCTGCAGCCCTTTGGGGGCATCGAGCAGGCTTGTATTGGCAATGATCTGTTGGTGAAGTTTAGCTTGGATGAGGGGGCGGAGCCGGTAGCGCGGGCTATTTGGGCAGCCCTAGAGTTATTGCGGGAACTGGAAGGACTCAATCAGCATTTGCAGCAGCTCTCCTATAGCCCGCTGCAATTGACCATGGGCATTCACTATGGTGTTGGTGTGGTGATGAATTTGGGTGCTACCCAGGGGCGGGCCCAGCATGTGGTGGGGCGGCTGGTGGATGAAGTGCAGCGGATAGAGCTGGCCAATCGTAAAACGGAGAGTCAGTTGCTGGTGTCGGAGGCAGCGTGGGAGATGGTGCGTGATCGGGTGGTGTCACCACGAAATTTTAATGTGGTGTTTGGGGGCGATCGCGATCGGGAGTGCCGGGTATTTGAGGTGACAGCAGTGCAGGGAGAACCACCTGTGGTGTTGCCAGCAGAGCCACCGGAGTCCCGCTCTCTGCCCAGTCGCATTGCCGGTTTTATGAAGCGGTTGGGTGAGATTCGGGTGCTTTAGGTGACAGGTAGCGCGGGACTAGCGATTACGGTGGGGGATCCCGCCGGGATTGGCACAGAGGTGGTGCTGAAGGCGCTCCATGGCTTTGGGGCGTTGGCGACAGTCACCTTGGTGGGCGATCGCCGATTAATTGAAGATCACTACCTCCATCTGCGGCGGCAGGAGGTGAGGGAGGTACTCGATCCTAGTGAGGTGGCGATTCTGGATGTGGGGACAGGACTGCAACCAACCCTAGGAGCGTGCAATGGCGTCAGTGGGGCCGCGGGTTTTGCCTACCTTGAACGGGCGATCACGGAGACATTGGCGGGGAATTTTGGGCGATCGCCACAGCCCCCATCAACAAAGCCGCTTGGCAGCAGGCGGGGCATAACTTTGCCGGACAGACGGAGGTTCTGGCTACCCGCTGTGGCGTTGACAAATATGGCATGCTGTTTGTGGCCCAGTCACCCCATACGGGCTGGATTCTGCGAACGCTCCTAGCGACGGTGCACCTGCCGCTGCGGGCCGTGTCGATTGCCCTAACGGCAGAGTTGGTCTGGCAAAAATTAACCCTTCTCAAGCAGAGCCTAGAGCAGGATTTTGGCTTGGCTTCGGGGGCGATCGCCGTTGCTGGCATCAATCCCCACAGCGGCGAGCAGGGTTACCTAGGTGATGAGGAGGTCTGCTGGCTGGAACCCCTGCTGCATCGCTGGAACGCCCTTTATCCTGCCATGCCGACCCTCGGCCCAGTGCCGCCCGATACCCTGTGGCTCACTCCGGCTAGGGCTTGGCACCATGATCCCCAAGTGGGGCAGACGGCCTATCTGGCGATGTATCACGATCAGGGCTTAATTCCGGTCAAGCTATTGGCCTTTGAGCAGGCGGTGAATACGACGATTGGGTTGCCTTTTGTGCGCACATCACCCGATCATGGCACCGCCGCTGCGATCGCCGGTCGGGGTATTGCCGATGCCACCAGTATGGGTGCGGCAGTTACTTGGGCCCTCACCCTCAGCCAACACCGTTTAGAATATAGCCGCAAGGGGTAAAACTAAGGACAAAGCCATGGGAGAAGCCAAACGACGCAAAGAATCACCGGTCAGCCAAAGTTCGGGGGCGTGGTGGTCAAAGGAGAAATCACAACAGTTTGTGGCCCTCAGCACCCAGGGGGCATGGGTTGGCATTGGACTAATGGTGGCCTACTGGCTCACGGTGCGCTTTATTGGCCCGGCCCTGGGCTGGTGGCAGGTGGTGAATTAATGGCTAGTGGGTCAATGCCGATGATCCGGTTGGGGTTTGACCCGGGGCAGCGTAAATGTGGCGTGGCGATCGCCGTCGATGGCAGCATTGTTTGCCATCATGTGGTGCCTGCCGAGGATGTGCAGACAGCATTGCAGCATCTCTATGCCCAGTACCCGTTCACTGAAATCATCATGGGGAACCAGACCGGCTCCCGGGCATGGGGTGATCGCTTGGGGCAAATCTTTCCCACCTGCACCCTGATTCCTGTAAATGAGACCAACAGCAGTGCCGAAGCCCGGCGACGCTACTGGCAGATGTATCCCGCCCGAGGGTTGACCAGAGTGTTGCCCCTGGGGCTACGCCAGCCCCCCCGACCCATTGACGACATTGTGGCGATTATCCTTTTGGAGCGGTTGACCGCCGCTCAGCAATCTTAAAGCGACCTAGAGCGCCCTAAAGCGCCCTAAAGCGTTAGGGTGGCCTCCAGCATTCCTTCGTTAGGGAGGGGCTGCACGGTGAAGCCTAGGCGCTCACAAATTTTGCGCATCGCCGTATTGGAGGGCAGCATGGTTGCCGAGAGTTGCTCAATCTGTTCCTGACGGGCGATCGCCAGCAGCCGCCCTATCAGCTCGGTACCCAACCCCTGCTGTTGGTGGCGATCGCTGATAATCATGGCAAATTCTGCCGTGTTGCTATTGTGGGCTCGACTCAGCCGACCGACCCCAAGAAACTGATGCTGCCCGGTTTCAGGATTTTTGTGATCCGCCACCAGCACTACATCCCGGTCATAGTCAATAAAACAAATTCGGGTCAGGCGATCGTGGGCAATGCGCTGTTGCAACTTCACCAAGTGGGTATAGCGCATATAGACACTCTCCTCCGACAGGGAGTGGTGGAATTGCACCAACAGCGGCTCATCCTCTGGGCGGATGGGACGAATCAGCGCCTGAGCACCACTATGGAGGGTGAAACAGGTGGCATACTGATCCGGATAGGGACGAATTGCCGGTTTTGTCGGGTGATCGCCCAGCACGATTCGGGCATCAAGGGCAATTAAATACTGGTCAGACACCAGCAGGGGATTAATATCTAACTCCTGAATCCAGGGTTGCTCCACCACCAACTGACTAAAGCGCACCAACAACTGGGACAGGGCTTCCAAATCCACGGGTGGATTGCCCCGCACCCCCTGCAGAGCGCGATAAATTCGCGTCTGGCGCATCATCCGCTGGGCTAGGGTACTGGTTAAGGGGGGCAATGCTAGGGCGCGATCGCCAAATACTTCCACCAACTGCCCGCCAGTGCCAAACAGAATGACTGGGCCAAACTGGGCATCCACACTGCTGCCCAAAATTAGCTCATAGCCCTGCCGCCGAAACATCGGTTGCACGGTTACGCCCATAAAAGCATCGGGCAGGTGCTGCACATTAGTGCGGATTAACTGGTAGGCAGCGTGTACGGCCTCTCCGCTGCTCAGGTTTAACTGTACCCCACCGACATCACTCTTGTGGGTGATCACCTCAGACAGCAACTTCAGAACCACCGGATAGCCCATCTGATTGGCGATCGCCACCGCTTCCTCCGCTGAAGTGGCAATTTCCGTAGGCACAGTAGGAATACCATAGGCGGCCAGCACCTGCTTGGCTTCATACTCCGTCAAAACCGTGCGATCACCCTGGCGTACTTGGGCAAATATTTCCGCCACCCGTGCCCGATCGGGCCCCTCTTCATCCGCCGCACTGGGCAAGACTGGAGTTTCATAGAGCGCCCGTAAATTGCTGCTGTAACGCCACATATAGTTAAAAATATGGGCTGCGGTATCCGGATAGCCAAATGTAGGAATCCCAGCATGGTTGAGGGACTGCATCGCCGGAGTCACCGATTCCCCCCCCATCCAACTGGCCAAAATTGGCTTTGCAGACAGGCGAGCGCAGGCAATCAGTTGTTCCGCTGTCTCGGTAGGTTCAGACATCGCTTGGGGCGTCAAAATCACCAAAATCGCATCGTTATTGGGATCCTCTGCCACCACCTCCAGCGCCTGGGCATAGCGCATCGAATCGCCATCCCCCAAAATATCCACCGGATTATGGTGGCTCCAGTGGGGGGGCAACACCCCGTCTAGGCGCGCCACCGTTTCCGGGGCCAAATGGGCCAAGGTGCCACCGCCTTCTATGAAGGCATCGGTAGCAATAACCCCCGGTCCACCAGCATTGGTCACGATCGCCAGACGATTGCCCTTCGGGAGTCGGGGCTGTTTAGAGAGCACCTCTGCCATATCAAACAAATCGGAAATGTTATCGACCCGTAGCACCCCCGAACGCCGAAACGCCGCATTCAAAACCTCATCACTGCCTGCTAGGGCCCCCGTGTGGGATGTGGCCGCCGCCGCTGCCGCCTCCGTGCGTCCCGCTTTGAGGACAATAATTGGCTTACTGAGGGCCACCTCCCGCGCTGCCGAGAGAAACGACCGGGCGTCACCGATGGACTCCATGTAGATCACGATGCTTTTGGTGTGGGGATCATCGCCGAGGTAATAGATCAAATCTCCCCAACTGACATCTAGCATTGAGCCAATGGACACAAAGGCACTAAAGCCAATGTTTTCCTGGAAACTCCAATCCAAAATCGACGTACACAGCGCCCCACTTTGGGAGATAAACCCCACACTACCCGGTCGGGCCATGGTGCTGGCAAAGGTGGCATTTAAACCCAGGATCGGGTTCATCACCCCCAGACAATTGGGCCCAATGATCCGCATTGCCCCCCGGTGCGCCATAAGCGCCTGCTCTAGGGCAATCCCCGCAGCCCCAATTTCCTTGAACCCCGCCGAGATGATAATCACGCCCCGCACCCCCACGGCCGCGCATTCCGCAATGACCGCCGGTACGGTTGCGGCCGGAGTGACCACCACCGCCAAATCTACCGGATCGGGTACGTGGGCGATGCTGGCATAGGCTTTAATTCCCAACACATTGCTGCGCTTGGGATTCACCGGAAATACCGTTCCCCCAAAGGGAGTTTGGATCAGGTTCCACAGCACCGTGCGCCCCACGCTGCCGGCTCGTTCCGTTGCGCCAATTACGGCCACGGTCTGGGGACGAAAGATGGCGTCTAGGGGAAACTGTTGCTCTGCCCGCCACAGGTCAAATACCCCCTCGGCGGGTGGCAACTCCAGTTCTATGGACATAGGGCCTCCTGGGAATCTTGGTGGTACAGTGCAGCGTCAAGACGGCAGCCCTGAAAGGAGAGAACATAGAGTTCCTTGAGATCGCGAATTAAGGGATAGCGAGGGTTCGCGCCAGTGCACTGATCATCGAAGGCCTGCTCCGCCATCTCCTCTACTGATTCATAGAACTCCCGTTCCTGCTCTGGCAGCACTTCCTTAATCGTTAGGGGAATGCCAACCTCTGCCTTGAGCTGCTCGATCGCCTGAATCAGGTTCTCGATCTTTTCGTCCTCGGACTTTCCTCCTAAAGCCAGGAAATCGGCGATTTCGGCATAGCGCTGCTTGGCATGGGGATAGGCATACTGGGGAAAGATGGCCTGCTTAAAGGGGGCATCGGTAGCGTTGTAGCGGATCACATGGGAAATCATCAGGGCATTGGCAAGCCCATGGGGGACGTGGAACGTTGATCCCAGTTTATGGGCCAGGGAGTGGCAAATTCCTAAAAAGGCATTGGCAAAGGCCATCCCGGCGATCGTGGCGGCATAGTGCACCTTTTCCCGTGCCACGGGATCCTGGGCTCCATCATGGTACGCCCGGGGCAGATGGGCGAATAACAACTGAATCGCCTCCCGCGCCAGCCCTTCGGTGAACTCCGTAGACAGAACCGACACATAGGATTCGATCGCATGGGTGAGGGCATCGATTCCGCCATAGGCCGTGAGCCGCTTCGGCAGATGCATCACCAACTCTGGGTCGATGATGGCCATGTTGGGGGTCAGGGCATAGTCGGCAAGGGGGTATTTGATCCCGGTGCGATCATCGGTAACCACCGCAAAGGGTGTCACTTCCGATCCTGTCCCCGATGTGGTGGGAATGGCCACCAATAGGGCTTTAGCCCCTAGGGGAGGCAGGGCGTAGACCCGCTTGCGAATATCCATAAAGCGCATGGCGATCCCAGAAAACTCCACATCGGGATGCTCATACATTAGCCAGATCACCTTGGCTGCATCCATAGGTGAACCACCACCAAAAGCGACTAAAACGTCGGGGTTGAAACTGCGGCAGCGGGCTAGTCCCTTCTCAATCGTAGACAGGGTCGGGTCGGGCTCCACATCATAAAACACCTGACACTCTAGCCCCAAGGCTTCTAGGGTTTGCTGCACCAATTTCACCATTCCCATTTCAAACAATGGCTTGTCAGTGATCAGAAATGCCCGTTTTTTGCCCGCCAATTCCTGGAGGGCCACGGGCAGGCAGCCGAATTTGAAGTACATCTTGGGTGGGATGCGGAACCAGAGCATATTCTCTCGCCGCTCGGTTACGGTTTTAATATTCAGCAAGTGGTGGGGGGACACATTCTCTGAAATCGAATTACCGCCCCAAGTGCCGCAACCCAAAGTTAGGGAGGGATCAAGCTTGAAGTTATAGAGATCGCCGATCGCCCCTTGGGAAGAGGGGGTATTCAACAGCACCCGACTTACGGCCACATGGTGTTCAAAATATTCCAGATCGCCCCGATTAGCCGGATCGGTGTAGAGCACCGCCGTGTGCCCCCGACCGCCAAAATTCACCAGTGCTTGGGCGATCGCCACGCCAGCAGTAAAATTCTCTGCGTGGTACATTGCCAAAATCGGTGAAAGCTTCTCGTAGGCAAAGGCTTCCTCATGGCCCACTTGACTCACCTCGGCAATCAGCATCCGGATGCCCTCTGGCACCGTCAACCCTGCCCGCTGGGCAATGGACGCTACGGACTGACCGACAATTTCTGGATTGAGCCGACCATCCTTGAGAATGATCTGACGCAATTGATCGGTCTCAATTGCCGATAGCACGTAGGCACCGCGGTAGGTGAACTCTGTTTTGACCGCCTCATAGATGGCGTCTACCACAATCACCGATTGCTCTGAGGCGCAAATGGTGCCGTTGTCAAAGGTTTTACTCAGCAAAATCGAACTAACCGCCAGGGGAATATCGGCGCTGATGTCAATGAGGGCTGGGGTATTGCCGGCACCCACCCCCAGGGACGGATGCCCGGAGGAGTAGGCAGCTTTTACCATGCCCGGCCCGCCCGTGGCCAAAATTAGCTTGATATCTGGATGTTGCATCAAAGCCTGGGAAAGGGGCACTGTGGGCGCATCGACCCAAGCAATAATTGGTTCAGGTGCCCCCGCCAAAATGGCCGCCTCCCGCACAATTCGCGCCGCCTCAATGGTGCATTGGGTGGCCCGGGGATGGGGAGAAAAAATGATGGCGTTGCGCGTTTTTAGGGCGATGAGAGCCTTGAAAATCGTTGTAGAGGTGGGGTTGGTGGTCGGTACAATCCCGGCTAAAATGCCGACGGGCTCAGCGATTTTTTGAATCCCAAAGTGGGGATCGGACTCAATTACGCCACAGGTTTTCTCGTCTTTATACTTGTTGAAAATGATTTCGGAGGCAAAGTGATTTTTGATCACCTTGTCTTCTACAACCCCCATACCTGTTTCTGCGACTGCCATTTTAGCTAGGGGGATTCTGGCGGCATTCGCGGCGATCGCGGCCTGCTTGAAAATACGATCTACATCAGCTTGGGAAAAGCTAGCAAAACGCTCTTGGGCTTCCTTAACTTGGGCAATCAGCTCGTTTAGCTCAGCTTCATTAGTAACGCGCATAATCTATCCTGGGGAATTTTGAGGGTACTCAAGATCAATCAAAGTCTTTGCCAATATAAAAATAAATCCCGATTTCTCCCGATGGAGATGGCATGGAAACAGCAAGAGGGAGGGATTTAATGTCTAGAACTGGGCTACCTAGAAGTGCCCAGTAAATCCAACCTAAACCGATCCTTAGAAGCAGTAGGTAAATCTTCCATGAAATCTTGGGATCGGGTCACAATTATTCATATTTGTCTGGAGTTTTGAGCCATTTGTTGCATGGGCTACTGGGAGGCGCAGGAGCAGTGAGTGGCCAAATGCAATTGCTATGCAATTAATCGGGACAATGCCAATGAATAGTCCCGCAATCGCTGCCTAGTATTTGCAATGCAATCTAGAATGCAATCTGGTATTAGTAACTAATGATACTGTTTTTGACCCACTGCCTACGAATTGTGATCCTATGCGTCGAGTGGTTCCGGGGCTAGCAGCCAACGAATATGAAATCAGTTGACCCGTACACTTAAATATAATTAGCGGATAGCATTGGTTAGTGCAATTAGTTGAGCAAGCTGAGCATTTCGGGTATGGCTATGGGGGGCTCTAAACTTTATTGCTTTACTGCTAACAATGTACCTGTACCGACCCCATGCTCATCAGCCCATAAAATTAGTAGTGCTTAGAGTCGCGCTCGAGTGGCGTATGCAGAGCACAAGGACTGTTCTGTTTTCTGTGGCATGGTTCTAGGTGACCGGCAACTGGCGATCGCCAAAAATCTGCTTCGCCAAGCGCACCTGATCGGGTGTCGGCTCCGGGGTTTCTTTTAAGCGATAGTCCAGCCCCAATTCCATCCACTTATATTCCCCCATTTTGTGAAAGGGCAATACCTCTACCCGAAGGACATTGCCCAAGGTTGCCACAAAGTCTGCCACGGCACCGATGTTATGGGGTTGATCCGTCAAACCTGGCACCAACACATAGCGAATCCAAACTGGCTTGCCAAGCTCGGCGAGGTATCGGGCGATCGCCACCGTCGGAGTCAAGGAGCCGCCCGTAACCGTTCGATAAAGTTCGGGATCGCCGGACTTTATATCCAGCAGCACTAGGTCGGCGTAGGGAATGACCATTGCCGCCGCCTCAAGGGAGGCGCAACCCGATGTGTCCAATGCCGTGTGTAGCCCCCACCGCTGGCACTCTTGCAACAGCGCCGCCACAAACGCTGGCTGCATCAACGGCTCCCCACCGCTGACGGTCACGCCACCGTGCCTGAGATAGGAGCGATATCGCAAAATATCTTGCAGAATCTCCTCTACCGTGTGCTCCTGTCCGCCAGTGATTGCCTGGCAGTCAGGATTATGACAGTAGAGGCAGCGGAGTGGGCATCCCTGCATGAACACCACGTAGCGGATGCCCGGACCATCGACCGTGCCCATGGTCTCCCAAGAGTGAACCCGTCCCCTAACAGCGTTCGTGGAAGGTGCGCTGGATAACATCCAATTGTTGCTCCCGAGTCAGTTTGACGAAATTCACCGCATAGCCCGACACCCGAATGGTCAACTGCGGGTATTGCTCCGGATGCTCCATTGCTTCCAATAGCGTCTCCCGTTGCAGCACATTCACATTGAGGTGGTGACCGCGGTCATGGACATAGCCATCAAGCATGGCCACTAGGTTTTCCACCTGTTCCGCCGCAGTGCGACCGAGGGCCTTAGGCACAATTGAAAAGGTGTTGGAAATACCATCCTGGGCATCGGCATAGGGCAACTTGGCTACAGATGCCAATGAGGCGATCGCCCCACAGCAATCCCGACCATGGAGCGGATTAGCCCCGGGTGCGAAGGGTATGCCTGCGGCCCGCCCATCGGGGGTAGCTCCCGTTTTCTTACCGTAGACCACATTGGAGGTAATGGTGAGCACCGACTGGGTTGGTACAGCATCGCGGTAGGTCTTCTGCTGCCGGAGTTCCTGCATCATGGCTTGCACCAACCACACCGCAAACTGGTCTGCCCGGTCGTCATTGTTGCCATAGGCGGGATAGGTGCCCTCAATCGCAAAATCCACCGCCAAACCGCGCTCATCCCGAATTGGCCGCACCGTCGCGTACTTAATTGCCGACAGTGAATCCGTCACCACTGATAATCCGGCAATGCCACAGGCCATCGTCCGGTATACATCCCGGTCGTGGAGCGCCATCTCTAACCGCTCGTAGCAGTACTTGTCGTGCATGTAATGGATCACATTCAGCGTATTGACGTAGGTTCGGGCCAACCAGGGCAGCACCCGACCCAATTGGGCCAAAACGCCATCGATCTCCAGTACCTCATCGGTTAGGGGGGGCATCGCCGGAGCCACCTGGGCCCCCGACTTTTCATCCCGGCCACCGTTGATGGCATAGAGCAAGGCCTTTGCCAAATTCACCCGGGCACCAAAGAACTGCATCTGCTTGCCAATTCGCATCGCCGAAACGCAGCACGCAATGCCATAGTCGTCCCCATAGTAGGGAAGCATGAGGTCGTCGTTTTCATATTGAATCGAGCTGGTATCCACGGAGGTTTGGGCGCAGAACCGCTTGAACCCCACGGGCAACTGCTCCGACCAGAGTACCGTCAAATTAGGCTCGGGAGCCGGACCCAAGGTGTACAGCGTGTGCAAAAACCGGAAACTGTTCTTTGTGACCAGCGATCGCCCATCTTCTCCCATGCCGCCAATGACTTCCGTCACCCAGGTTGGATCACCGGAGAACAACTCGTTATAGTCCGGTGTCCGCAGGAACCGCACCATCCGCAGCTTCATCACAAACTGATCGACCAGCTCCTGTAACGCCACTTCCGAACTGCGCCCCAGAGCCAGATCCCGCTCGCAGTAGATATCGAGGAAGGTGGAGATCCGTCCCAAGGACATAGCTGCCCCATTCTGCTCCTTCACTGCCCCCAGATAGGCGAAATAGAGCCACTGGAAAGCTTCCTGGGCCGTACCCGCCGGTGCGCTGATGTCAAATCCATAGCTGGCGGCCATGGCCATCAGTTCTTTGAGCGCCCTGATTTGCTCGGAAAGTTCCTCCCGCAACCGAATCACGGGCTCGTCGATGACGTCTACTTCTAGCGATCGCAACTGCTGCTGCTTATCGGCAATCAAATAATCCACGCCATAGAGGGCCACGCGGCGGTAATCTCCAATGATCCGCCCCCGGCCGTAGGCATCGGGTAACCCTGTGACAACGCCACTACGGCGCACTTGGCGCATGTCTTCCGTGTAGGCATCAAACACGCCTTCGTTGTGGGTTTTGCGATAGCGAGTAAAAATCTCTTCCGTTTGAGGATCAAGCTGATAGCCGTAGGCTTCTAGGGCCGACTTCACCATGCGAATGCCACCAAGGGGCATAATTCCACGCTTGAGGGGGGCATCGGTTTGCAATCCCACCACCCGCTCTAGTTCCCGATCGATATATCCCGCCGCATGGGAGGTGATGCTCGACGGCAGCGCCGTGTCCACATCCAAAATGCCTCGCTCTTGCTCCTGCTGCATCAGTTGCTTAACCCGATCCCACAGCTTCAGGGTGTCTGAGGTGGCGGATGCCAGAAAATCGCCCGCTCCTAAATATTCACGGTAATTTTTTTGAATGAAATCCCGTACCTCAACCGTCTCTGTCCAAGTTCCAGACTTGAACCCGTGCCACTGCGATCGCTGACCTTCCGAAAAAACTTCAGAACACTCCCTGTCCATGGCATTTGCCTCCATGAGAGAACTTAATTCAAGGTCAGTATAAAACTGCTTTCTAGGGATTCAGACTCGTCCATACAATACTTAACTCCATCCCCTCATAATTTGCTATCCCAGTAGCTTGGTTCATAGATTGATTGCGATAATTCGTCTCTGAATCCCGCTGTGCGCCTAGGTTAGCAGGCTGTGCAAACAGTAAAATAGATTACATTTTTGCAATTAAGCAACAAAGTTTCTCTTTGCTGCGACTGCATAGCCACCGATCACTAAATAGTTAACTTGGTTGTCGTTTGATGATCGTATCAGCGATTTGAAGTCTTGGTTGAGCATCGTATTGGTGTTGGTGATATTCTTCGCGAGTTTGTTCTAGGTTTTCTAGGCGTTTTGGGGTGTTTGTTGTTACTAGTATTGAAAATTATTGACTTGTTGTTTGATGTTAGTTTTGGCGATTACTTTTTCCATGGTGTTGCTCTTCGTTTGAATCTCCTTGCTTTTTCGGTAAGTCTCGCAGGTGTATAGCTATATTCGGGTAGGCTCGGACATCGATAGAGAAGGGGGGTTGGGGGCTGCGCCCCCAGCCAGGGGTTTCACCCCTGCACCCAGTCCTAGCCAAGTTATTTACAGCTAAATCTTATTTTTTTAAGACTTTTTTAGGATTTACCCGCACTGGGAACGCAGGTAAGCAACGGATGGTGCGTTCTGCGATACATTAAGACCAAACACCCACCAACCCCTGCTGTATGGACAAACCGCTTAAAGTGCAACGGCTAATCGAAAACCTGGCGCAGGCGATCGTGGGCAAGGATGAAGCGATCCAACTGGTTCTTGTCGCCCTGTTTTCTGGGGGGCACGCCCTCCTCGAAGATGTGCCCGGTGTCGGCAAAACCCTCCTGGCCAAATCCCTTGCTGCGTCCATTGACGGCAAATTCCAGCGGGTGCAGTGCACTCCCGACTTGTTACCCTCAGACATCACCGGCACCAATGTCTGGAACCCCCAAACGGGTGAGTTTCAGTTCATGCCCGGCCCCGTATTTGGTAATGTTTTGCTCACCGACGAAATCAACCGCGCTACCCCCCGCACCCAGTCGGCCCTGCTAGAAGTGATGGAAGAAATGCAGGTCACCCTCGATGGCGTTTCCCGCCGGGTGCCAAGTCCGTTTTTTGTGATTGCCACCCAAAACCCCATTGAATACCAAGGCACCTTCCCCCTGCCCGAAGCCCAACTAGACCGCTTTGCGGTGTCCTTTAGCCTGGGCTACCCCAGTGAAGCGGAGGAAGTGCAGATGTTGCAACGGATGCAAGAAGGTAAGGTCGGCTCCGCCCAGCTTCAGCCCTGCATCACCACCGATGAAGTGGCCGAGGTGCGATCGCGGTGTGCCCAGGTTCCGGTAACGCCAGCAACCAGCCAATATATCGTCCGGCTGATTCGGTCTACCCGTCAAGATGAGGAAATCACCCTAGGTGCCAGCCCCCGGGGCACCGTAGCCCTCCAGCGCACAGCCCAGAGTTTGGCTTTTTTACGCTGTCTGATCGACCCCACCCGCAAGTCCGACTATGTCATCCCCGATGACGTGAAGTTTTTAGCGCCCTATGTGCTGGGTCATCGGATTATGCCTGCCGGACGGCGATCGCCCCGCAGCATTATTGAACGTTTGGTGCGGACGGTGCCAGTGGAATCCTAGATAGAATCTTGCTCAACTCCGCCTGTCGCACCGGCTTCCCTAGGAAGGCGTTGATGCCAGCGCCATAGCATTCTGACCGAATGGACTCCATGTCCGTTGCCGTGGTGCAGATGATGTAGGGAAACTCCCCATAGCGGCGGCGAATTTCGACGGCGGTGCTGATGCCATCTAATTTTGGCATTTGCAAATCCATGAAGAGGACATCCACGGACTGCTCTTGGAGGTAGGTGAGGGCATCTTCGCCATTGGCGGCCAGGGCAACATGGCACTGGAGCCGCTCGAGGAATCGTTGTAAAATCCGTTGACTGATCGGACTATCATCAACCACCAAAACCTTCAGGGCAGAAATCATATCTTGGGATGTCGGTTGCTTCAGGAAGACCGTGAAATAGAACATACATCCTCTGCTCAGCCTCGGGGTAACGGCAGCGGTCGATTGCCAATGGGGTGGCGGTGTGCCCCCCACGTTGCCGTCGCTGAGTACCCAAATCGTCCCGCCCATCAGTTCGGTTAAACGGACGCAAATCGCCAAACCCAGCCCGGTACCCCCATAGCGCCGGGTAATGCTGCAATCCGCCTGGGCGAAGGGTTGGAATAACTCACCGAGGCGATCGCCCGCGATGCCAATTCCCGTATCCTGAACCGTAAAGAGGAGGTGATGGTCGCCAAAGGGAGCCACGGAAACTGCCACCTCGCCAGATTCAGTGAACTTAAGTCCGTTACCGATTAAATTAAACAGCACCTGCCTCAGCCGCACCGTATCCCCCAGCCATTCCCGGGGCAGCAGCGGCGGCAGGGCATATCGCAGGATATTTTGGTGGCGCTCGGCCATGGGTTCGAGCATCTTGCAGCAGGAAGAAATCAATTCTTCCAAATCAAAGAGCTGCTCTTCCAATTCCATTTTGCCCGATTCAATTTTTGAGAGGTCGAGAATGTCATTGATGATGGTGAGTAGCACATCCCCACACTCATGAATTGTGGTGACAAATTCCAGTTGTTCTGGGGTTAGCTCTGTACCCAAAAGCAGTTGGGTCATGCCCAAAATGCCGTTCATGGGTGTGCGAACTTCGTGGCTCATATTCGCTAAAAAAGCGCTCTTAGCTCGGGTAGCCGACTCGGCCTGTTCCTTTGCTTGCCGCAGTAACTCCTCGGCCCGCTTGCGTTCCGTAATGTCAACGCTAATGCCCCCGAGCGCTTGGGGCGTGCCCTCGGGGCCAAAAATCGGAAACTTGGTGACGATATAGGTGTGCAGGATTCCATCATTGAGAAGAATGTTTTCTTCCATGCGGACCGGCATCTCCTCAAAAATCGCTTGGAGGTCATTACGGCGAATAGCCTTGGCTTCGTGCTCGGGGAGAAAGTCAAAGTCCGAAAGTCCTTGCATTTGGCCCAGGGTGCTTTGGATCACGCGCTCAAATTCGGAGTTGATCCATTGGTACCGTCCTTCTAAGTCCTTGATGTAAATAATGGCGGGGGAGTTATTCAGAAAAGCCTCGAGCTTAGCCTCGCTGCGTTGCACTGCTAATTCGGCAGCTTTGCGATCGCTGATGTCCCGGGATACCCCATACCAAGCCACATCGCCGTTGTTCCGCCTGATCGGTTTGGCGATCGCATGAACCCATTTCACCCGTTGCGATGGCGTGGTAATTCTCAGTTCTTGGTCGTAAACCGTCATTTGGGCCAAACTGCGCTCGATTTCGGCTCGAAAAGCCGCCCGATCCTCAGGATGTACCGAATCCATCATCCTCTTGACATCGGTCAGGGCTTCGTCCACGGTCAGCTCATGGATTTGGGTCACAGCCTCACTAATATACTCAAAGTGATAAGTGTCGTCGGCTCGATGTAAAAAGATATAAATTTCCACCGGGGCCACCTGGGCGATCGCCTGCCACCGCAGTTTACTCTCCCGCAGTGCTCGCTCCATTTCAATCCGGTGGGTAACATCCAAACCAACGCAATAGAGTACCGAGTTGACGGCGGTGAAGTTGAACTCAATCCAGGCATAGGTGCCTGCCCTCCGTTGCAATCGCCAAGTCTGTTGGCTGTCGGTGCAGGAACCCTGCCCATTGCCCCATAGATGTGTCAGCCTATCCTGATCTTGGGGATGGAGCCACATCCTAAAGGGTTGAGCCATTAATTCTTCCACCCCATAGCCCGTGACCTGCTCCCAGCGAGGATTAAGCTTGACGATCCGATCCTCCCGAGTGATCACCCCCAGCAGCAGTAGGTTGTTGCCAAAGAAGGCATCCACTTCGGTCTCAATGTCCTGATATTTACGACGGAGATCCTGGTCTATGCGCCTAAAGGCATCCTCAAGGGAACGGACTTCAGCAATGGTACTGAGGTGATTGAGGGATGGTAGCCGCTCTCCACGGGCGATCGCTTCACTTTCTCTGCTCAGAGACTGGAGGGGCCGACTCAGCCAACGAGCAACGGACAAACAGCCGGCGATCGCCACCAGTAGGGCCGTGGACGTTACCGTCAGGATCTTGGACAGACGGGAATCATAGCCAGATATGAAATCGCTTTTGGGAATGGACACTACGACCTGCCATTGGAGGTTTTTGTTGCGAACTTCCACCGTTCGGGACACGGAGGACTGCTGACTGGGCACCGCCAGACCCGGCTGCTCCAGACCCTCGGCGGTCAACCTGGCAATTACCTGGGGTTGGGGACGACTACGATCCAATAACAAAAGCTGCGATCGCCCGCTGGGCAGCGTCTCAGCCAAGGGCTGCAGTAACTCCTTAAGTTGGATTGCTGTTGCGATCGCACCCCGCCCAGCTCCAACCGACTGCGTATGCACTAACTTGGAATCGGTTCCTATGTCCCGTACTTCCCAAAAGTTTTTCCCATTGATGATTGCCCGCAGATATCCCGGCGCTCCTTCCCCGGTCAGCTTAGTCGCCCGCAGGCGTTCATCTAGTAATTGGGAGCGCCATTGCCCTGCAGTCCGCCGCTCCCGCACCCTAAGGGCAAACTGGCTGTGAGGCTGCTCCTCCAGCACCAGTCCCTCCCCAGCCGACGGAAAAATCGCCACCGCCTTTAATTCTGGCGAAGCCCTTAACCGCACCGCTAGGAGCATTGTCCATTCCGATAATCGCCCTATAGGCAATCGCTCCAGAAATGCTGCCTGCTGGAGATCCTCCCGGGCTGTCCGCTCAAAAATCTGCTCCAGCTTCATTTTAATCTGTTGACTGGTCGCCTCCGCAATCCGCTCGGTTGTCTGGGTCGCCGTCGCCTCCTCATTGCGATAAGCAAAAAAACTCACCGAGCCCACGGAACCCACAACCAATGCCGCCGTAGGCAAAAAAATTAGCGAAAACAAGGAAATGGGGGAGGTGGAGCGTGCCATAGAAAACAGACACAATGATGAATTAATGATGAATTAAAAATAATACATATATGCTGCCATCAGTATTCTCCCTGATCTAAGAAATTATCTGCAGCAGCATAAACCTATCACTTCCTCACCCTATTCCTAGGGCGCGTCATCAATCCAAGCTAGAAGCCTTGCGGGATAAGTGCAGTAACGCGCCCGTCAAATTTTCTAGCCTAGGGGCTGAACCTCTTGCTATGAAGGCATATGACCGCTCAATGACCACAGCCCCCAGTCAGCCAAGGCTTTGCTCCCCCTATTCCGGGGATTAACCCCACTATGGCACAGCCGGGGGAAGTGACCCACCCCCTAATGGCCCCGACCAACACCCTTTGTCGTGGAAGTGAGCACAGTTTTTGCCACTAGGGTCACGATCGCCAGCAATGCCAACGCTACCGAAGCGCTGTAGGCCGTCTGAGTTTGATACTCCTTGTAGGCAGTCTCCACAAATAGGGGTAGGGTTTGGGTATCACCGGCAATATTACCCGAAACCACAGAAACTGCCCCAAACTCGCCCATGGCTCGCGCATTGGTCAAAATCACCCCATAGAGCAGTCCCCACTTAATGCTTGGTAATATCACCCGCCAGAATGTCTGCCAACTATTTGCCCCTAGGGTTCTAGCCGCCTCTTCCTGATCCTTGCCCAGTTCTTCTAAAACAGGGATAACTTCTCTAGCGACAAAAGGTAAGCTGACAAAAGCGGAGGCAATGGCAATTGAGGGAAATGCAAACACCACACGGATATTGTTCGCTTCTAACCAACTGCCAAACCAACCCAATCTGCCATAGAGGAGAACAATCATCAAACCCGCTACCACAGGGGAGATGGAAAAGGGCAAATCTAAGATACTCAACACCACTGCCTTTCCGGGGAACTTGTGCCGTGCCAGTACCCAAGCGGCACATAGGCCAAAAATTGTATTGAGTGGAATGGCGATCGCCGCCACAGCTAGCGTTAATAGGGTCGCACTGCGAAAACTCTCATCCCCAAAAGTTGCCCAAAACCCCTCTAGACCGTCCTTGAATGCCTGATAAAAAACATTAGCCATGGGAATAATTAACACCAGAGCCAGATAGCTCAGAGCGATAAAATTTAGAATCCATAATTCAAACTTCCATCTTCTATTCTTCATAGCGTCTACCCCACACTTGCAGGAAATTAATCGCAATCAACGTTGCAAACGAAAACAATAAAAGTACCAAACCAATTACCGTAGCCCCCGCATAGTCATACTGCTCTAATCTTTGGATAATCAACACAGGTGCAATCAAATCGTTGTAGGGCAAATTAGATGCAATAATCACCGTAGAGCCGTATTCCCCTACCGCGCGAGAAAATCCCAACGCTATTCCCGTAAGCACCGCAGGCAAAATAGTCGGAAAAATCACCCGAAAGAAAATCTGGAATCTATTGGCTCCCAAACAAGCCGCCGCCTCTTCTATCTCTTTTTCTAAATCCATTAACACTGGTTGCACAGTGCGCACCACAAAGGGCAAAGAAATAAAAATCATGGCAATTCCCACCCCAATGCGACTAAAAGAAATCTTCACATCGGGAAAAAATCCCCCGATCCACCCATTTGGGCTATAAACCGTAGATAAAGTCAGACCTGCTACCGCCGTTGGCAGGGCAAAGGGAATATCAATCAAGGCATCAAACACCCGCCTGAGGGGAAAATCATGGCGGATCAGTACCCAAGCCAGCAGGGTTCCAAACAATCCATTAATCAAAGAAGCAACTAGGGCGGTAACAAAAGTTACCTCATAGGCAGACACAGCCACGCTATCGGTAGCAATCCGCCAAATATCTGACCACTCCTCCGTCAGAGCCTTTTGGAAAATCGCCACGGTTGGCACCAGTAACATGATGGCTAAGTAGGAAAAGGCCACCACGAATGGGATAGAAGTTTTACCGATTAAGCGAGGGAAGCTATGTATTAACGATCGAATAGGGGCAAGGGTCATAAGTTAAAGGAGAAAGTTTAGGAGATTGAGTCAACGAGGAGACAAATTGCCATTCAGTTTGATATTTTCTGGCATAAACATAAGAACTTAGAGTACACCTCCCCCAATAGTAAAACAGTGGGGCTAAATAAAATTGCCCATCCCTAGGGTGGGGGATAGATATTTGCCTTGATCGCCTTCATTACTGAAAAGTAACGTAAAGCAGTAACTAGGGCGACAACCAGACTAATCTCAGCAAAAAACACCTAAAAACCAGCTATAACCCGTACCTAGGGTATTGGGAGCCAGCAGATCCCTAAGTTTGGCAATCAGTAGGCAAAGGCTGTCAGAGAAATAGCTGTCCGTATCCATGCTAAATAAGTTCGTTCGTTAGCCAGATGATCGTGGGTGAATTCCGAAAGATTCTTTTTTGTCCCATAGGTTGATTTAAAGTTTCCCATAATGATGCGACTGCTCACCAACTTCAATAATTGACGGGACTGACTTCTATCGCCTGCGGATTTGGTCAAAGAGGGCTCCATCGGCAAAGAACTTGCGTTGAATCGCATCCCAACCACCGAAATCCTTGGCGGAAGACAAACTTTTGACGCGAGGAAATTTGCTGGCCGTTTCCCTAACTACAGATTCCTCTACAGGACGGAAGCCCACATTGGCAAATTCTCGCTGAGCCTCAGGGGAATAGAGATATCTCACAAAGGCATTTGCCACCTCAGTAACGCCATGTTTTTTGGCATAGGCATCAACAACCGCGACGGGATTCTCAATGGAGATATTCACATCTGGAATCACATAGGGTTCTTTTTCCCCTTGGGACTGGGCCAGCAGAAGCTCGTTTTCATAATTTACCAGTGCATCTCCCTGATTTTGTTTATAAAAGGCATCGGTCGCCTCCCTGGCATCCCTAGAGAGGAGCGGCACATTTTGGGTGTAGACTGCTCGCACAAATTCAAGTGCCTTTTGTTCCGTTCCCCCCGTTGCCTTGATCGCCGAATTCCAGAGTGCCAGGAAGTTCCAGCGGGCGACCCCCGATGTTTTGGGATCGGCTGTGATGAACTGCACGCCATCCGTTGCTAAATCAGACCAGTTGCGAATATTTTTTGGATTTCCCGGACGAGTGATAATGACGGGTACAGAGCGGGTGACAATCGCTCCCTCAGGCAGCTCCTGTTCCCAGCCTTTGTCGATCAAGTTGGCCCGCTCTAGGCTCGTGACGTCTAAGGACAGAGCCAAGTGCACTACATCGGCCTCTAACCCGTCAATGACTGCCCGTGCCTGGGCAGCAGAACCGCCATAGCTCTGACGGAATCGCACCGTTTGATTGTGCTCCTGTTTCCACTTCTCGACAAATTTGGGGATGATGTGATCGTGGGCAGCCCGGGTAACGGCAAATGAGGAGAGAGTGAGGGTCACCTCAGGAGACTGACCCGACTGCGGAGCAGCGCAACTCCCAATCCCCACCACCAATAAACCGGCTAAAAACCATGGAGCACCGATCCTGACTAGGGCTAAACCTAGCCATTGCAAAAATTGCCACATTGTAGCCACCCTCATAAAGTACGGTAAGTTCATGTACTTTTAGTAGATTACTGTAAATGCTCCCTAGTGTCTATGGGTTTGGGGATCTAAAGTGATGTCTGGCTTTCTGCTGAGAAGAACGGGTGGCAATGAACAACGGGCAAAAAAAAGCAGTATCCCTACTTGGATACTGCTAGCTATTTGTGGGGTTAACCTGGTTCCCTGAACCTGTGAGCCGGGTGGTTCGGGCTACTTGGACTCGGTAAAGTCAGCATCGATGACTTCATCATCATTGCTGGCGGCATCCTTGGAACTATCTCCCGGCGCTGCCTCGGCGGTAGAGGCTTCCGTAGACTGGTACATTGTGGAACTCAGAGCATAGAGGGCTTGCTTCAGTTCTTCGCTCAGGGACTTGATCTGATCGTGATTCTCTTGGGCGATCGCCTCACGAAGGGATTTCACCAAGTCATCAATCTTCAACTTATCTGGTGCGGGCACCTTGTCGCCAAACTCCTTAAGCTGTTTCTCGGCTTGATAGGAAAGGGAATCGGCTTGGTTTTTGGTTTCGATTCGCTCCCGCTTCAACTTATCCGTAGTCGCATTGCTCTCGGCCTCCCGAACTAACCGCTCCACTTCCGACTTGTCGAGGGTCGAAGCCCCCGAGATCGTGATGGATTGGGCCTTGCCCGTGCCCTTATCCTTGGCGGTCACCGACAGAATGCCATTAGCATCGATGTCGAAAATGACCTCAATCTGGGGAATCCCGCGCTGGGCCGGCGGAATGCCATCCAGCCGGAAGGTGCCTAGGCTCTTATTGTCATTAGCCATTTCCCGCTCCCCTTGGAGTACATGGATTTCCACATTGGTTTGACCATCCACCGCAGTGGAGAACACCTCGGACTTTTTCGTAGGAATAGTGGTGTTGCGGGGAATCATCCGCGTCATCACGCCGCCAAGGGTTTCTACCCCCAAAGACAGGGGCGTGACATCCAAAAGGAGAATATCCTTCACTTCACCGGCCAATACACCGGCCTGAATCGCCGCACCAACGGCCACTACTTCATCGGGGTTGACGCTCTGGTTTGGCTCCTTGCCTAATACCCGCCGCACTACTTCTTGGACAGCGGGAATGCGGGTTGACCCGCCCACCAAGACAACTTCGCTGATCTTGGATTTATCCACTTTGGCATCCCGAACGGCCTGCTCGACGGGAATGCGGCAGCGATCAATCAGATCGGAGCAAAGTTCCTCAAACTTAGCCCGGGTCAGGGTGACATCAAGGTGTTTGGGCCCGTCCTGGGTGGCAGTGATAAAGGGAAGGTTGATTTCTGTCTGGGTAACACTTGAAAGCTCAATCTTGGCCTTTTCGGAGGCTTCGGTAAGGCGTTGGAGGGCTTGCTTGTCTTTGCGCAGGTCAATGCCTTCGCTGCCTTGAAACTGGTTGGCTAGCCAGTCGACAATTTTTTTGTCAAAATCATCGCCGCCCAAGTGAGTATCCCCACTGGTTGCCAATACTTCAAACACCCCATCTCCTACTTCCAGAATCGAGACGTCGAAGGTGCCACCACCGAGGTCAAAGACAAGGATCGTCTCGTTTTGCTTGCTATCCAAGCCATAGGCCAGGGCCGCGGCGGTGGGTTCATTGATGATTCGTAGAACCTCAATTCCCGCAATCTTACCGGCATCTTTGGTGGCTTGGCGCTGGGAGTCGTTGAAGTAAGCGGGAACGGTAATCACCGCTTGGGTGACGGTTTCACCGAGGTATTTGCTGGCGTCATCTACCAGTTTTCGCAGGACTTGGGCTGAAATTTCTTCAGGGGCAAATTGCTTGCTGACTGCTGGCGCTTCGATTTTGACGTTATCGCCAATTTTCATCACCTTGTAGGGCACTTGCTTGGCTTCGCTGCTCACTTCGTCGTAGCGGCGACCAATAAATCGCTTGACCGAATAAAAGGTGTTATCAGTGTTCATTACCGCTTGACGTTTGGCAATCTGACCGACAAGGCGATCGCCATTTTTGGCATAGGCCACCACGGAGGGGGTGGTACGAAAGCCCTCGGCATTGGCAATCACCGTTGGCTTGCCACCCTCCATGACCGCAACTACTGAGTTGGTTGTCCCCAAATCAATTCCGACTACTTTTGCCATAGGGCTAATTCTCCTGAAAACGTTCCAAATGTGGGTGCGTTATTTATTCCCCCTATAATTCCTTAGTTTCCTGAATCCTGAAAGCAGGGTTATTGCCCTTCAGAAGTAGGGTTTACCGTACCCTTTTTCAGCTCCTGTCCGATGGGATGGGGCGATCGCCAGTCCGGCCCGAAGTTGCTGAAGGCACTATCGTCGTGCGCTCTATGCATCGACAAACTGGATGAAGGATACTCCAGCCGAACCTTTTCAGCCTGAAAACGGCGATCGCCCCCCAATTGGAGAATTAAATTTTGGCAAGGTTTCTGGCAAAGCAACAGAAATTCGTCCGAAATGATACTTTCTTGATAAAGTAAATATTAAATATTTGTAATAATTACAACCTCTGGCGGCC
>JAAUUH010000153.1 GCA_012031145.1 Oscillatoriales cyanobacterium SM2_2_1 | reverse complement strand
GTGTTCTTTGGTGGCGGCACCCCCTCCCTGCTTACTGCCAGTCAAATCCAGCAGATCATGGACACCCTACGGCAGCAGTTTCCCCTGTCCGCCACCGCCGAAATTTCCCTCGAAGCCAACCCCGCCACCTTCACCCGCGATCAGCTTTGGGGGTACCAAGGGGCCGGCATCAATCGCCTCAGCCTGGGGGTGCAAGCTTTTCAAGATCCCCTCCTCGACCTTTGCGGCCGGGGGCACACCGTTGCCGATATCGAAGGGGCGATCGCCGAGATTCGCGCTGCCGGAATCACCAACCTTAACCTCGACCTGATTTCAGGACTGCCCCAGCAAACCCTGGCCGATTGGCACGAAACCCTCCACCGGGCGATCGCCCATCAACCCGAGCATATTTCCGTCTATGACCTCACCATCGAACCCGGAACCGCCTTTGGCAAACGCTATCGCCCAGACCATGGCCCCCTGCCTAGCGAAGAGCTAACCGTTACCTTCTACCGCCATGCCCACGACCTGCTCACAACCCACGGCTACCACCACTACGAAATCTCCAACTACGCCCGCCCCGGCTACTTGTGCCAGCACAACCTCCGCTATTGGCGCAACCAAGACTTCTACGGCGTTGGTATGGGGGCCACCAGCTATCTGCAACGCCAACGGTGCGATCGCCCGCGCCAACTCCGCGCCTACGAAACTTGGGTTCAGCACTACCCGCACCCTACCCCACCCCTCACCACTGCCGAAATCCTCTTTGAGCGGTTCATGGAAGGACTCCGCCTCGCCGAAGGACTCAACCTGTCCCAATTAACCCAAGAATTTCCCCCAGCATGGGTACTGGCCATGGGCGATCGCCTCCACGCCTTTACCCCCAAGGGCTGGGTCGAAACCCAGGGCGATCGCGTTCGGCTCACGATTCCCAATGGTTGGCTTTTCGCCGACACCGTCATCGCCGCCCTCTACGACACCTATCACGGGTTTTAGCGATCAAAAAGCTGTCAAATGCTTGCACGGCAAGAGGTTCAGCCCCTGGGTGTACCATTTAATCCGACGAGCGCGATAGCGCTGATCCCGCAGGGCTTCTAGCTTGCGTCAATAGATTAATCAATAAATCAATTAGATCAATTAGATCAATCAACTTAGATTAATCAAATAGATCAATCAATGAGGAGTGAATGCGACCTAGGGCGATCGCTCCCAACATCGGGGATAATGCTGCTCCCCTAGAACGGGTGAAGCAGATCATCTCAATTTTTAATCCCTCATGTTCCATCCACCGCCGAATGGCGAGACCGATTCCCATGCTATAAACGAGCAGCTATAGCTATATTCGGGTAGGTTCGGACACCGAAAGAAAAGGGGGGTTGGGGGCTGCGCCCCCAGCCGGGGTCTCACCCCTGCACCCCGTCCCAACCAAGTTATTTACAGCTAAAATGCGTTGATCGGGCTTGAACAAAAGCATTCCCCACACTCAAAAGAACACCCAAAAGAGCGATCGCCCCAGTCTTAAACCGCGTCCCCAACCCAGTTCTAGGCGGCTGACACCCTGCAAACCACAATACCGGCAAACTTTATGATGCAACTCCTCACCCAAACCCCACCGACCGATTACACCGCCTACTTTGACCACGAAACCGCCGCTGAGACCCGCAGCCAATACATCAATGGAGCAATCATTCCCATGGCTGGAGGCACCCTTACCCACAACACCATTATTACCAACCTGTTGGTACTGATTTATATGGCACTGCGTGACCTCCCGTATCACGTTTTCGTGACCGATCAGCGCCTTTGGATTCCCGATCGCCAAATGCTCACCTATCCCGACATCCTGGTGACCCCCGAGCCGCCGCAGTTGATGGAGGGACGCAACGACACGGTGACCAATCCAATCCTGATTGCGGAGGTTTTGTCCGAGTCTACCGAAGCCCACGATCGCGGGGAGAAATTTGCCGCCTACCGCACGATTCCCACCCTACAGACGTACTTGCTGATTTCCCAAACGGCGATAACTATTGAAGGCTTTCACAAAGAAGGCGATCGCTGGATTTTTCAGGATTATCCCCCAGAAGGGGCGATCACTCTGCCCGACTTGTCGCTGGAACTGGCGATCGCCGACATCTATCGCCGCGTAGATTTTGGGTCTCAGATGTTTCAAGCGGACACGGCTCAGCCGTAGAATTTAGGGGAACCATCCCCCACCGCAACCATGGCGATCTGTCTTAATTGTCAGCACGTTAATCCGGATGATCATCAATTTTGTGCCCAATGCGGCAGCGTCATGACCCTGTTGCAACGTTATCGGGCTATACAGATTTTGGGACAGGGGGGATTTGGGGTCACCTACTTGGCACAGGATGAGGCCAAACCCTCGAAACCCCACTGTGTCATTAAGCAATTCAGCTACATTGGCCCCGGACAGTCAAAGGCCGCAGAGCTATTTGAGGCAGAGTCCACGCGACTAGAAAATCTGGGCAAACACCCGCAAATCCCGGCGCTCTATGCCCACTGCCAGCAAAAGGGGCAGCAGTTTTTGGTGCAGGAATTTATTGATGGGCAAGACCTAGACAAAGAACTGAGAGCGGAAGGAGCGTTTGACGAAGCCAAAATTCGGGCATTGCTGCTGGATGTGTTGCCAATACTGGATTTTATTCACCAGAACCAAGTGATTCACCGAGACATCAAACCATCGAATATCATGCGCCGAAATTCGGATCGCAAATTGGTGTTGGTGGACTTCGGCGCAGCAAAGCAAGCATCCCTGACGGCGTTGCAAAAGACCGGCACCGTAATTGGCAGCGCGGAATACACGGCTCCGGAACAAACGCGGGGAAGAGCGGTGTTCGCCAGCGACCTGTACAGTTTGGGGGTGACCTGTTTGCATTTGCTGACGGATGTAGAGCCGTTTAACCTCAAGAACAATGATGAGGAATGGGTATGGCGGGACTATCTGACAGGGAAGAAAATTGGGACAGAATTGGGGAAAGTGTTGGATCGGATGGTGCTGCCCGTTTCTAGGCGCTACGGTTCGGCGGCGGAAGTTTTGGAGGTTTTGAATGCCTTACCTAGAGGCAAGACACGCCGGAACTTTTTGATGTGGACAGGATTGGGCATTGGAGGGGCTGGTGCAGCCCTACTGGGGGATCGGCTGCGCCCTCAATCGGCAGCAATAAGAACCGATCCACCGCCCACATTGCCACCTATGCCGCCAGCACCAGTGCCTACACCGAACAAGATATCAACTCCACTCAAGCGGCAAATGATTTCCTTTGAGACGGTGTTTGTGGATGATCGAGGGGAGATTGTGCGGCGCGAAAAACGGCAAGCCGCACAGTATGTGGAAACCCTACGCCGACGGGAAGGGGCGGAGTATGTGGAACAACACAGACGGCTACCGGAGACCGAGCGACTGGAACTGCTGCGAATTCCCGGGGGGCAGTTTATTATGGGGTCGCCTTGGGGAGAAGATGGATCGTTGCCTAGTACAACACCACAGCGCGAGGTAAAGGTGTCGAGCTTTTGGATGGGCAAGTTTGCTGTGACCAAGGCGCAGTGGTTTGCCTTGATGACTGGCTATGATGCATATGATGGTGACAACTGGTGGCGGAACTACTCTACGAATTTGGATGACAAGTTCAAAGGCGACAAACGCCCGATTGTGATGGTGAGTTGGCAAGATGCCCAAGAATTCTGCCGTCGTCTCAGCCAGCGCAGCGGCAAAACCTATCGGCTGCCCAGTGAAGCGGAGTGGGAATATGCCTGCCGAGCCGGTACCACTACCCCTTTTCACTATGGGGCCAACATCACAACCGACTTGGTGAATTACAACGGCATCAACCTTTCCTACCGCAACCGCAAAGCCCCCAACGGCACTGACCGAGGGCAGACAACCAATGTGGGCAGCTTTCCGCCCAATGGCTTTGGGCTATACGATATGCACGGCAATGTGTGGGAGTGGTGCGAAGATGTTTGGCACGATACCTATGCTTATCCCGGAGCGCCGACCGACGGCAGTGCCTGGTTAACGGGTTGGGACAGAAATGTAAGATTGCTGCGCGGTGGTTCTTGGAATGACCGTCAGATCTACTGCAGCTCTGCTAGCCGCAGTTCCAATGACTCAAACTTCCGTTTCATGAGCGGCGGCTTTCGAGTTTGTTTAAGTGCGCCATGACTCTTGTCACCCTTTACTCTTTTGCCTTTTCCCCTTTTCTGAAAGTCCCCTCTGCCGTTGGGCGGATCGAATTTTTTTACCCCTCACCCTCTCTCAACTGGCTTCGACTGCGCTCAGCCACTCTCAGGAACCGGGGAGCGGGAGTAAGAAAAAAGATGAGGTTATAGAGCTATATTCGGGTAAGTTCGGACATAGGCGTAAAAGGGGGTTTGGGGGCTGCATCCCGTCCTAGTCCACCTGTTTGCGGCTATAACATAACCATGAACTGCTAAAGGTTCCCCGCCTCCAACTCTTGATGAAATCCATCGAATCAAACCAAATGCCTCCTTCACGTCCCATTTCGCTCCACCTCAGCGGTCAAGATCAAGTCCTGACCATTCCCGGCGATCTAGCGTTATCCAGCACCGAAGTGTTGTTGCGCAAGGAGGGCGAACGGTTAATCGTCGAGCCAATTGCGACGGGTTCGCTCTTGGCGCTGCTGCTAACTTTAGAGGACATTGCCGAGGATTTTCCAGATACGGATGGCGGCACCCTGCCCATAGATGAAGTGACACTTTAGCCCATGACCTATCAATACCTGCTCGATACAAATATTGTGTCGGATTTGGTGAGACATCCCCAAGGGAAAGTGTTTCAGCAAATTGCTGTCGTCAGAGAAGAAAGTATCTGCACCAGCATCGTTGTGGCCTGTGAACTGCAATTTGGTGGGGTCAAACGTGGATCGATGCGACTGATGAAACGGGTAGCACTCATTCTCGAGAGACTGCCCATTGTGCCTTTGGCATCCCCCAGCGAGCAACACTATGCTGCCATTCGCCAGCGCCTAGAGCAGTCTGGAACTCCCATTGGCCCCAACGATTTGCTAATTGCTGCCCATGCCTTTGCGCTCAACCTCACTTTGGTTACGGCTAACACCCGTGAATTCGAGCGCGTACCCGATTTGCGTTTAGCCAATTGGTTGGGCTAGGAACCCACTGCTAGCCCTTAGCAATCTGAGCCGCAGCGCAAAAAAATCTGGCAACAGCAGAGGGCAAACAGCGCTCCTTTCCTGAATATCCCCCTGCACCATTGGGCGGATCGAATTTTTTTTTAGTGCAGGCTATC
>JAAUUH010000152.1 GCA_012031145.1 Oscillatoriales cyanobacterium SM2_2_1 | reverse complement strand
GATGTTGATGGCCGCCAGACCCTGGTTTTTAACTTGCAGGTCGAGGTAAATGTCCGTGCTCGGGGGGCGAAGGGATAACAAAAAAGGAAGACGGAGGGGAATATTGCCAGTGGCATCGAGGGGTTCGTCACCGGTGACGCGGATGGTGCTGCGAAACCCTAGGCGCTCGTTGGCATAGGTGAATTCCGTGGCGGCGGCGGCAATGGGTTGGCGGTTGATGGTGGCTTGATCGAGGGTAAGGCTGCCACTGCTGCGGAAATCCAGGAGGTTGCCGGCGAGCGTGGCGGTGCCATTGAGGTTACCGGTAATCTCGATGGGGATGACATCAAAAAAGGGAAGGGGACGCAGGGATTCGATGGGGAAGTTTTTGAGCTCAATGGTGCCACTTTGCCCGAGGAGTCCCAGCTGGGCGTTGGTGATCTGTCCGAGGCGATCGCCCGATTGGAGTTTGAGGACTTCCAAGTTTAAGCGGTCTCCGGCAAAGGAACCCTTGGCGAGGATGTCATCGACAGCAAATTTGCCATATTCAAAGCCCTCGCCCTTGAGGTCAAATTCTAGGCGCAGTCCCCGCTGTTGGGAGAGTCCAAACTGGATCTGCCCTTCAATTTGCCCCTTGAATTCTGTCAGGGGCGGCAAGTTATTGTTTTCTTGGGCGGTGCGGATTTCCCGCTGTTCGGTGAGTTCCTGGAGTTGGGCGAGATACTGCAATTGGGCATAGAGGGAAAGCTCTCGCAGGGTGATGGCGCTGATGCCCATCAAGTTGGCAGCACGACCCCGGGGCGCTTGTAGTCCGATGGCAATGTCGCTTAAGTTAACCCATTGCAGGGTGGCGAAGAGGTCATCCATCTGACCACGGTTAATGGCGATCGCCCCGGAAAGGATGTCTTCAGCTTTGGGGTCATAGGTGAGTTGGAACCCATAAATGGCATTGTTGGCTCGACTGACCACAATTTGCCCCTGATCGATGGTCAGACGCCCATTGCCGTAGCGAACTTGAGCACTGGCCTGCTCGGCTAACACACGACCAAAGCGAGGCCGCTGAATTTCAATGGTTCCTAACGCTGCGGGGCTAGCCCCCAGATCAACGGTAAGGGTTCCAAACAGCCGTCCTTGGACTTGGTCTTGCCCAGTGAAGGCTGCGGCGAACGCCAAGGGCAGATTTGTGAGGGTAACGTTGAGGCGATCGGGGCGATCGCCCACACGGGTGCCGGTGGCAGAGGCATCACCGAGGTTGACGGCAAAGGACACAGGGAACAGATTGTCATCGAGTTCTAGGGAAAGGCGGTCGCGATCGCCCGCAAGGTTAAGGGTAAGTCCCCCGGGCGCATAGGTGATCTGTCCAGAAAGGGTGGGATCGATGGGTAGGCGGTCAATGGCGAGACCGCGCACCGCCACATCTCCCCGGATCCCGCGCCGAGAGGCGATGCCATCAATGGTCACTTCAGCCACTTCTAGGGGCTTAAGGCTGAGGGCCGTCATGCGCAGACGCCCCAATAGGGTGGGGTCGAGCACCGCTCCTTGGACTCGGCCGGCAAAGGAGAGCAAGCCCCCGTCTGCCCGGGTGAGGAATGGGGTCAAAAGGGGCAGTTGCACCCGGTCTAGGCGCAAGTCCCCATCTACTTGCAGGGCAGTGATCGCCCCAAACAGGCGGCCGTTAAAGTTCAGCACCCCTTCGGAGCGCACTGGCAAAGCCGGCACTAGGGAGGCAAATCTGGCAATGGGCACATCCTCGGATTGCACCTTAAGATCCACCGATTCGGGCTGGGGCAAACCCTCGGTAAACCGTACCGCCACGCGACCCGTAGCCTGGAGGTAGGAACCCACATCCAATGAGGAAATCAACAGTGTTTCACCCGTCCAAGCCAACTCACCGGCAATTGCATCGGGCACCAGCGCCAATCCCCCGGGTAAACGAAAGGAAGCTGTTCCCGTTAGACTCTGCAGGGCAAAGCCACCCCTAGCGCTGCGCAGGTTCACCACCCCCTCAACCGTGGTTGCTGCCGTAGCGTAGTCCGGGGCGATCGCCGCTAGGGGAATTCCCGATCCCCGGGCCTGTCCCTCCCAAGCGCCATCGGACAGACGATAGACGCCCGCCACCTGAGCTCGTCCCACTGGGAAATCCACCTGCGCCTCGGTTACCTCAAGGCGATCGCCCACTAAGGTCACGGTTCCCCGACTGGGGTAGGTGGCATTCGGGGCAGTGAGTGTAGCTGTCACCTGGGGCTGCGGCAGCGTTCCTACCACCTGCACCGCCGCCGCCACAACCCCAATCCGCAATGGCACCCGAACCCCATAGCGTTCCGCCACCCGATCGCCGTCCAGTTGGGTCATCTGCAGGGCTGCCAAGACCCGCTGTGTGCGCAGTTGCAGTTCCCCCGAAGCGGCGATCACCCCGCCCAAATCGGTTTCTGCTGCCAGATTTTGAACCGTAATGGTCTGAAAGTCCTGGGTGGCAATCCGAGCCGTGATGCCCGTCAAATTCACCCGATCAATTTGAGTTGGCCCCAATGTAACCATGGCTGTCAGTTCAGGGCGGTCAAGGGTACCGCGCAACTCTGCTGCAATGGTGCTCTTCCCGCTAATCGCCACTGCCACCGGCAAACCTGACGGGCGATAATCTGCCAATGTTACCGTCAGCTTACCCGCTAAATTCCCGCCTAGGGTGTAGGTGCCCTGCCCCCTAAGGGCGATCGCCCGGTCATAGGTCGCGGTCAACTCCTCTACGGTCACCCTTTGATCGGCCAGCCGCACCGTGGTGGTCACATCCGTCAAGGGCAATGGCACCCTCGGCAGTTGCACTGCCCCCTCCCGGAGGGTCAGCCGTCCCTGGATCTGGGGCGTCCCCATCCCCAAGCGCACCGTGACCTCGCCATCCGCCACTCCCGCCGTGGGGGTTACCGGCAAATTCACCAAGAAGTCCCTTAGCAGGGTCACTGCCAGCCGAGGCGATCGCACCGCCAGCGTTCCTACACCACGGGTCAGATCCCAGTCCAAGTCCAGATTGAGGCTACCTTGGGAATCGCCAACCCCATCGATCTGACGGCGCAGCGCCTCGGGTTCAGGAACCGCCCCCGCCCCGGGTAACTCAGGACGCACCAGTTCTCCCGTCCCCGTGAGTTGCAGCCGCTGGGCCGCCGGATTTAAAATTTGCCAGCGGCTCTGCAATGAAACCTTCCGCAGACTGAGGAGGCGATTATTCGCGGCTGCCAGAACCGTCACCTGTCCCTCTACCACCGTTATCGTCCGCAGATCGACGAACCCCTCCTCCCCCCGGGCAGGGGCGGGCAGGCTGGGCAATTCCAAAAAGCCGGTGACCCGATCCTGACGCCCAAACACTTGGGGGCGCACCACCGTCACATCAAGACCCAACCGGCGATCACGCAGATATTGCCATGGATCGACCTGCACCTCGATCCCCTCTATAGCTAAAAAATTCGCTGTCGTCGGTGTGGCAGGCACCTCAGAAGCCCCAAATCGCACACTGGACCAAATACTCACCCGCTCCACCCGACCTAGCCGGACAGGGCGCTGTAGTAATCGGGTAAACTCACGCTCCAGTAAGGGCGATAGTTCCTGCTCTAGAAAATGCCGGGCGAACCAAGTCCCCCCGAGGGACAACGCCGTCAGGGAAAGGGCAGTACCCACCGCGATCTGTCCGATACGCTTCCAAGGAGATGGCGGCTGAGATGGCATTTCAAGCAGCTCCGTCACGATCCCTCGGGAATTGGAATAGGTTATACCTTGCCATTCTTGCAGAAGTCACCACCATATAGAAAGCCCCTCACACTACGCGATAGGAAAAGCTCAAAGAAGCCCAAGAGCGCACATCCAGCAGCCAAGTATCCTCAGCTCCGCCGCCTTGGTGCAAATCTCCCAGCAAAGCCTGGGCCACTTCTAGGGGATTGGGAACTAGGGCCAAGCTTGTCGGGGAAGCGGCCTGCCGCAGGGAGCGCCCCAGCAGGAGATTGGTTTGGGTAAAGGGGGTGCGGCTCACCAACACGCAAACCTCCACCGCCCCATTGGGGGCAGAAATTGCCCAGGGCAAGGGCGCATCGTCCCGAGGAATTGTCAGGGTCTGGCGAGGCATCATCATGCCATCACTGGCATAGGGACTGACGGCAAAACTGGGGATCAACATCTTTCCTCGGGGGTCAAGACAAATGAGCCGCACAAAAAGCTCATCATCGGTGTAGTTGGTCAGGGTGCAGTGAAGGCGATCGCCAATGTTCAGAAACGGTGGCTCCAGTCCCCCCAACCCATCGGCCTCGGCGGGCGATCGCCCCGCTGCCTGACTATCAAGCAGCATGGATGAACCGTCCCCCCGCAGCGCCCGCAGCGTAGCCTTTATCCCCAGATGGGACGATGCCACATTAGCTGTCAGTCGCAATAATTTTGCTGCCAAAAGGCTCTCCAGCAGCGGCTGCAACCGTCGTGTCGCCCCATTCACAGACTCCCCCTTCGCGCCAAACGACCCCGTAATTGGCATCGAGCCGGGAAGTGAACAAGCCATAGCTTCCCCCCCGCCCCCCCAACACACAATCGGCACACTGCTCCGCAGCCCCTACCCCCACCATGCGGGGCAGCGCCGCCAAGGAACTGGTGGCATCAACCCGCTCCACCCGACTGAGATCCTGGTCGAGCGCCACCACCAACGAAAGGTTCCGGGGCAGGGCGCGCACCTGCTCCTGCACCAGCTGTCCCTCTAAAAGTTTGCCCCCCTCTGGGGATTCCACTCGGGCGATTAGACCGCTGTGCGATCGCACTTGGAGTCGCTGACCATCGGCCAGTAGCGTCCCCCCCGCCGCATAGTAGCTCATCGCTCCTAGGGGCAACCCGGCCAGCCACAGTTCCCCAGAGCGGCGATCGTAGGAGACGGAGCGCAAAAAACCATCCGCCGCTGGTTCTTCTAGGGGGAGCGGCACAGCCCTATCCCCCGCCACGGGAGCACCTGGGGCAAAACCCTTGGTTTCCAATAGGGGACGCATCCGGTTGATCACTACCTGCACAGAGGTACCCGGCAATATTTGCCACAGTTGTTGGGTCAGGGCATAGGTAAACGCACCACTGCTAAACCCAGACCACAGCCCATCGGCACAAAGCTGATCATCGGTTTGGGCTGCCCGCAGCACGACCCCCCGGGGCAACTGGGGCAACCCCGCACTCATTGGCTGCCACTCCCTGAGTCCGGGGCGCGATCGCACCCGAAAATTGCCCACAATCGGCGATCCCGGATAGGCATACCCCGCATCTAGCACACACAATATTTTTTCACTGTTCACCG
>JAAUUH010000151.1 GCA_012031145.1 Oscillatoriales cyanobacterium SM2_2_1 | reverse complement strand
TGAACAGTACATGTGCACAGGTATGGGTTAGTGCCGATGGCTACGAGGAAGTTGCGCCACCACAAAAGACAAGTGCAGTTGCAGCACCCCCCAAGCCGGTTACACCACCGCCAAAGCCGCCTGTTTCAAGGCGCGACCGGTTGCAAGTCGTCCAGCGGGTGGTCGCCCTTTGGCTCAGGGCGGCATGATGGTTGACAAAATTATGCAGGTTTTGGGTCTTGCTGCGAAGAGTGGCAAGACGTTTGTTGAAGTCACACGAGAGGAAGAAATTGCCTTTCGTGCCGCCAAGTTTGCCCTTGCAGATGGTAACGAGTCCTTTGCAAGGGCAAGGGTCAAGAACTGGGAGAAGTTCTTGAGGTGGGCGAGTTGAGGCGCGGTGACGTAACTGTAGGTGTCACCTACACCGACAAGGATTGCAAGGCTCAGCGCACAGTCATTGCAATTGGCGACGCGTATCGCCCCAAGAAATGGAATGGGCAATACGCGCCGCCTGATGAGCCCGGCGTTAAGTTTCAACAGGATGGACAAATACGCCGGGTGTATCTGTCCATGTTTGCCCGGTGGGCCAGAAGCACAGTTTAAGAATCGACTTCCAGGATTCCGGGCGTGCCGTCATATACCAGTTGGTATTTCACGGCCTCACTGGGCATTTCCTCCACCTCCCCCAGTTCCCCAGAGGGCAAAACAGACCAAGGAAAGTCGCCTTTCCTCAAACGGAGTTGGGTACTCCGTCCAACTCGTGGCGATCGCCACGCCCAAGCGATCACTGAGGATCTTTGCGACTGAGGCGTGCCGCACAAAGGAGCACACCTCCCTTTCTCGCACAAGCCGCTTTGCTTCCGCCTCAGTTATCCCTTCCATAATCAGACTCTTGCCCAAGGGGGCAAGAAAACGGCTTGGGAGCAACGTGAGAATATTGATCCTCTTCACCTAGAAGTTGACTCCCGCCTCTAGGATCGCCGGCGTGCCGTCATATACCAGTTGGTATACGATGTCCTCGCCAGTCATTTCTTCGAGGATCCAGGACGCTGAACAAACCAGCACGAGAACCTTGCCGTTGAAGGGGTTCGGACACTCCCCGCCGTCTGGGGGGATCGCCACGCCCAGACGGGCGCTGAGGGTTTTGGCGATTGAGGCGTGCCTTACGTACGATTGTACTTCTCGTTCCCGCACAAGCTGCCGAGCTTGTGCCTCGGTTATGCCTTCGCATACCAAATATTTTCCCACAGGGGCAAGAAAGCTATTTGGAAGGGAGTGAAGAATGTGAATCGACCTTTTCATTTTTTTGTCCTTTTTTGTTCGACAACCTAAATCTACCCTACTTACCCTTATTCTGTCAATACAAAATTAGAGAATATTTGTAGTAAGTGCCAGACAGGGCAAATGAGAAACCTATTCTTTTTGCTTGACAGTTGGGGGTGTAGGGGCTTTTGCAGTCACAGGGCTTTGATACTCCTTAAAACTAAGCTGCCATTGCCAGCACGGACATAGTGGAAACCCACTGGGGCGTATTGATTGGCGCACTGGCAACACCAATCAATACACTGACACTGATGCTTGACCTTATTGAACTTGGGCAATTTGTCCATAATTATCCTCGCCCACATCCTTGACGAACACTCCATCAACCACCCGCCCAGTGCGGGACTCTTCGGTTTCAGTCACCATAAGGATCCTCAGGCTGCTGACGTTCCAGAACGTCAATAAAGGTATCGTACAGTTCCGCGGGAATATCCTTGCGGCTGAATATTCCTGCTTCAGCCAGCAGTTTTCGCTGGTCTTGTTCAGACCAGCCATTTTTGCGGCGACCGTCACGAACCTCTTTAACTGAGCTTCGCTGATCTTGCGAGATTGGCTAGGGTCAGGCTTGGGGGACTGACTAGCGTTGGGTTTTGCAGCAATCTCATGACTGCTAGCGTCAGGGTCGTTATCCCCTTCAGTGGGAATGCAAAAGGTCAAGATCGCCATGTATTTGTAGGCGATCGACATGGCCTTGTTCGCCGCTTTGTCTCCGGCATCCATTGCTTCGCCGACTATGACAGCAGTGTGCTTGCTGCCGTCTTTGGCGGAGATAAGATCGAATTCGACCGTCAGAGCGACGTAATTCAGCACCCCACCGTTTTTGGTGGGTTTCTCTTGCCTGTCGCTTGACGCAACCCTGGGGATTACGACAAGCTCGTTTTTCGCTAGGATCGGGGCTAGCGCGTTGAGAATTTCGTCAATTCCACGAAACTTAAAGCCCTGTTGCAAGTTGCTTCGAGTTTTGGAAATGCCCTCATCGGCAAGGGCCGCACTGACCTTCGCAATCGCTTTGTAAACTTCCATACTGTTAAAACCTCCTGTTGTTACTTGACTAAATTATACAAGTCAATCACCATATAAAATTTTTTTTTGTGGATTCCTGGGGACAAGATGCGTGTACTAGCCTTGGATTTTGGTCAAAGCATGGGCGTTGCCCAATCGGTCGCTGGGCGTATCAGCTATGAGACAGTGCGGTTAGACAAGCTAAACCGGAAAAGAAGCAAGTTCCGCAACTACTACGAGTGGTTGGCTTGTAGGTTGGCAGAATATGATCTGCTGCTGGTAGAGGAAGTTCGCAATCATGCCGGGGTTTTGGCGGCGCACCAGTGGGGTTACTGGTATTACACCGCTTGCGTTTTGTGTGACGCGATGAGCGTCGAGATTGTAACGATGCCAGTTAAGACGATCAAAAAGTCTTTTACTGGCAACGGCAATGCGGGTAAGGATTTAATTTTGGCCCGCTGTAAAGAACTAAACTATTCCCCTGATAGCTATGATTCCGCTGATGCTCTTGCAATGCTGTTAGTCTACTTTTCGAGTCACGTGGTAAATTAGATTTTGTATTTCAGGTACAGAAGCATGTTAAAAAGTCAGTTGATACGAGAGCTGCTTCAAGATGGAGTAGCTCAAGCCAAGATCGCCAAGGTGATCGGGTGCTCACGCCAATATGTGCATCAGCTATCCAAAGCCAAGCCTAAGGAAGATTGGCGTTTGGACTTTGAAAATGCGTTGGCTAAAGAAGGGGAGAACTTCTTAGCCTTGTCAATCGAAGCCCTGCGAAAGCGGTATGCTCCAGAAGTGAGCTACCAAGTCTTTTGGTCGCGGTACAGGAAGTTTTGCAAGGAAAGGGCATTTAATTATTGCCCTTGTCCGCCGTTGGCGTAAAAAAGATTGCCGGGAACATCGGGTTCCCCTTGGAAGTTGATTGCGTTTTGGAACTTGTCCCGGCAAACTTCACGGGACTTGTTGCATCCCGCAACAATTGTGTATGTGTCCCCAATGCTGAGATCGTTGGGCGGTTCCTCAAAAAGAAGGACTTGGTCAATGGTGCTGAATGCCACTTCAGTTTCAAACCCTTCATTTGCGCCTGACGTGAAAGTAATCAGCCCATTGCTAAAGAATTGAAAGGGCTGAGAAAGCCCCAAGCTGAAAAAGAAAATAGGTGAAACAATTTGTGTCACTGTTCCTGTGAATGTGAACGGGGTCAGATTTACAGTGCATCGATTATCCCCAAGCTGAGCGCGACAGGACTTGCTGGTTAATTCACCTATTTTCTGGTCTAAACGGAACAGCCTAGAACTGACTTCAGCCCGGAAGTCAATATCGGTTGTTTCAACTCTGCCAAGCACTCCGTTAATCAGTATGGGAATGTAAGCTAGCGGATTTTCACCGATGCCGCCCGGCGGTTCCAGAGGATTTGCATCAAATATGTCCACCCTGGCGCTGTCAAAAACGCCACCTATTAGGTCTTTCTCGGTTATGCGATCGTCTGTCAACACAGAGCTAATTTCTGTGTTATCAACAGCCAGTGTGTTTGTCTGATTTGTGTTGTTGGCTGTGAACCCATCCAAGGGCAAGTAAACAACACCACCAACCGCCACAGGTTCATCATGGTTCGTGTACGCCAAGCTCACACCATCCTTGCGAGTTATCAGCCAAAACCGCGCCAATGATGGCGTTTCTGATTCTATGTTTTGCCTAAAACGATCGCTTAGATTAAGCACGTTGCTCCCTCAAAGTTATTTGCCCAATATCAAACGCGCGATCGCCCGCAGGTGTTGCTATTCGCAGTACCGTTCTCAAGTCGGACTGCTGCGACCGCACCAACTTTAGCTTTTCACCAATAACTAGAAAAGCTCCCAACACCGGCTCTGTAATTAAAAGCCCATTTTGTTCATCCATTTCGCACTCTATGTCTGCGCCTGACGCACGACAACTAATAATGTTGGCATAGCGAATCCTTTGCCGCCCACTGAACAGCGGGTAGGTTGTGCCGCCGTTGCCAAAAACGATAGAAGTAAATTCATAGTCCGACCAATCTTTGTACAAGAAAGGGTCGGCGTCACCCCTTAATTCAGCAAAAAAGCTGACCAAATACTCATAGTCCGTACTGCTAATTGTGCGATCGCCAATCTCAAAAGTGCCAAGGGGATTGCTCCAAAGAGAGCGGCGCTGCTCTAGCCCAAAATCGTCCTCAATTACATCGGTGCGCCACTCATAGGATGATCGCGCTTGGTAATTGACTCCTAGATCCAACACTGGCAAAGTTCTCAAAATTCCTCGCTAGGCAGAGCTTTAAGTTTCTTAAGAAGCCCTTCTAAGACAAGTTTACTGGCGGTTCCCCATTTCATATCAAACTTGTGCAAGAATGCGGTCACTCTTGCATGGTGTCGATGCAAGCCAAGCCTTTGAAACTCGCAGTCTAAAGCCGCGACAACATCGCCCAAGTCGTCAGGCTGTCTGGTTTGCCATCTTTTTGCCGCTGAAGCGGCGGCATCCACTGCTGCCAATACCCTGGGTTTTTCAGGTTGTGGCGCTTCTGGTACTGGTAACTTTTCGTTTGTGGCGGCTAGAACGCCAAAGAAATTTAACAGTGCTTCCACTCTGGCACTCTGCCAATCTTGTCCTTGCCATTCAAACTGGAAGGTTCCGCCGGACTCTGAGAATAGCACCGTTTTTACCATCCCCGTAGGCGCATTGCCGTATTGACAGACCTCAATGCCAGAGTCTCGCAAATGGGCGAGAATCTCAGCGATCGCCATGTTTCCTTTAATTGTTTGCCGGGCTCTGCCAATTTCGCTGAACATGGTAGGCTATACGAGTTGTCAACCGGATATTGTAATGCGGATCAACGTAGAAATCCAATTAGACCTCCAAGAGAAAAACTGCACGATGTGTGCGATGGCATCGTGTTGAATGCAAAGCCGACATGGATCAAAAAAACCGTGTTGTCTATACTGACCTCCCCCAATGAAGGTGATCGCCC
>JAAUUH010000150.1 GCA_012031145.1 Oscillatoriales cyanobacterium SM2_2_1 | reverse complement strand
CCACCCCGCCCAGCCCCCCACCCCCTGCACCATCCCCTGCTCTACCTAGTCCATCCCCCGCGCCTGGGACACCGGAACCAGCTCCAGAACCCTTGCCAACTAATCCCCCATAGGAATTGCCATCTCGGGCATTTTGAAGATGGCATATTCGGAAACGGTTCCAAAAGTTGGGTGCCAGTCCCCAACTTAAATACCTGTTGAATTCCTGACGCAAGGACTGACCCAGGGGCAGGGCAGCATTCTTTGCATCGATATTCCGGGCGCAGGAACTACTCAATTTTGCCGTGGGCTATTTGGCTTCGGGATGAAACGGCAATTGCCCATCTTCGGGAATGTCATTGATGGCCCAGATCAGTTCCTGTAAGCGTCCATAGCTGATCTGATTGAAGTGCATGACTAAGCGGGGCAACTCCAGGAGGTCTACCTCACTTTTTTCCTTAGGCAGCGCACTACTCTGGGCGATCGCCCCCTGGGTTAAAACATCGCCAAATTCTTGATTCAGCCGCGCCACATGGGACTCACTCAGGGGACACTTAAGCCGGATCACAAACAGATCATCGACCCAACGGCTGGAATGGAACACGCGGTAAAACCGGCAAATCGTCTCACAGGCCACCTGAATGTCATCGGTAATTGTATACAAACTGCGATCCTGGGGGCTAATCAACCCCCGCCCCAACAGATGCTTTTGAATGTAGGCGTCCCACTGCACCCAGTAGTCCCCACCGGGTTTGTCCACCAAAATAATCGGCCGGGGCGTCGCCTTCCCCGTTTGGCAAAGGGTCAGGCATTCAAAAAATTCGTCTTGGGTGCCAAACCCTCCCGGAAACAGCGCCACTGCATCGCTTTCGCGCATGAAAAACAGCTTACGGGTAAAGAAATATTTGAAATGCACAAGGCGATCGCCCGCAAAGGGATTGGCCACCTGCTCGAAGGGCAGGGCAATATTCAAGGCAAATGACTGCTCGCTCCCTGCCCCCGCATTTCCCGCTTCCATGATGCCGCCCCCGCCCCCCGTCAGCACCAAAAACCCCCGGTTGACAATGCACTGGGAAAACTGCCTGGCCTGCTCGTACTCTGGGGCGGAGGACTGGGTGCGCGCCGAGCCAAACACACTGACTTTCCGCACATGGCGATGGGGTTGAAATAAAGCCACTGCCTTTTGCATATCCTGCAACGAACCAGCGATCAGTTTCCAGTTGAGGCGATCGGTCTCTAGGGTGCTAATTTCGGCGAGTGCCTGCACTGCTGCCAGCAATAAATCACGATTTGGCTGCTGGGGCAGGGTTTGGTGCAATTGCTCCAAGAGGTGCTGCAAGCGCGAAAACGAGGAATCCACGGACATAAACGCTCACCTCGGCGGTTAGGAACCCCATTATGCCATCACTCGCTGCCCAAGTATGCCTCGATCACCTGGGGATGGCTCTGGATCTCCGCTGGGGTACCATCCACCAAATTTCGCCCCTCCGCCAGCACCCAGACGCGATCGCACAGCGACATGATCACATCCATATTGTGCTCAATGATCAAAAACGTAATTCCCCGTCGATTCCACTCCCCAATGTAGCCACAAATCTGCTCAATCAGCGCCGGATTCACCCCCGCCGCGGGCTCGTCCAACATCATCAGCTTCGGGTCATTCATCAGCCCCCGCGCCATCTCTAAGAGTTTTCGCTGCCCCCCAGAGAGCGCTCCCGCATACTCAGTGGCCATCCGCTCCAAACCCACCGACTCCAGCAATGTCATAGCCTTATCGGTCATCTCCCGCTCCTGTTGCCGGATCCCGCGCCCCCAAAACCACACAGCCCAAAATTGCTCTCCCCGCTGATTGGGAGCCGCTAAGAGCATATTTTCTAGCACCGACAGTCGAGACAGCACCCGGGGCACCTGAAAGGTGCGCATCATGCCCAAGCGGGCAATTCCATGGGGAGGAAGGTGGTGCACTGGCCGCCCGTCAAACAACACCGAGCCGCGATCGGGCGGTAAAAACTTGACCAAAAGATTAAAAAAAGTAGTTTTCCCTGCACCATTAGGCCCAATCAACCCCGTAATGCTTCCCCGGGGAATATCAATTAAGACATCCTCAACCGCCCTAATGCCGCCAAAGGATTTGGATAAATGTCGCGCTTGTAACAAAATTGTCGGCAAAGAACTCATGGACATCCTGTTATGAGTGAACTCAAATTAATGCTTACTGACGAATTCTCGGTGAATTGGTGCACGGGCTCCAAATCTTGAATCGCGATCGCCTCCTTCCCATAGCCCCACAGGGGTATCAAATCGCTGTGAATTGTAGCTCCTTGGCGTAGTTTCCGTACACCTACAAACCCAAAGTGCCTATGTTAGGATTGACCGTAACCAGAACGGGAACTCGCCATGTTTGAACGCTTTACCGAAAAAGCCATTAAGGTCATCATGCTTGCCCAAGAGGAAGCTCGCCGTCTTGGCCACAACTTTGTTGGCACCGAGCAGATTCTCTTGGGTTTGATTGGAGAAGGGACGGGCGTGGCTGCCAAGGTACTTAAATCCATGGGCGTCAATTTGAAGGATGCCCGCATTGAAGTTGAAAAAATCATTGGCCGTGGCTCAGGATTTGTGGCGGTAGAGATTCCCTTTACCCCCCGGGCCAAGCGCGTATTAGAACTTTCCCTCGAAGAGGCCCGCCAACTGGGTCATAATTATATTGGGACAGAGCATTTACTTTTGGGACTAATTCGGGAAGGCGAAGGAGTTGCTGCCCGGGTCTTGGAGAATCTGGGCGTTGACCTTTCCAAGGTGCGTACCCAAGTGATCCGGATGTTGGGTGAAACGGCTGAAGTGGCCGCTGGCGGTGCTTCCCAAGGACGCACCAAAACCCCGACCCTCGACGAATTTGGCTCCAATCTTACCCAAATGGCTGTAGAAGGGAAACTCGATCCCGTTGTCGGTCGGCAAAAAGAGATTGAGCGCGTCATTCAAATTCTCGGTCGCCGCACCAAAAACAACCCTGTTCTCATTGGCGAGCCGGGCGTTGGTAAAACGGCGATCGCCGAAGGATTAGCCCAGCGCATTTCCGATAGCGATGTGCCCGATATTCTCCAAGAGAAGCGCGTTGTCACCCTTGACATTGGTTTGCTAGTCGCCGGCACCAAGTACCGCGGTGAGTTCGAGGAGCGCCTCAAAAAGATCATGGACGAAATCCGCTCCGCCGGTAACGTGATTCTAGTAATTGATGAAGTCCACACCTTGATCGGTGCTGGTGCTGCTGAAGGGGCGATCGATGCCGCTAATATTCTCAAGCCCGCCCTGGCCCGTGGAGAGTTGCAGTGCATTGGTGCGACCACCCTTGATGAGTACCGCAAGCACATTGAACGGGATGCGGCCCTTGAGCGCCGCTTCCAACCCGTGATGGTGGGTGAGCCGAGCGTTGATGAAACCATCGAGATCCTCCGTGGACTTCGGGAACGCTACGAGCAACACCACAAATTAATCATTTCCGATGATGCCCTGATTGCTGCTGCCAAATTATCCGATCGCTACATCTCTGATCGTTTTTTGCCCGACAAGGCCATCGATCTCGTAGATGAAGCGGGTTCCCGGGTGCGATTGATTAATTCCCAACTCCCCCCCGCCGCCAAGGAACTCGACAAGCAGTTGCGCCAAGTGCTCAAGGAAAAGGATGATGCTGTGCGCTCCCAAAACTTTGACCGAGCTGGTGAACTGCGCGATCGCGAGATTGAAATTAAACAGCAAATTCGAGCCCTCAGCCAAGCGAAGCGCTCTGAGACCAGTAGTGACGAAACACCCGTCGTTGGTGAGGAAGACATTGCCTACATTGTCAGCTCTTGGACTGGTGTCCCCGTCAGCAAGATCACCGAGTCAGAATCGGTGAAGTTGATGCAAATGGAAGACACCCTGCACCAGCGAGTAATCGGACAGGAAGAGGCCGTTCGCGCCATCTCCCGGGCCATTCGTCGCGCCCGCGTAGGACTCAAAAACCCCAACCGCCCGATCGCCAGTTTCATCTTCTCTGGGCCAACGGGAGTGGGCAAAACCGAACTCACCAAGGCTTTAGCCGCCTACTTTTTCGGCTCCGAGGAAGCCATGATTCGTCTCGATATGTCGGAATACATGGAGCGGCACACGGTCTCTAAGCTCATTGGCTCGCCTCCTGGCTATGTAGGCTATAACGAGGGTGGTCAGCTTACGGAAGCGGTGCGTCGTCGTCCCTACACTGTGGTGCTCTTCGATGAAATCGAGAAAGCCCACCCCGATGTGTTTAACCTGTTGCTGCAAATTCTTGAGGATGGTCGCCTTACCGACTCCAAGGGGCGCACTGTGGACTTCAAGAACACCCTTCTGATTATGACCTCCAACATTGGTTCTAAGGTGATTGAGAAGGGTGGCGGCGGTTTGGGATTTGACTTTGCCGAAAGTCAAGAGGACTCCCATTACACACGGATTCGCTCTCTGGTCAACGAGGAACTCAAGCAGTACTTCCGTCCCGAATTCCTCAACCGCCTAGACGAAATCATCGTCTTCCGGCAGTTGAATAAGGATGAAGTCAAGCAAATTGCAAATCTGATGTTGCATGAAATCTTCAAGCGCATGGCGGAGAAGAATATCACCTTGACCGTCACAGAGCGCTTCAAGGATCTGCTGGTGCAGGAAGGCTATAACCCCAGCTACGGTGCCCGTCCTCTGCGTCGAGCAATCATGCGACTGCTGGAAGATTCCTTGGCTGAAGAAATTCTCACCGGCAAGGTACGTGAAGGTGCAGCCGTAGAGGTGGATGTGGACGATGATGGCAAGGTCTCCTGTCGTGAGATTGAGAGTGCCCTCCCCCCCCCGACCGACAACCTTCAACTTCTGCCGTCTTCATAGCCGCCCCTGTGATGGGGGCGCTGCGATTTGACCTCTGATTGCGAATGTCCTAAAAACGAGATCCGTTAGGGTCTCGTTTTTTAGTTTTTGCCCCATGCTAGACTTGCGCCTAGGAATTGGAGCATATGAGGGGTTGCCCGTGGGGAAGAATTTTGCTGGTCAGAATTTACAGGGGCAGTCATTTCGGGGTCAAAATTTGGCCGGTGCGAACTTTTCCCATGCCAATGTAATGGGGGTAGACTTCACCAAAGCCAACCTATCGGGAGCAAATTTTTCCCATGCTAAGGCTGCTGGTGCTAACTTCACCAACACGGATGTTCGGGGTGCCAACTTCAGCCACGGGGATCTGAGTGCCACTAGTTTTTATCATGCCGTACGGGCATTGCCGACCTCTGGGGATTGGGGCTACTGGGCAATTTGCCGTAGGCTTTGCGGTGCTAACAGGCGTTTCTGTCCTGT
>JAAUUH010000149.1 GCA_012031145.1 Oscillatoriales cyanobacterium SM2_2_1 | reverse complement strand
ATTAACCCCTACACCACGTCATCCCGATGCGATCGCACCTACGACACCCAAACAGGGATTGTCTTTACCGATAAGTTTTTGGAGCCCACCTATGCAGCGATCAAATTTTGATGAAGGCTGGGAGTCCATGCTGGGCGATCGCCGTTATTACTTCGACTGTCTGATGGCCAGCCAAGTCCGCCAAGTCTTCTCTGCCCTCGATAAAATCCAATCCCTTGGAGCCGCCATGGCCGCTCCTGCCCATGGGCCACTGCTCCGCTATGGCTGGCGGGAACTGCAACAGCTTTACCGTCAGTGGGGAGAGCAACAACAGCAACAAAACCTTTCGGTGGCCGTGCTCTATGCTTCCGCCTACGGCAATACCACAGCCTTAGCCCAGGCTTTGTCTCGGGGAATCACCAAAGCTCAGGTGTCCGTTGAAACGATCAACTGCGAGCAGGCTGAGCCCACCGAAATTCGAGCGGCGATCGCCCGGGCCTCGGGCTTCCTGATTGGTTCTCCCACCCTCGGCGGCCACCTGCCAACCCAAATGCAAACCGCCCTTGGAATCCTTCTCTCCACCGCACCTAAAAACCTTCGCGCCGGGGTTTTTGGCTCCTATGGCTGGAGCGGTGAGGCCGTGGACATCTTGGCGGGGAAGCTCCAGGATGCAGGCTATGCCTTGGCCTTTGAGCCAATTCGGGTCAAATTTGCGCCAACGGCTGCCACGATTCAGCACTGTGAAGAACTTGGCACCGACTTTGCCCAATCCCTTAAAGTGGCCAAGAAGGTACGGAACACCATCAACCCTGCCAGCGATCTGGAACAGGCAGTGGGACGGGTGGTGGGTTCCCTCTGTGTCATGACCGCCCAGCGAGAGGAACTCACTACAGCCATGTTGGCCTCTTGGGTCTCCCAAGCCAGTTTTCACCCTCCCGGACTGACCATTGCCGTGGCTAAGGAGCGGGCCATTGAATCCTACGTCTACCCCGGTGATGCCTTTGTGTTGAATATTTTGCCGGAGGGCAGTTCCCTAATGCGTGCTTTTGCTAAGCGCTTCGCCCCGGGAGAGGATCGCTTTCAGGCGCTGCAAACGTCGCCGGCCAACTGTGGTGCTCCGGTTCTTGATCAAGCTCTGGCCTACCTGGAATGTCGCGTGCAGCAGCGGATGGAATGTGGCGATCACTGGCTGATCTATGCGATCGCTGAGGGTGGCAAGGTGCTGCAAACCAATCGCCTCACCGCCATTCATCACCGTAAAACTGCTGGACACTATTAGGCATTCCGCTGCGACAAAGTCAGGGGCATCGAGTTATTGTTTTGATGCAGTTTGGCATGATAGGATGCAGAATACTGTCAAAATATTAAATCTGCCGTGGCTGTCATCCAACAAAAAATCCGCATCCGTCTGAAGGCGTTCGACCATCGTCTTCTCGATGCTTCCTGTGAAAAATTGTCGAAACCGCCAATCGTACCAGCGCTGCCGCCGTCGGACCGATTCCAATGCCCACCCGCCGCCGAATCTACTGCGTGCTGCGATCGCCCCATGTGGATAAGGACTCCCGAGAGCATTTTGAAACCCGCACCCATAGCCGGATTATTGACATCTACCAGCCAACCCCAAAAACTATTGATGCCCTGATGAAATTGGATTTGGCCGCTGGTGTGGATATTGAGGTTAAATTGTAGGGCGCGGCTCTGGTTTGGCGGCGGCTTTTTCGCTAGGCTAGTACCACCGCATTGGAGTGCGTCCTATGGTCGGCAAAGTTCTCAGAAATCGTTACGCCATTCTCCGAATTTTAGGGAGTGGCGGTTTTGGAGATACCTATCTCGCGGAGGATCGTGATCTGCCGGGACGCCCCCCCTGTGTGGTCAAGCAGCTTCGGCCTAAGGATACCAACCCCAAGGTCTATGAAGTAGCCAAGGGGCTGTTTGAGCGGGAAGCAGAATTTCTATACCGTCTGGGCAATGCCCATCCCCAAATCCCTGACCTATTCGCCCACTTTGAGGAAGAGGGTGATTTTTACTTGGTTCAAGAATTTATTGATGGACACGACCTCTCCAAGGAACTGTCGCCGGGGCAACGGCTGAGCGAGACCGAAACCATTCGCCTGCTGCGAGAGATTTTGGAGGTGCTGGCTTTTGTGCATCAAAATAATGTGGTGCATCGGGATATTAAGCTGCAAAACCTGATGCGATCGCGGATAACGGGCAAGTTGATGTTGATTGACTTTGGGGCTGTTAAGGAAGTCAGTGCCCTAGCTACCAACGCCGAAGGGATGACCAATGTCACGGTCAGTATTGGCTCCCCCGGTTACATGCCGAGCGAGCAAGCCAAGGGTAAACCCCGCCTCAGCAGCGATGTCTATGCGGTGGGCATGATTGGCATTCAGGTGCTAACGGGTCTGTCGCCGGATCAATTACCGGAAGACTGCACCACCGGGGAGATTCTGTGGCGAGATCGGGCGGTGGTGAGTGAGCCCTTTGCCGAGTTCCTCCAAACTATGGTGCGCTATCACTTCAGTCAGCGATTTCCTTCTGCTACGGAGGCCCTGATTGCCCTGAATGCCCTGTCTCCAGAACTGAACATTGCACCAACCATTGCCATGGGCGGGGGGAATGCCACTGAGCCGACTGTGACCCTAACGCCACCAGCAATGGCCCCAGCGACGCTCATTTCAGCGGCATCCGTACCCGCCAATTCCCTGCCGCGGAACGCCGTGGCTAACCCGCGGTCTGCCGATGCTTCCAAGTCTATGGTTTGGCTACCCTGGGCAATTGCAGCGGGACTGGTGTCCCTGACTGTGGGCGCGATCGCTTGGTACGACGGCTACAGTCGCCAACTGTCCCAGCAATCAAAGCAAACACCCCTGACCTCCCCGACGGAGATCGCCGTTTCACCAACGCCAAACGCGGATCGCCCAGAGCCGACGCCAACCATCAAACCCGATCCCACTTCAACACCCACTTCAACACCGACCATGGGGAGCAATACCCAGTTCGCCCAGGTGGAGATTGCGGCCTACGACCAATTTCAGCACAGTTCGGGGCTGTTTCGGCTAGATGTGCCCATGGGCTGGAAGCTTAATGACACCACCAAACCCGGCGAAGTGATCCATATTTGGCTCGATCCGACTAGCAATGCCCTCGTCGGTGTGGATATTTTTGAGGCGGCCGAGGGCACCACGGACGAAAAAATGGTCGCGAATTTGGAGTCCTTTTTGCGTAAGACCTTTGGTAGCAACGAAGGGTTTTATATCGAAAGCCCAGTTCGCCAAAAAGATGGCAGTTTCTTGATTGTCTGGGGCTATACCGTGCGGGTTGAGCAGGCCCGGGGGCGGCTATTGGGGAATAGTTTTGTGGAGCGGAAGGGGAGTAAAATTGCGGTGCTGACGACGGGTGTGCTATCCGATCAGTTTCCCCGGCTGCGGCAGGAATATAACCGCATTATTAACAGTTTCAAAGTTGATGCCGCGGTGGAGATTCCCTAGTGTCTTGGCTTGAAACGTTGCGCTTTAATGAACAGGGCTTAATTCCGGTGATCGCCCAAGATGATCGGGATGCCACCGTGTTGATGGTGGCTTGGATGAACCGAGAATCCCTAGAGCGAACCTTGGCGACCGGGGAGGTGCACTACTGGAGCCGATCGCGCCAAGAACTGTGGCACAAGGGTGCAACTTCTGGGCATATTCAGAGGCTGAGGCGGTTGTTTTACGACTGCGATCGCGACGTCCTGCTGCTCAAGGTTGAGCAAATCGGCGGCATCGCTTGTCACACTGGAGCTCGCAGTTGTTTTTTTACGGAAGTGCTATGGATTGAGGAACAACAGGGCCACCCCGCCGAGGGCTAGGATGACCCCGCCCACCGCACCTAGGGGCAGCGGCTTACCTTGGAGGGCCGTGATCAACAGAATGAAGATGGGGCTGGTGGCCGTTAAGGTTTGGGCAATGCCTGCTGGGGAGAGCTTTAGGGCTGTTTGTTGCAGCCAGATACCGAGGAAGGTGGTCAGTAGGGCTGCTCCGACTAAATTTAGCCAGGGTCGCAATTTAAGTGCTGCCAAGGGGGCAACTAATCGCGATCGCCCAGCCACCAGCCATAAAATGCCAACACCCACCCCGATCCGCCAAAGGGAACTCCACAGGGGGTCGAGGTCAGAATTGGCCAGGGCCGCTCGGGAAAGGACGACCCCCACCGCCTGGCACAGGGCGGCTAAGATACCCCAGCCGACGGCGGAGCGGGTGACGGGGAAGTCAGCTCTATCCCCATAGGGACGCTCGCGCAGCACCCAAACAACCCCAGAAACCACTAGGGCGATCGCCCCCAGTCGTGGCAGGGTTAGCAATTCTTGGAGAAAAATGGTGGCCAAGATGGTGGCAAAAACCGGGGCTAGGGTCTCTAGAACCAGCAGCCGCCTTGGCCCCAGTTGGGGTAACGCCTGCAAAAAAGCCGAATCACCAAGGGTAATGCCAATAAATCCACTTAAGGTCAGCCACAACCAGTCCGTTGGCGACAGGACGGGTATGGGAACGGCCATAACCCCAATGGCGATGGCCAAAAAAGGTACAGCCACCAGTCCCTTCGCCACATTGATGGTCAAGGGCGACAGGGTAGCCCCAAGATTGGCGTAGACGAGGGCACCGATCGCCCAAACCATGGCAGCAGTGAGGGCCGCTAGTTCTCCCCAAACCGTCATTAGGGTTGCATCAGCGATCGCCGAAGCTTGCGCAAAATCGAACTGGATTGTAGCATTCGCAGCAGATAGTGGGCAGCAGTGGGCAAAAACAACACCAAGGTCCAACCTGCGCGATCAGGATATTCAATCTGAAACACCTGGGGCATCAGCAGCAGTGTCGCCATACACATCGCCACGGAACCGCAGCCATAGGCAAAAGCACCGAGATGCCGCTGAACCGTGTGGGGTTTCCAGATCATAATGCCCACACTATCCAGAAAAATTAGGAGCCCGTAGATCATGGCGATCAGGGTAGCCACCGCCTGAGCTTGGCCATACTCTTGGGCCAGGGTGTCAAAGTTGATGCTGGTCACCGTGTCATCAAAAATCCCCAGGGCATAAAAATAGGTCAGGACAAACCCTAGGGTAATGGCAAGGGCCCCAATGGTGCCGGACAGGAGACTATAGCCCAGCACATCCTGGAAAAAATTTTTGATCCGCGTCGGGCGAAACCACCCCATAGCCAAGCAAAGAGTGGGCGCGCCGACCACCGCTAGGGTGTGCAGGGTAGCTTGGGGGGGCTTGATCAAAAGGGGAGTTGCACAATACCGGCAAAGGCGATCGCCAAAATCGTAGCAAGGTTCTTGGTGAGGTAAAGCTTGGCTGAGGCCAGAATTTTTGCTTGATCGCATCCCCGCAGCAAAGGCCAGGGGTAGGT
>JAAUUH010000148.1 GCA_012031145.1 Oscillatoriales cyanobacterium SM2_2_1 | reverse complement strand
ACAATCAGCGCTTTGCCGTAGCCTTCGGCAACCATTTCATCCCCAGCACTCTTGAGCGCACCTGCTCCGGCAATATTCACAGGTGGCATGAAGAAATATTCCGCCATCACGAATTCTCCCCAGTTTTATAGATGAAAATAAATCAATGGAAGCATTGGGGCAGAAGGAAGAAAACAATCTACCCCAAGAGATTTAGATTTAGCGGCAGGCGAACGAGGTGTGGTGAATGCCGTCTAAGCGAACATACACGGCTTTAGTTTCGGTGTAGGCTTCAAAGGCTTCCTTGCCGCGATTGCGTCCCCAACCGGACTGTTTGTAACCGCCAAAGGGCATAGCTGCATCAAAAACGTTGTAGCAGTTAATGAATACAGTTCCGGCTCGAATCATCTTGGCAATCTTGTGAGCATTGCTCAAGTCTGTTGTCCAGATGCCAGACCCCAATCCATAATCTGTATCATTTGCCTTCTCAACAAGATCGTCGAGATCGCTAAATCGCTCGATCGTCAACACAGGTCCAAAGATTTCTTCGCGCACCATTTTCAGGTTGCGATTTGTATTTACAAATACCGTGGGTTCTACAAAGAAACCGCGATCGCCGACTTTGTGTCCACCCGTGGTGAGTTCGGCTCCTTCCTCCAGCCCGGCCTGAATATATCCCAGTACGGTATCTTCTTGATTTTTGGAAACGAGTGGTCCCATTTGAGTGGTTGGATCTTGACCAGAACCGAGCCGAATCGTTTTGGCATAGTCGGAGATGCCTGCAACGACGCGATCATAGATCTTCTCCTGCACATACAAGCGCGATCCGGCACAGCAGCACTGCCCATGATTGAAGAAAATACCTTCAGCTGCACCGGGGATGGCGACACCCAGATCGGCGTCATCCATGATGATGTCAGGAGACTTGCCGCCCAACTCCAGCGTTACTTTTTCAAGTTGCTATCGGCAACCGCTTTGAGAATGCCGCGTCCAGTGCGAGTGGAACCCGTGAAGCCAATTTTGTCCACATCGGGATGACTGGAAAGCCGTGCCCCAGCATCCGATCCAAAGCCGGGAACAATGTTGATCACCCCAGGCGGAATCCCAGCTTCTAATGCCAGTTCCCCAAAGCGGAGAATCGAAAGTGGGGTGACTTCCGAAGGCTTAAGGACAACGGTGTTGCCTGCGGCGAGGCAAGCTGCCATTTGCCATCCGGCAGCGATTAACAAAGGATAGTTCCAGGGGGTAATTAAGCCGACAACGCCAACGGGTTCGCGCAAGGTGTAAGCGTGAAACTCAGCACCCGGAACAGCAATATCGGAGACAGGAACAATCGCCCCGGTTAATGTCCGAATCTGAGCCGCCATGTAATGAAACAGGTCAGCCGTGAGCGGAATGTCGGCGACTTTGGCCACACTCACGGGCTTGCCATTGTCCAGACTTTCCAGCCATGCAAGTTCGTCGGCGTTTTCGAGAATCAGATCCCCTAAGCGATGCAGGATGCGCTGTCGTTCTGATGGCTTCATGCGCGACCAGGGTCCGCTCTCGAAAGCACGACGAGCCGCTATAACGGCGCGATCGATATCTTCGACTCCGCCTTGTGCCACATCTGCCAGTTTCTCTTCTGTAGCAGGGTTGATAGTTGCAAAGGTTTGACCAGAGGCAGCATCCACCCATTCCCCATCGATCAACAGTTTTTTCGCAGAAGCCAGGAATCGAGAGGTTGAACCATAGTTGGTTTGAGTGGGAAGAACAATGCTAGTCATAGAGATTTCTCCATTGAATCCAGTGTACGTGAAGTGACAGTTTGCCGCTGTTATCCTTGTGGTTCATTGGGTTGGGTGAACCCTCCCATCACGCGCTTGGTGCAATGGACTGACTCTAAATCCTTCAAGTGGTTTGATTCTTTCCTCATCTTGGGCAAACATTGTCCGATCTTGGGGAAGTTAGCAAATTGCCTTGGTAGGGATGCCTGGTGCAAGATCGGGATATTTTTCCTCAGATCAGGCAAGACTGCCAAAACTTTTAACCGGATATAATGCCCTAGAGACTCCTGGAAAAGGAGTCTCTCAGGTTTGCTCACTGTCCAACTCGTCAACGATCGTTCGTCTTCACCCTGCAACGCTGTCTGTAACAGAGGAGAGCGCGACCATCGCTAACCTACTACCGTCATACTCAAGTTGCGAGGTGGAAAAGCAAGTCAATGGAAAAAAATTGTCGCCCAATCGTTAACCCCTTGGCACGAGATGGTACCCAGAACATGGACAGACACCCAAATTTCGGTCTATGGCGAAGGCTTGGTGGTTGAATATACCCTTCAACCTTCAAGCGAAATTGAGACCTATGCCGGGATGACAGAGCATGGGATCTTTATTTCATTTAACGGCAATCTACGGCAAATCCATCGTTTTGGTGGGCACGAGTATGATGCTGCCAACGCACCAGGAGATATTTTTCTTGTGCCAGCCAACACACCATCTTTTCATTATTGGGAAGCTGAGGTTGCAGATGAAAGTTTGTGCTTTTACGTCAAGCCTAACCTCTTGCAGCAAGTAGCGCTAGAGAATGATTGCCTGCATCCCGATCGCATTGAATTGCGTCCCATTTTGCAAGCTCGCGATCCGCAGATTGAAGCGATCGCTACACTCTTCCGGACGGAGATGTCTAACGGCGAATTAGGTGGCAAACTCTATGCTGAATCGCTAGCGAATTTATTTCTGCTGCATCTTCTTCGCCAGTATTGCACTCAACCACTCCGCATCAAAACCTATGAAGGCGGGCTTTCAACTCCCAAGCTGCAACAGGCGATCGATTACATCCAAGCCCATCTTGACCAAAAGCTATCCTTAGAAGAAATCGCCCAACACCTCAACCTGAGCGTCTATCATTTCTGTGATTTATTCAAGCAATCAACGGGCATTGCACCCTACAAGTATGTGTTGCAACAACGAGTGGAACGAGCCAAGCAATTGTTGAAAGATGAAGAACGGACGATCGTCGATATTGCTTTGGAATGCGGTTTTGCCAATCAAACCCACCTGAACAAGCACTTCCGCAAAGTTACCGGAATGACCCCGAAGACCTACCGAAATCGATGATCAGAGATGCGATCGTCTAGCGATCGCCTTCAAACGATGCCCTTACCGAAAATTAGCGTGGGATAACGTTCCTGATCAGCGGTGGCAGATCGCCTTTGCATCATCACCAATGATTTCTCAACTGTCCACTGCACCAGGGTTGTTATGCGGCGTTTCTACGAAAGCTAAAATACTGACTATAAAAGCTAATTTCTAAAGTAAATCTTAAGAGCATTCAATCCCTTATGCAGCAAGGTTTTGCCGACTTCGGATACCTATGCAAATGAAATCTCTAGAGCCTGTCATGGGGCGATTTTAGCGAATCTAAAAAATCAGCGTTGCTGACCTAAGGTATGAATCTGCAAAGCAGTAGGTTGCTGTATTGGCCCTAAATCCCAAATTTGGGGGATTTTGAGTTGTTCGGCCCCCCCCAAGATGGGGGGGCTAGGGGGGCAAATCATACCGCTGATCAGCAACGCCAATTTTTGGGACGTTCAGACTGCACGCACACAACCTTAGCTCAGTAATCTAGTCCATTCGCGCACCGGACGCAAGTAAGAATTGTTACCGTTGACTAAACGGTAGGTTGGGTGGAGCAACGGCGGCACCCAACACAGCAATATAGGGCCATCTGTTCTCTTGCCATACTACAGGGACTGTTGGTTCCACTGCGTTTCACCCAACCTACAAATCTGCTTTGGCAATAAGTGCTCCCAGGCAAAGAAACCTGGTTTCTGGCCGCATACTCTTACTTTCGCTCCTGGTAAGGTTCATCCACCGCCCCAAACCCTTCATCCGCCCCTGCGAACTCTTCCTTCGCCTCCGTGAAACCTTTGTTTTATCTGCTGAAAGGTTCTTGTGATCGCTCGTAAGCAGCTTCAGCCCACTCAAGCCTTTCCTTCTCCCACCCAAACGGTTCCTCCACCCAGGCAGATCATCCTTTCGACCTTGCGTAGGCTTCCTCAAGCGCCACCGATCATTCCTCCACTTCTGCCAACCTTTCCTTCACGGGCGCAAACCTTTTCTCCGCATCCCAAATCTCGCATGCCGCCCCCCACTCAGCTCTGTGACGGATCGTTTAACGGATCGCAAAGCTAGTTACCGGGGCAGTTTTTTCGGCATCAGCAGGGCCAATCGCCTGGGCGACCGCCATCGCCGATGTCACCGCCCCTTCGTGCAAACCATCCCCCAGATAGGCCCCAACATGGTACGTATTGTGCTCTCCATTGGTGGCGATGATGTCATCGCGAGACTGAAAAGCCGCCACATCATAGAACGGCGTATGGTGATGCTGCACATGGATGATTTTCTCGGGGGCGATGCGGTTTTGCAGGTTAAAAGCGAGATTATAGCTCTGATTTGATGTGATGCCACAGAGCTGATTGAGGTAGGCGTTGTAGCCCCAGCCAGTATCCGTTTGAAAGAAGTCAAACTCAGAGCCCCGCTGGATGCCATAGGGCTGATAGAGGGTGCGATCGCAGTGCATCACCGTTGTGGCCTGGTTGGGTTTCCAGGCTTGGAAACGACGCACTTCATCCGGTTGCGGATCAGCGAGTAGGGGCAACACCTGATCCGGTGGCGTGGCAAAAATCACCTTGTCGAAGGTTCGATTGAAGCATTCACCGTCTTCGACCCGGCCTTTAATTTGCACCGCGTTGTGAGATCGATGCACCCCAGCAATGGTGGCAGTCAGAACCACCTCACCGGAAAATCGCTCTAGAATTTTTTGAATATAGGAATAGACACCCCCCTGAATGCGCACCCAGTGGCTAAACACGTAGCGCCGCAGCGCTGGAATGGCGAGCGCTGCGGGAAAGTCATTGATCGTTTCGTAGGGCATAGAGTAGCTGTACATGGTTAACAGCTTTACCCAGGTTTGCTGGGCAGACTCAGGGGTGAGATAGGCTGATAAGGGCTGCCCCTGAAGGTTTTCCGGGCGCGCCAGGTGAGTTTTGAGCCAAAGGCCGAGGGCTCGCGCATAGAGGGCCTCGGTATAGAGTATTTCACGCCATTTTTCCAGACCCTGAAAGTTATGGGTAACCATGCCGGGGGACATCAAGTGGCGGCCATCCCGGAAGAAAATGCCAGACCCCACCGCCACAGGTTCTAGGGGCACGTCTAACTCCTGCATGAGCGCGAGAAAATTTGTGAACGCCACCGGAAACTCCAGGACGCCAGCCTCTAAAAGCTCTGGGCAATCCGGGGTACCGGGGATGTTTTTATTTAACGTCCGAATGTGCCCCCCTAGGATAGGCTGTCGTTCATAGACGGTGACCCGGTGCCCCTGGCGATCGAGCCAATAGGCCGCAATCATGCCGCTGGCGCCGCCGCCAATGACT
>JAAUUH010000147.1 GCA_012031145.1 Oscillatoriales cyanobacterium SM2_2_1 | reverse complement strand
CTGCGGTTATGAGCGATCGCCCGAAACCCACGGCTGGGCTGTTCCTCGAGCTGGGGCAGCCCAGTGGCGGTGGTGGTATCAACAGCGATTGTGTGTCCTAATTCAGCAAGCCGGTGTCACTGAGGCGATCGCCCTCTACAGTCTGCAAAATAGCCTATCCAACGCTACAGGGAATACCCCCGGACAAATTAAGATTTGGCTCTGGGGCTGGCGCACTGAGGCAGCCCGCCAACAATTGCTAAGATTTTTTGCCCAGCATCGGGATCAAATCCACACCGTGACCATGGAGTTGCCCGTCCATGCCGTCGTGCATCGTGGTTGGGGTTCCATCCCCCACCTGACCCCTGTGCAGATGGCGTTGCCTTGGATGGTGCGGGTGGTCGATCTGTCCCATTTGCCCCCAGTGCCCCTGGGGAACACGACAACGCCGACCTCAGTGGCGATCGCCATCACTGACCCGCTTTGCCCTTGGAACGAAGGAATCTGGATGTGGTCGGATCACCAGGGTATCCTCCGCTGTGCCCCGGTGCCGAAAAGCAATGCCATTTCACCTACGGTGAACGCAACCATTGAGGCTGTGACCGCCCTCCTTTACGGCACCCACACCGTGGCAGAATTATCAGACCGGCAATGGCTCAAGGGAGACGCCCGCAGCCTAGAGCAGTTTCATACTTGGTTTCCGCCCCTTGCGTTCTATAATCCGTTCAAGTTTTAAGAGCACTATGCGTCAAAAGCGCACTCCCGCCCAAGAGAAAATCCTTGCTGCTCTGCGCGAATGTCCCGAAGCAGTCTCGGCCCAATATCTCCACCGCTATTTGCATGATCGCCACGAAAATTTTGGTTTAGCAACGATCTATCGTGCCCTTGACCGACTGAAATTGCAAGGCATGGTGCAGGGGCTAACCCTCCCCAATGGTGAGACCGTCTATAGCGCCCGCATGCATAATATCCATCACCTCACCTGCTTGCAGTGTGGCACTTCTTTTCCCCTGCCGGAGTGTCCCCTCCATGGTCTTGGAGAGCGCCTTGCTGGGGAATTTAAGTTCGATATTTATTACCACACCCTCGAATTTTTCGGCCTATGCGATCGCTGCCATGCTCCAGAATCCCAAGCTCCATAGGTACTCTTGAAGGATATCGAAGTTAGACTTTAAGTTAGACTTGAAGTTGGTCTATGTTGGTCAAGTCCTAGTCAAGACGCAGGTTTATTCTTTTTCTTGAGGTCTTAGTGAATGATGAATGAAATCAATAATGCTTAGGAATCTATTAGGAATTGATGGGGTATAACACTACCGTAGGCACCCTAAGTGTAGCAATTTCAGATTTATTTGAGACAATCTCGCCCTCACTCCCACCCCCTCTCCCGTGAAGGGCGAGGGAAGTAATAGTACTCAAGACAACTATAATTGTTTCGCTCTTAATTAAATTGAATATAAGTTGAACAATCAGGGCTGAGATGATGCAAATGAGATGATGCAAAGTTGACATAAGTCAAAATAACAAAATAATAGTTATTTTTTTAGGCTGACAACGCCCTTGTCCAGCTAATGCATTGGGGAGCCGCGTCCTAGAAAGTGATTGCCCATAGGATAGCAGTGATTAAGTCACGGTTCAGGAATGAATCTAGAATTAAGACTAGGCGATTGCGCCTGCGTAATTCCCAAGAATAGCCAGGCCACTGAATGCCGGGGCGGGATGTTCACCAATTGTCCTATCGTCAAGAACAGATCGAAAAATAATGAGAATATGGAAGCTAGTCCCTGCAGTCTTAACCATGTGCAGGTTTGTTACAACGATTTGATAGTCCTGCTGCATTGGTGCAGAATGATTTTTAGAATACGACCGCTATGGACTGCAAATCTATGACTACCCACTTTATTGCCCTAGAAATTGACCTAAGTGAACTGCAGACGCAAAATGACGTGATTGCCAAGGTTGCCGAGCAATTACAACCCTATGGGCATCCCCTGCGCTGGGCAATAACACGGGTAGATCGCGATCGCCAGCAAGCTACAGTTGAAGCTGTGGTGACCCGTCCCGCAGCGCAATTGTGAAGAGCAATTGTGATCCTACGCAACGAAAAAGAAGTTGAAGGAAAATTTGTTATTCACACCCTCCTGCCCTTGCTGGGGGTCACTCCCGAGCGCTGGTTCCAGGAAGTAAACTTTGGTAGCATTCGTCTCGACTTTTTAGTGATGCCCTTGGGTGGGCGATCGCCCGCCTGTTTGCCCAACAGTTTAATCATTGAGGCCAAGCATCCCCGCCAAGTGCTAGACCGGCACACCCGTCGGCTGTGGCGATACATGACGCAATTGGGGATTGATTATGCTATTTTGACCAACGGGCGAGAATTTTGTTTTTACCGTCAGTCCCAGCTTGTTTTTCGCTGTGCCAATGGGAATTTGCGAGATGAAAAGATTCAGCAGATCCGTCAGGTTCTAGAGCCGCCCATCCGCAAAACTTTTGCGCCTCCCCCATGCCCACCGCCACTCCCCAAGGAGCGAACTATGAACGTAATTACGGTTTATCACAACAAAGGCGGCGTCGGGAAAACTACGACCGTGATCAACCTAGCAGCTACTCTATCTAGGAAGGGATATCAGATCCTAATTATTGACTTAGACAGTCAAGCCAACACCACTTTCGCAGCGGGCTTGATGAAATTCCTAACCGAGGAAGAAGACGATCTCCAGGAGAAGAATGTTTACCATGTGATTGAATCTGCTAATACGGCGATCGCAGATGTGGTGCGTCTGGGAACGTTTAGCAATCCGCCAGTTCAGGTTTTGCCTTCCCATATTAGTTTGGTTGAATATGAGTATAAGTTGGTCAATGCGCCGGCAGCAAAAAATCGCCTCAGCAGAAAGCTCAGTAAAGTTGCCAGCGACTATGATTTTGTGATCATCGATACACCGCCTTCATTAAATATTTTTGCCAGCATCGCCATGCTCACGACAGATTATTTGATTATCCCCTCCGACTTGAAGCCATTTTCCAATGAGGGACTAAGAAATGTCCGGAAGTTTTTAGCAGAAATTGACGAGGAGCGGGAAACACAGCAGAGACCTCCAGTCCATGTCCTAGGGCTTTTGCCCTCCAAGATCAGCACGAATCCGCGCTTTCGTGAATACAGCCTACCCCGTCGGTTAGAAGCAGCTAAAAAATATGGATTTCAAGTTTTTGAATCGGTCATTTTTGAGCGAGATGATCTGGCAAAGTCTCTTGAGCAAGTAACCATTGAGGGTAACTACGACGTTCCTAACCCCCAATCGGTACTAGATTTTAAGCCTGATTCCGAGTCGGCGGGGGAGTTTGAAGCCCTAACCCAAGAAGTACTCCAAAAAATTTCTACGCATCAAAAAAAAGGAATGTAATCCATGGCTAAAATTCCCGAACTCAGGCACTATCTTTTGGATCTCGAGCAGTTGGAATGCTCCATCCCTGCTGCGGACTTTGATCCCGATCGCCTAGAAAGCCTTGCCGATAATCTCTTGGTCTGTGGTGACGCCATCAAACCTATTGTGGTCAAAATGGTTGGGATTGAAAAATATCAAGTAATCGCTGGCTTCTTGGAATACCACGCTGCCCTGTGCGCCCAGCGGAAAAACCCTAAATTCGAGAAAATTGGCGGCTACATTGTTGATTCCAAAAATGAAGAACTTGTGCGATCGCAGCTTTCACTTCTGGGTTCCGAGAATTCCCCGCCACCAGCCCATCCACCCGAACCTGAACCCCCTGCAACTGATCTGGGCCAAAGCTGGTTTGAAAGGCTCGACCAGCAAATTTCACTTCTGAGTCAAATTCTGCAACAGCAGTCCCAAAGCATGATGGCACTCCACAATGGGCTGCTCAAAGAGGCGATCGCCCAGGCGGTTAAAACAGAGTCCAGCAAATATGTTCCGCTCAGTGCTGATGCAATCAAGAAATTGATCAGTGAAGAACTAAGAGGTCATGTTCCCGGGGACAAGCCAGAGAAGAAATACACTCAGGAAAAACTAGAGATCATGCCGATCAAGGATCTTAAGGAAGTTGCTAAGGGGCTAGGAGTAGCCAACTACAGCAAGATCAAAATCGACAATAGGAATGAATATATTGGGAAGATTATGGCTAAGCAGGACTCGGAGTAATTGCCGAGAATGACCTAATTGGTGATCGCCGCTATGTGACCCATATAGTTGTTTGAAAATTTCCAGAAGTCTCGGAAATTAGTGATCTGGCTTTTTCCCCACGGTTTTTCACTCTTTATTTGGCTTGGCTTAAACCCTCTCAGATTGATAATTTAGTCCAAGCTGTCAAGGCTACAGAAGAGCAGGAGCATTATGCTTCGCCCGTGGAACTGCCTTCTGTGGCCACGGTATGGACGAGTTCCTCCTAACTCAACGCAGCAGGGACTGATGAAAAACACCATCTCGCCCTGTTCCACCTTTTAAGAGATAGCTGCATCAATATCAAGAGCTGCTGAAAATGGAATAATAGATTCGGTTGAAAAAATTAGGACTAAAAGCGCTATGACCCTTGCCTATTGGGACTGCTACTCAGGAATTTCTGGCGATATGTGTCTAGGAGCCCTTGTTAGTGCGGGAGTCCCCCTTGAGGTTCTAGAACAGGCGATCGCCCAGATGGGTTTAGCAGAACACGTGCACCTCACAGCAGAAAAGGTTCTGCGGTGTGGACAGGAGGCCACTAAGGTCCACGTCCATCTCCACGGTCATCACCATGACGAGCATGAACATCACCATCACCATCGTCACTTGCCCGAAATTGAAGAGATGATCTACCAAGCCCATCTGCCACCCCAGGCAGAGCGCTGGAGTTTGGAGGTGTTTCGCCGTCTCGCTGTTGCTGAAGGTGCGGTGCATGGAATTCTCCCAGAGCAGGTGCACTTCCATGAAGTGGGAGCCCTTGATGCGATCGCCGATGTGGTCTGCACCTGTGTGGGATTGCAGTGGTTAGGAGTCTCCCAGATTGCCTGCGCAGCGCTACCCGTTGGCGGTGGCATGGTGCAGTGTGACCACGGGCGGATGCCCGTGCCAGCTCCGGCGGTTCTCAAACTCATGGAGCACCATCGGGTGCCCATCTACAGTAATGGCATCCACAAAGAGTTGGTGACACCCACGGGAGCGGCGATCGCCGTGGCCCTCAGCGAACGGTTCGGTGAGCCGCCCTGCATGACCTTAGAAAAAGTCGGCATTGGTGCCGGGGAGCGGGATCTGGAAATTCCTAACGTTTTGCGGCTGTGGTTGGGGGCACCGGTGCCAAAAAAGTAAATGGGGGAGATGTCCCTACCGAGGCGATCGCCATTCTTGAGACCCAAGTTGATGACCTTTCCCCCCAGGTTTTGGCCTATCTAAGTCAAGAGCTATTCATCATGGGGGCCTACGAGGTGTTCAGCAACCCGTAGCCATGAAAAATCGCGAATTGGTATCCTTTAACCATCCACTGTCCGCCGTCCCTAGTCGCCA
>JAAUUH010000146.1 GCA_012031145.1 Oscillatoriales cyanobacterium SM2_2_1 | reverse complement strand
CCAAAGCATCCCTTTCCGCAGGGTATTTTGGTCACACTCGATCGCCAATCAAAAAAGTCTGGGGCGCGGCGAATAAAGTATTTGATGCCATAGATCGGCAGCAAAAAAACAAAGTGCAGGTGGGGGAAGTACTCCCGGAAATTATCCCGTTGCCAGTTAAGGTGTTCCAACAGCGGCGGCGCAGTCTCTAGGGAGTAATAGCCACCTTCACCACGAATCCCCTTGGGGTCAATATCTGATCGCAGGGATTTTTCCAATCCCACCACAATCAACACATCAACCTCCTTCAGTTCTGGCATTTCAAGGAGAGGATGGAAGAGTTTCTCAATCGGCTCATCAAACCTCAGCACCTTGATCCGCTTTGCGGTCACATCCTGCTGCAATCGGGCGATTAGCTCCTCCCCAGCCACGGGAGAGCACTCCACAAAGCTAATGCTAAATCCTTTGCTCCATCGCAAACTGCGAACCAGACCGCGATAGGCTTGTTTGGCGGTTGGTTCGACAATACGATCCCATTGGCTCTGTGTCATCCCGATCCACCTTCGCTAGGTTCCTGAAGCAAAGAAAGTGCCTGCCGAAAAGAATTCAAGCCCCTAATTGTGGGGTGAACGTCATACCATGCTGCTGTTCCTTCCCGATATTCCATCACACATCGGTTTAGCAATAGGTTCACATAGCGTTCATCTAGCTTCTCTTTGGTAGCCGCCACATTTGCCAGCAAATTCCATTCCGAAGATTGAATAATGCGGTTGTAGTCTTCACGCACCTCATTGATTACCCGCAGAGCGGTTTCCGCTTGAATGGGCAAGGCATCAGACAGCAGCAAGGCTCTCTGCATCATTTGCAGCAGCCCGCGCATGTACCCGCCGCTCATTTCACAAAGCCCGTTGAGCGTCTCCTCGCTATCAAAAAGCTGGTTAAAGTTTACTCCCTGCACTTTTTCTGCACGACGGCAAAGAACCTCTCTCATCTTGTCAATTCCCGATTGCAGAGGATGTTCATGGCGGTCTCGCACGGCAACCATGGGCAAAACTTGAATTTGATTGTCATAGATATCTCGCAGATTTGCTCCTTTTGAGGAATACACCAGTGGCAATGGAAAAGTATAGATGACATGGCAATCAAGGGATGTCAGCGGTTCGCCCTGTCCGATAAATATCTTTTCGTAGTTGCTGGCAAATTCGGAGCCGTTGGCGTAGCGCTTATAAGTTATCCGATCCAAGTTATCGACGATTACCACCAGATCATCATAGGGTTCAGGTAAATTCGCTCTAACGCCTTTAATGAACTCATTGAGCACTCGAATCAAGTCCGGCGTACTACCTTCTAGGATTTGTCTTAGATCTTTACGGATATCAGGGGTGCCTTTCTTGAAGGCGGTAGAAATTTTGATGAACGGTAGCTGTATCGATGACAGATCGGCATCAAGCTTAAAGTCTTTGAGTCCGGGGACGATCTTTTCAAAAGTGGGGAGGTGCTCGCTCCACCAAGTATGGAGGGGCTTGAGAAGGTCTGCTTTAGCAATCCCTTTCTTGAGCAGGTCTTCAAAAACATTGCGCGCGCAGGCATTAAGAATATCGGCATAGTCTGTGTCCTGCGGATCGATGTCTTCTAGATCGGCGGCGAAATACACGACATAAAATCCGTTGCTTAGTAAGTCTTCTTCTAGCCGTAGCAACTCCGTGGACTTCCCCGCACCGCGATGTCCGGTATAGAGCTGGCAGGTTTTCTGTCCAGGCTCAAACTTTATGCCGCGTCCAAGATCGGTCAAAATGTTTTGCTAACCGCGGACTTCGTTGCAGTCCACGTAGGCAGGATCAGTTGCACTCAAAGCATCTGAGGGCGCAAATTCGCGGTAAAGCTTAGAAATTAATAGCTCATCCGACGCAGCCATAGGTGTAATTCCCGTTCCTTTGTACTGCGATTATAGGTGCCTACCGCGCTTGGGCGACCAGCTTTTCCATCAGCGCCCGTCCCGGAATCACTAACTTCGCCGATTCGAGTCCACCCCGGTTTTGCTCCATGGCCAGCACCGCATAGTAGCCCTTTTGACGGTCAATCCAGGGGTAAAATCCAAAGGCTCCGAGGCTGGAATTGATGCCGCGATCGCACTTCGACTCCACACATTCCACCCAGTTCCCCAGACCATACTCCAACCTATAGGGATAGCGGGCGGCGGGGGAATATTTGACTTGGGTTCGGGGCGTAAACTGGCTTTGTTCCATCAGGGCAATCAGTTCGGGACGAATGATCTGGCGATCACCTCCGGTGTTGCGGAGCAAATCACCCCCCTTGCCCCTGTTGTAGATCATCCGCAGGAAGGTGACATAATCTTCAGTGCTGATCCTCAGCCCACCATCGAGGCGCGGATTGCGGGTGGGCAAAGTAAGAATGCGCCGATTACCGATGCTGCCACCGCCAAAGCCAGTCCCGGGGGAGAGTCCTAGGGGTTGGCGCAGATACTGCTCAAAGAGTTGCTGCCAGCTTTTTTTGCTAGCAACTTCGGCGATGCGGCCGGCAACCAGCATGTGGGTGCCGCCGTATTCAAAAAACGCTCCGGTTGGGCGGTACGACTGGCGCGATAGACCTGGGCGGTGCACCGTTCGAGGCTGGTGCGGTGGTCTAGGAGACAGAGCACGCCTTGGTTTAACCCAGAAGTAAAGGACAGCAAGTGCTGGAGGGTAATGGTGCCGGGCGTTCCCTGCCAGTTGAGCCACTTACTGGTGGTATCGGTGGGCTGGAGCACACCATTGCTAGCCATGGCCATGATCACAGCACTGGTAACCCATTTGGAAGCCGAGGCGACGGCTAGGGTCTGCCGGGGGTTAAAGGAACCTTTGCGATGCTCAAATAACAGACGATTGGTAGTGCCGTCATAGATCGCGAGCTGCAGGGACGGAATTGGGGCTTTGTCGAGAAAATTGCGGATTTCGGTTGCCCCATTGCTGCTCGCTCCCTGGGCGAGGGGTTCACCGGCAACACCATGAATCCACACTAGGGCGATCGCCGCCAGAAGGGCCAAACCAACACACCATCGACGGATCGCCATCGCTGCTAGCTCCTTTCGCACTTGGTGATCACCATACCAGCGATCGCCCACCCGCGGAGGAACAGCACCGCAGGAGTTGGCCTACACGTGCTCCAGCACAGGCATTGGCTCCAGATCTAGGGGCTCTAGGCGTTCAATGGTCCGATCAATCAGATCAAGCCCTTCGGTGAGGTTCTCAATCCGGCAGAGGCGATCGCGCAGGGTGGCGGCATCGGCAAAGCCCTTGGCATACCAAGTCATGTGCTTGCGGGCCTGGCGGATGCCCCGATCACCCTTGTATTCATACATGCCTAGGAGGTGCTCACGGGCCACCTGCAACCGGGCGATCGCACTGGGGGGGGGCAGTAGCGCACCGGTTCGCAGGTAATGGTCCACCTCACCGACCAAAAAGGGATAGCCCATCGTTCCCCGGGAGCACATCACGCCATCGGCACCGGTTTGCTCTAGGCAGTCCCGGGCCGCTTGGGGCGAAAAGATATCGCCGTTGGCAATCACGGGAATCGTCAGCAGTTCCTTAACCCGCCGAATCCATTCCCACTTCGCAGGGCCGTTGTAGCCCTGGGCGCGGGTGCGGCCATGGACGGTGATCATCTGGGCCCCGGCATCCTCCATACGGCGGGCAAAGTCAAGGATCGTAATCTCGCGATCGCACCAGCCAATCCGAGTTTTTACCGTTACGGGCACTGGCACCGCCGCTACCACCGCCCGCACAATTGCCGCCGCCACTTGGGGTTCCCGCAGCAGGGAGGAGCCTCCACCATTCTTAGTAATCTTATTCACCGGACAGCCCATGTTGATATCCACGGTATCGGCTCCCTCAACCACCGCCCGTTGGGCCGCCTCCGCCAGAAATTCCGGCCGGCAGTCGAATAGTTGAATGCTAATGGGCGTTTCCGCCCGCTCCACCTCCATGATTTTGGGTAGCTCTTTGACATAGTGCAGCCCGGTGGCGTTGACCATCTCGGTGTACATCATGGAATGGGGGGCATAGCGCCGCACCAGCCGCCGAAATACCAAATCAGTCACCCCCGACAGGGGCGATTGCAGCACCCGACTTTGGAGTTCCACGGTGCCAATTTTGAAAGGTGTCGCCCAGGTATTGACCATCATTCATCGCCAAAGGATCACCCTTCCTAGAATAGCGACTCCTGAGAAGTTAGAGAAATGGCATGGAGCATGGGTTGGTTGGGCAACACCATCGTTGTCGAGGCATTTTCCGTAAAACCAATTCGTTCATAAAACGATTGCTGATGGGTGGTCATTAAATACACCCGCTCCACACGGCAGACTTTGGGATGGGACAAAATGGTCTGCACCAGCTTCCGCCCCAATCCGCGCCCCTGATAGTCCGGATGGATCACCACATCCCAAATGGTCGCCCGATAGACACCATCACTGGTGGCACGGCCATGGCCAATCAGCATGGCCCCGTCCCAAACCGTAATCACTGGGTCGGAGTTAGCAATCATCACGACCAAATCCTCAAGCCGGCGCTCCCTGGCCCAAAACGCTCCCAAGTCAAAAAGGGCCTTTAAGTCCCCTAAGTGAACTGCTTCCGGGCGATCGCAAAAATAGATGCCCCGATTGTCCATAGCCCTCCTATACGCTGCAACCACTAAAAATGACCAAAAAGAAAGATGGTGAGGTCAACCCACCATCCGATCATTATCTGAGACTCTCAAACAATTAATTCGCTATTCCTGAACACTCTGGGCACTTAACTGCCATGGTTCAGGTAGGTAGACCTTCTTAGCCCAGCCCAGCTTTTGGAACAGGGCAATCACCCACCATGTGGCATCCACTTCCCACCAGCGCAAACCCGCCTTGGCAGCCTTAGGATAGGCATGATGATTGTTGTGCCAGCCCTCGCCATAGGTCAATAGGGCTGCCCACCACAGGTTAGATGAATGATCCTTAGAATCCTCGAAATTACGATAGCCCCACTTGTGGCAGGCCGAGTTGATCAGCCAAGTGCTATGCCACAGGATCACGGCCCGAACAAAAACGCCATAGATCAGAAATGACAGTCCCAAACCCTGGGTAGCACCAAGGGCATAGATGGCGATCGCCAAGGGAACCTGCAACAGCAGAAAATACTGATCCAAAAAATTGTAGTAGGGGTCAGCGGCCACATCCGGAGCGAAGCGACGGTAGGCATCGCGATCAAAGAATTCTGGGCGCGTATAGATCACCCATAGCATATGACTCCACCAAAATCCCCGCTCCGCCGAGTAGGGGTCTTTATTAACATCTTCGGTAAATCCATGGTGCTGGCGATGGCTCCCGGCCCAAAAGCCCGGGCCACCCTGCACCGCTAAGGCCCCCAGGGTGATCAGGATATATTCCAACCAACGGGGCACCTGTAAACTGCGATGACTCAACATCCGATGGTATCCTAAGCAAATCCCAATGCTGCCCAGCAACCAATGAAAAAAGATGGCAATCGCCAACCCTTGCCAGGAGAAACACCAAAAACCCGATAGCGCAATCAGGTGAACCATACCAAAAAAACACAACA
>JAAUUH010000038.1 GCA_012031145.1 Oscillatoriales cyanobacterium SM2_2_1 | reverse complement strand
TTTTAGCATGAATTAAAACTTCTAGCATGAATTAAAACTTCTAGCGTGAGTTAAAACTTCTAGCATGAATTGATGACACACCCTAATGTTTTTTTAGCTATATTCGGGTAGGTTCGGACATCGAAGGAAAAGGGGGTTTGGGGGCTGCGCCCCCAGCTAGGTTCACCCCTGCACCCCGTCCTAACCAAGTTATTTACAGCCATAGCTGACTTTTTAACCAGGGCCTCATTTGCGCTGTTCTCGAAGGGTAGGTAATTTTGGTGCTATCTTCTCGATCTTGATCCTCAAAACCTAAACCTAAAAAAAGTGCCTAGACGTCTCGCCTAGGCAACATGTGGTGTGAGGAGTGAACGGAAACTTGCGTCTCCGCTTACCTGATATTGTAAGCTAACCCAATTCATGTTTTAAGATTTGCAAAATGTCTTCAAGGTTGCGGCAGATTTGGGCGTTAGTGGCTCAGCGCAAGATGCTGGTGATGCTAACGCTGGGGTTTTCGTCGGGTCTGCCGTTTGTGCTGGTGGATGACGCATTCCGGGCGTGGATGGGTCGGGTGGGGCTAGACCTGCGCACGATTGGCTGGCTAGGCTTGGTGACGTTGCCCTATTCGGTGAAGTTTTTGTGGTCACCGGTGGTGGATCGGTTTGTACCACCGTTTTGGGGACGGCGGCGGGGGTGGATGGCTTTGATGCAGGTGGCTCTGGTGGTGGTGTTGATGGCGATCGCCCTATTGATGTCGTTCTATCAGGGGGCTCCGCTGGCACAACGGACAGGCTGGTTGCAGGGATTGGCGATCGCCTTAGTCGTGGCAGCGTTTTTGAGTGCCACCCAAGACATTGTGATTGATGCCTATCGCACCGATGTATTGCTGGAGCGAGAGACGGGCATGGGGGTGGGGGTCTGGGTGACGGGCTACCGGGTAGCCCTGATTACGGCGGGGGTATTGGGCTTTAATTTGGCGGATTCCTGGGGCTGGCCCTGGGTTTATGGCATGTTGGCGTTGGTGTTGGGGACGATGCTAGCAGCGACATGGTGGGCTCCCCAGGAATCGCCCGTGGCGGCGGTGCCGCTGAGTTTAGATCGGGCGGTTACAGCCCCATTGCAGGAACTTTGGCAGCGTTTGGGCGGCAGAAAACTGGGGCTGGTGGTAGCGTTTGTGGTGCTCTATCGGTTGGGGGACGGCATGGTGGGTAAGATGGCGGTGCCATTTTTGCAGCAATTGCAGTTTGAGGATGGTGAAATCGGTACCATTCGCCAAGGGCTTGGGCTGGCGGCCACGGTGGTGGGCACCTTAGCGGGGGGGGTAGCGCTGTCACAATGGGGAATGAACCGCTCGCTTTGGGTATTCGGCTGGTTGCAGGCGCTGAGTAACCTTAGCTACGGGGCGCTGGCGATCGCCGGGAAGAACTACGCCTGGTTTTTAGTGGCCATCAATGTGGAGAATTTTTGCGGCGGACTGGGGACAGCGGGCTTTTTGGGCTATCTCATGAGCCTATGCCATCCCAGCTACTCAGCCACCCAGTATGCCCTGCTCTCCAGCTTATTTGCCGTGGGGCGGGATGTGTTGGGATCACCCTTGGCGGGGGAGTTGGCAGTGCGATCGCCCGGAGGATGGGCGGGCTTTTTTATGCTAACAACAGCCATGGCCTTGCCCGGCTTGGCACTGTTGCCCTGGGTTACGGCAGCAGAAAAGCACCAGGATATGGACATGCCAGATTAATCGGAGGGCAGCCGCCCCAGCAGCCAATAGGTGATCATTGGCCCCTTACCCTTGACAAACACCGTGCCGCGCTTCCGAAAGACATAGCCCTCCTTCAGGCGTTCATAAACATCTTCGGTGACCTGAATTTTGCCACCTTCCCCCTGGGACTCCATCCGACTGGCCACATTGACCGTATCCCCCCACAGGTCATAGATCAGCCGTTTGGTGCCAATCACACCGGCCACGACCGCGCCCGTGTGGATGCCGACCCGCAGACCAACCCGTTCCCCTTCGTAGGTGCGAAACTGGATGATCGCCGCCTGGAGATCGAGGGCCATGTCGGCGATCGCCTCAAGGTGGTTAGCCTGGGGGAAGGGCATTCCGCCGACGACCATGTAGGCATCGCCAATGGTTTTGATCTTTTCGAGGTGATAGCGCTCGGCGAGGGCATCGAAGTTGGAAAAGATGCGGTTGAGGAGTCCCACCAGATCGGTGGCGGAAATGGCACTAGAAATCTGGGTGAATCCGACAATATCGGCAAACAACACGGATACATCATTAAAATGGTCGGCGATCGCCGTGGGATCCCGCTTCAGCCGCTCGGCGATCGGCTCAGGGAGAACATTACGCAGCAGTTGATCCGACTTTTCCTTTTCTAAACGCAGTTCTTCTTCAATTAAATGACTCATGGTCACATCCCGAAAAGTCCAAACTCGCCCCAATATACGATTGCCCATGCTCTGGGGCCGGGAGGTGATTTCATAGGCACGGTAGTCCTTAAGATGGTGTAGCTCGAAGGTTTCCGCCATGGGTTCTGTCAGGACGCGCAACAGGTGGCGGACAAACCGCTCAGGGTCTTGCATGAGCTCGGTAACGGGGTTGAAGCGCACCAGCAAGTCCCAATCACCGCTAAAAAATTCCGGCGGCGGCGACCACTGGGACAAGAAACTGCGGTTGTAGAACAGCACTCGCCCTTCTAGGTCAAGGGCCAAAACGCCATCGCTAATGGCTTCAAACATACTGCGCAGCAGGGTAAGCGATCGCTCTAAAACCTCCTCAGATTCCCGCAGCTCCGTAATTTCGATTCCAAGGGCCAACACCTCCCGCTCACCACAGGGTCGCAACCGCCAGGAGATCCACATGGGTAGTCCATCGCTGCGGATGCAGGTGGTTTCATAGAACAGGTATAACAGCGGTTGGTGCCAAATATCCGCCAACATTGTGGCCGTAGGGTGACCTTGGGCATCCACCTCCGGCAGCAGGGTACCGATCACCGGCTGCCCAATGTTCGGGGAAATACCCAGCATTTTCTGTCCATGTTCGTTTAACATCAACAGACGCCCTTCCCGGTTCCAGCGGGCCATAATGCAATTAGGGGCATTGAGGAGTTCCTGGTAAAGCTGCTGCACATGGCGTAGGGTCACATCCGTCAGCCGCACCAACTGCCCGGGAGGATGGGCAAAGTGCTCCACCCACAGGGTTTGACCAGCATGCTCCCAAAGATAGGGCTCTGGATTTTGGGGAACCGTGTCGGGATCCACCCACTGGCGATAGGTCTGATTGGCCCACAGGATGGTGCCGTTTTCATCTAACCAGGCCACACCCTGCACTGAGGTTGCAGTCAGCCATTCAAAGGGGGGAACGGGCGGGTCGGTCATGACAGCGCTTAGCTAAAGGCGATCGCCAAAAACATGATCACGGGTAAAGCCGCCCATAATCCCCAGGGTGCCCTCCTGCTCAGAGCCTCGCTCGTGGGACTGAGGGATAATTTCATCGCAGATTACAAACAGCATGGATCCTGCCGCAAAGGAAAGGGCCCAGGGCAGGGCTACCGTCACCACCGTCGCCCCCAGCAACCTGCCTAGGGCCACCACCAGTTCCTCCGGTAGATTTTGCAATCCGACTCCAAGGGCCATTACCCAATCATCCGCTAGGCGATCGCCCCCACAGCTCACCCCCACAGCCAGCCCCTCCGGAAAGTTATAGAGCGTGATAGCTGCGATGAATAACCCAATGCGTGCCAAATTTGCAGCCCGCTTCCCATCAACGCCCTTAAAAAAATGCTCGTGGGGAAATCGGCGGTGAATCCAAGCCAAACAGGAGCCGCCAAGAATCATTCCTGTCACCATCGCCACTGCTGCAACCCAGCGTGTTAGTCCCTGGGCAGTTGCTGCTTCAATTCCCGGCAAAATCAGGGAGAATAGGGTCGCTGAGAGCATCATCCCGCCCCCCGCCCCTAGGAGCAATGCCGTTTGCTGCCGACTTAAACGGGACATCCACAGAATGGGTAATGCTCGGGGCACGGTTGCCATTCCTGCCAAAAAGCTCCCTTCAATCTCAGCTAGAAATGCTTCCATGTCCCAAAGACAGTAATGCTACCCTGATGGTACCGCTTTTAGGAAAAAAACCGGTATGTCTGAGTTGTATAGTGCCGACCAAGTGCAGCAAATCCTCCAGCGCGCCCTGTCCAAGCGCGATCACCTTGGCGACAACCTTACCCGTGAGCAAGTCCAAGAAATCGCCTCCGAGTTGGGAGTTTCCGCCGCCGACTTTTTAGCCGCCGAGCAGGAATGGCGCAACCAGCAGCAAGAACAGGGCGATCGCCAAGAATTTGATCGCTACCACCGTCGTAAGTTTCTTGATACCGCCGTCACCCTAGGCGTGGTCGGCAGCTTTCTATGCGCCCTCAATTGGTTGGGTGACCACAGAATCACATGGGCTGTGTACCCCTTGCTTTGCTTTGGCTTTATCCTGACCCTCAAGGCCTGGAGTACGCTTCAGCCCCACAGCCAGGGCTATCAAAGGGCGTACCAAAAATGGCTGCGCGATCGCAAACAAAAGCAGTTTTTCGTGGGTATGGCCCAAAAAGTGACCACCAAACTTGGCCAGTGGCTCGACCCCTAGGACCCGTACTCGATTCAAGCTAGAGTCCTGAAGCGTTACCGCGCCTGTGAAAGTTCTACGGGCTAGGGGGTGGATCGATCAGCGTCCGGCATTTGCAGCAACAGACCTTAACCCAATCCCCAGGATTCAACTTATAGTCAATTTAATTAAGAGCGACACAATGGCAGTTGTTTTGAGTACTATTACTCCCCGAGCCCTTTATGGGAGAGGGGCTGGGGGTGAGGGCGAGATTGTCTCAAATAAATCTAAAATAGCTATAGTTCAACTCAAGCCAAAATAGGACTCAACACCTTGGCGCTGGTAGAGCATCACCTGGCGGCGGCGGGAAAACCGTGTCATCACAGGAGCGGCGGCTAGAATTTCGGCAATCACCTCCTCCGGTTGCCCCGTGATCAGTGCCACATGTTCCAGGGTAAGCCATTGCTGGCCAAAGCGGCTGAGCAGAGCCTGTTCACCGAGGGCATCCATTTCGGCAAACAGTTGCTCTAGGAGCAACCAACAGGCGATCGCATCGGCTTCAGCACGGTGGGAACGCCCCACCTTGAAGTCATAGTGCTTCACCAAATTGGGCAGCGATCGCGACGGCAAATGGGGCAATAGCAGCCGGGAAAGCTCCACGGTACACAACTGGGCATTGTGGGTAAAAGGCGTACCTTGGCGGCTAAATTCTCCCTGCAAAAAGGAGTAATCAAACTGGAAGTTATGGGCTGTCAGCACGCCAGATGTGAGCAAATCCCGATAGGTCGGCAGCACCTTGGCACTGGATTTCATGCCTTTGACCATCTCCGGTGAAATCCCCGTAAAGCGCGTGATCGCGGGCGGAATCGCCATCCTGGGGTTGATCAAGTCCGTTTTAATGGTGCGGATGCCTTCTCTAAGGGAGGCACAGACCACTGCAATTTCGATGATGCGATCGCGCTGCCCATTGCCCCCTGTAGTTTCCAGGTCTACCACGCAAAAAGACTGCTGACGCAGGGACTGGTAGTACTCAAGGAGTTGGCGCGATGTCAGGGCAGGCTTCATGGGATGATGGAAAGATGGATTTAGGATGATCGGCCATGGGTTTAGGGCTATACACTAAAATTTTAGACCGACTGGGAGATCGCCTAGATGCACCGACGCGCCGGGGAGCATTACGCCGCTGCCGGCGGCGCGGACTAGCTGTTTCCACTGTGATTGATGTGGGGGCATCGGACGGACGATGGTCAAAGGTGGCGGCCCAGTACTTGGCGGCACAAAAATACTTCTTGGTTGAAGCCAATCCTGTGCATGGGGAGGCCCTCGAAAACTTAAAGCGCCGTTGGCCGGCTTGCGACTACATTTTAGCGGCAGCGGGCGATCACGATGGCACACTTTACTTTAACAGCAGCGATCCCTTCGGCGGGCTGGCCAGCCATGAACCCCTAATGGGGCAGTCCTGCACGGAATTACCGGCGGTGCGGATTGATACCTTGGGCGATCGCCACCAATTGCCCGCACCATTTTTAATCAAATTAGACACCCACGGCTTCGAGATCCCGATTCTTGAAGGAGCAGCGGCAACCCTCAAACAGACCCAGATTCTGATCATCGAAGCCTACAACTTCACCATTGCCCAGGATAGTTTGCGCTTCCATGAACTCTGCGCCTACCTGGAAGCACGGGGATTTCGCTGCCTCGACCTATTCGATGTGCTCTATCGCCCTAAGGACGGCTGTCTGTGGCAAATGGATTTGGTCTTCGCTGCTAAGGATTTGCCTTGCTTTCAAGATCTGGCCTGGAATTAAGCCAAGTCGTGACCCGTCCCCTGAGGGTCTGCTGCCAGAAGGGCGTATTCCGAGCTAGGGAATGGAGGTTTTGGGAATCTACGTTCCATGATGCCTGGGGATCAAAAATAATCTGGGCCGCCGGCAGGGGCAGGTTGAGAATCTTTGCTGGGATTAAGCTCAGCGATCGCCAAAGCTGAAGCGCCGTCAGATGTCCGGGCTCCACGAGGCGGTGCCACAAAATTGGTAACACTAGCTCCAAACCCATGGCTCCCCGGGGTGCATCCTCTAGGGCGATCATTTTCTCTTCGTAGGTGTAGGGTGTATGATCCACGGCGATCGCATCAAGTACCCCCTGCTTTAGTCCGGTAATCAGGGCTTGGCGATCGCCCCCATTACCTAAAGGTGCCCACAATTTCAAGTTGGGGTCATAGGTGACCAGATCTGCCGCCTCAAAGCAGAGGTGCATCCAGGTGGTGCTAGCCGTGATCGGCAACCCTTCGGCCTTGGCTTGCCCAATCAGAGCCACCGCCCGGGCCGAGGTCACCCGCATCAGGTGAACCGATGTTTGGGTCGAGCGCACCAGCTCCAATAGGGCCGCTAGGTGGGCTGTTTCGGCCGCCACGGGGGCCGCCGGCAAACCCAACCGCACCGACTCCACCCCCTCCCGAATCACTCCGCGGTCATGGAGTAGGGGCATTTGAGCCATCAGCATTAGGGGCTTTTGCAGGGGTCGCAGGTAGGTCATGGCCCGATACAGCAGCAGGTCATTGGCGATCGCCCGCCCATCGGTCAGCCCCACCACCCAGGGAGCTAGGGCCGCCAAATCCGTCAACTGCGACCCCTGCGCGCCGCGAGTTAGGGCCCCCCAAGGACGGCACCAGGCTCCCTGGCGCTGCCAAAACTCCTGCATCGCCCCATCATCAATGGCAGGCAGGGTATGGGGTAAAATTCCCACCGCCGCAAAACCCCCATGGTGCGCCGCCCCTTGCATAGAATCCAGGGTTTCCCGATCCTCACGTCCCGGCTCACCACTGGTGCTGTAGAGATCCACCAGCGCCGGCCCCATGATCACGCTCCCCAACCCCTCGGTTGATTCATGACCTGGCTTATGGGGGCGATCCAGCCATACTTCCTTACCATCCTCCCGGATCGTGATACTGCCCTCCCATACCCGATCGCCAAGGAGATCCAGCCGCTGCACCCGGGGATAGGAATGGGCCACCAACCCTAGCTCCGAAACTCAGCCGTGATGGCGTCAAGAATCGCCTGGGCCCCGCGCCCTCTTAACATTTTGGCCAACTCCACGCCGAGGGCTTCACTTTCCGACACCGCGCCGGTCAGGCGATCACGGATGAGGGTCTGCCCATCCAAACTGGCCACCATGCCTTCCAAGGTCAGGCGATCGCCCGCCACCCCGGTATGCACCCCAATGGGCACCTGGCAGCCTCCCTCCAATGCCCGCAGAAACGCCCGCTCCGCCAAGCAACGCACCGTAGTTTCTTGGTCGCACAGGGGAGTCAGCAACTCCAAAACCTCCCTATCCTCGGCGCGGCACTCAATTCCCAGGGCCCCCTGCCCCACCGCATGGAGAGAAATCTCGGGCCCGAGTACTTCACTGATGCGATCGCCCATTCCCAGCCGCTCCAGACCGGCCACCGCCAACACAATGCCATCAAATTCCCCCGCGTCCAGCTTGGCGAGGCGCGTATTCAAATTCCCCCGCACATCCCGAAACTGAACATGGGGAGCATGGTGCCGTAACTGGGCTAGTCGCCGCAGCGATGATGTGCCCAACACGGCTCCCGCCGGCAGGGTGTCCAGGGTCTTTCCCCGATGCTTGGCATGGAGCACTAGGGCATCCGCCGGATTTTCCCGCGCCGTGATCGCCCCCAGGATCAACCCCTCCGGTAAATGGGTCGGCAAATCCTTAAGACTGTGCACCGCTAAATCCACAGTGCTAGACAGCATTGCCAGTTCCAATTCCTTAGTAAATAGGCCCTTGTCGCCAATTTTGGCCAACGCCACATCCAGAATGTTATCGCCTTGGGTGCTCATGGTCTCGACCACAAAAGTCTGCGACCCGTGGGCGTTTTGGAGTTGCTCCTGCACCCAATGGGTCTGCACCAAAGCAAGCTGACTTTTACGAGAACCAATCACCACTGTGCGCGTTGCTAACATAACTTCAATCTGCTAAAGAAATTGCTAAAAATTTGCTAAAAAAAATCTACGGAATCACAAAATCAACACTCACCCAAGCCTTCTATACCTTAGACAGCAGCATAGAACCCTAGACGGCAGCATAATCAGTTGAGGGAAGTTTTACTCCATGTCAAGTCCTTTCAGTATGGAATCTGGGGTGGTGCGCGATCGCCCGCTGTAACGAAATGTAATCTTTCCCCTACTCCCGGTTTAGCCCCTCTCCCATCAACGATAGCCCCGTCACCATCAGGGTCATCGTCGCCCCTGGAAATAGCGTCGTCCACCAGATCGCCTCCCCTGACCCAAAAGCATCGAGCGCCTGCTTTAGGTCGTGTCCCCACTCCGGCACCCGCTCTGGCACCCCCAAGCCCAAAAAACCCAACCCCGCCAAGGTCAAAATGGCATCGGCGGCATTGAGGGTCAGAATCGCCGGGATGCTCCGCAGGACAGTCGGAGCGAGGTAGCGCCCCACAATCCGCCAAGGGGAAGCCCCCACCGCCCGGGCCGCCTCAATTAAGGGCGTATTTTTTAGGGCCATTACCTGATTGCGCACTAGCCGAAAGTACTGGGGCACATAGGACACGCTCAGGGCGATCGCCGCATTGACCACCCCCGGGCCAACGATAAAAGTAATCGTAATCGCCAACAGCAGCCCCGGCAGCGTGTAAAGCGCATCCATCACCAAGACCAGCCCCCGATCCAACCAGCCGCCCCCATAGCCGCTGATCAATCCTAGGGGCACACCAATTCCGGCACTGAGCGCCATGGCCAGCAGCATCACCTGCCAGGCAACCCCCACGCCCCCCACCACACGGGCGAGCACATCATGGCCCTGCTGGTCGGTGCCAAACCAAAACTCCGCCGAAGGCGGCACGTGGATAGGAAAATCCAGGAACAGGGATGGATCCCTTAGTAGGCCTAGGGTTTGCAAAAAAGGAGTAGTGATCGCCAGCACTGCAAAAAATGCCGAAATCCCCACCCCAATCCACCAAAAACGCCGGGTCAGGGTCACCTAGGACATCGCTTGAATCACGTAATCAAAATAGGGTCCCGCGATCGCCGCCTCTTCCGTCGACAGCAGATCCAGCGACGCATCCTTCAAACACCGGATCGAATCCGCCATGCCCACCATGGGCACCCCCAGGGAGTTATACATTTCCCGCACCCCAATCAGCCCGGTTTGCTCAATCGGCTGCTTGTCCCCGGCCAAAATTCCGTAGGTGATCAGCCGCAAATACCAGCCATAATCCCGCAGACATTGGGCCCGTTGCCGCTGTCCGTAGGCATTACCACCGGGGGTAATATAGTCGGGATGAATTTTGAACAAATCGGCGCTGGAGCGGGCAATAATTTTTTCCTCACTCTCGGCTAGCGTCAGGGCAATCTGCACCCGCAGGGAACCGGTTTTGAGAAAGTCCTTAATATTTTGCAGCTCATCGAGGGTGGGATACCGCAATTCATCATCGGCTTGGAGTAAAACTTGACTGACAACACTCATAGGAATAACTTCTGGCTATTGGATATAAGGGCTTACTAACCCCTCAAGTGTATCAAAAGCTGTTTGTTTCGCCAGTCCCTAAACCAGCACCCGATGCTGCAAGCAGGGCATTTGCCGCCGCACCTGCTCTAAACGACTGGGCTGAATTTCGGCTAGAGCTACCCCTGGGCGATCACCCGCATCCGCCAGCACCACCCCCCCAAGGATCAATCACCGTGGCATGGCCGTGGGACTGTCGCCGCGCGTTGTGGTGCCCCACCTGGGCCGGTGCCACCACATAGCAGGTATTTTCAATCGCCCGGGCTTGGAGTAACACCTGCCAGTGATCTTTCCCCGTATAGGCAGTAAACGCCGCTGGCACCACCAGCACTTCCGCCCCCTGCTGAGACAGGGCGCGATATAGCTCGGGAAAGCGCACGTCATAGCATACCGACAACCCAAGAACCCCCAACTCCGGCGAGCGATAGATTGGTGGAGGCATGGTTCCGGCCACAATGGTCTCAGACTCACAGTAGGTATTACCATCGGGCAAGTTAACGTCAAAGAGGTGCATTTTTTGATATCGCGCCACCTCCTCTCCCGTGGGAGCCACCAACAGCGCGGTGTTATACATCTTTTCGGTATCGGGCACCGGCACGGGGTACCCACCACCCAGCAGCGTAATTTGATAGCGCTGGGCCATGGTGATTAAAAAATTTTCGGCGCGGATGGCAATCTCGGCTGCTAGCGCCACCTTGCGCTCCTCGTCCCCCAAAAAGGCAAAATTTTCCGGCAAACACACCAGCGCGGCCCCACGGTTAACCGCCAGTTGAATCACATCTTCCGCTTGGGCTAAATTGCGCTCAAGATCTGGAATGCTGGTCATCTGCACTGCCGCTGCGAGATAGGATTTCATGGCACCAATCGAAAGAGTAGCTGTAACTTTAGGCGGTTTTTAGGCGTTTTTCAAGAATTAAGAACGTTGGCACAACGCCCGCAATTTATCGATCAGTTTGGACGGCTGGGCCAGGAGTTCCATGTTTTCTAGGGCGGGACGATAGGTCTCCCGCTGAAAGGTGAAGGAGGGCTTGGGCGGCGCGGTGGCGGCAGGCGATCGCACCAAGGGCGGCAGGCGATCAATGGGCGGCGGCAGGGGTTCGGAGGTCGCCAGCGGACGATAGGGAACCGGGGCCGGCAGTTCACTGCAAACCAACCGCTCAAACTCCCGGGTGAACCGGTGGCATGGTTCACCGCGCCGCCGCCAAATGCCAAGGATCTGGCTTACGGAGACCGCCTTATAGCGTCCTTGATAGAGGGATTCCAGAATCGCCATCCGCACCCAGTCGGTGTCATAACTGCTCCAGGCACGAATGAGATCGTTAATGGTGTATGTGCCGAGGTCAAAGCTATAGCGCTGCAGCAGAGCAATAACGGTCTCCATATCCTCGACAAAATTTTCCCCATCTTACCGTGGGAACCTGCAGCCCATGTCATCCTAGGCAAGAGATCCTAGGTTAGGGAGACTATGGCATGGAGATTACCGTGAGGCTATTTGCCGCATTTCAGGAAACCGTGGGCACCGACACCCTACCCATGGCGTGGCGTTCCGGGTTGCGGGCGATCGAGGTGTTTGAGTGGCTCTGTGGGCAGTACCCCCAGCTTGCACCGTGGGGGCCCCACCTGCGCTTTGCGGTTAACTATGAGTTTGTCCCTCCAGAACATGCCCTAGTCGCGGGGGATGAAGTTGCCCTAATCCCACCGGTTAGCGGGGGATAGGTTCGGGGCTGTGCTAGTTCGGGTTAAACCCTCGTGGATTGGGTGGGAAATCTAATTGGTTGGGTTGGATTTGGTAGCGCTGAATAGTCATGATCATGAACGAAAAGAAGCATCGTAATGATGCACAAAACACCAAATGATCCCAATGTGATTACTCAACCACTTCTGCATTTACTATGGGAGAAGTAGTTTGCATCAAGCCTGCACCTGGTAAAGAATCGCTTCCTGTAGAGACTCAGGAAGTAATCATTTCTCAACTGCTTGATAGCACATGGCTTGGTGAGTGAGTTTTGAACCAGATATGGCAGAGATCAATCGCTATCTCTTACTCAGGGCGATCGCTACATTTCCATGCAAAGCTCCCGAACTTCCCGTGTCGATCAATTCTCTATTCACAATTTCGTGGCGGTGGTCGTCGGGCAGGGCCATGAAGGCGGCATCCGTCCAGACTGTTGGGTTTGGTTGGGTTTCCAATACCACGGACATCATCGACCTCCTGGAGTTCATGCTGGGGACGGAACAGCTGGCAACTAGCACACGCCAATTTTCCCATGTTTCCCTGGGCCTTGCACCGCTATGCTAAGGGAACGCACCCAACGCCGACAACCGCCTCAGCGCCGACCTGACCGCCGCCAACCTCGAAGCCATCCGGGCCGCCCTGGCCACCATCCAAGAAAAACTGCCCTTTTTGATCGACCTCACCCCCGAAGAAAGCAAGTCCCTGTCCCGAATGGGGGACAAAAGCCGCGCTTTTGTGACCAAGGCCCTAGAAGTAGCCGAAAGCAACCCAGAAATTTTGCCGCGCTTTTTTGAAGTGTCGGAACTGCGCCAAGATTTGACCCTTGATGAAGCCCTCTATCCCGTATCGATGCAACTGGCCCAACTCTCGGAATTGGTGAACGGCATGTTAGCCTAAATCACATCATCCTACTTAAAACTAAATGTTTTATGCTTCTAAGAATGGACATTTTTGTTTTGCGATAAAGTAAAAGTGAATACGAAACCTACAAATATTCAGGTTCAAGGGCTTTATAGACTCTGTTATAGGCTCACTAATATGATTTATCCTGGATGGCTCTACACAAGCATAGAACTTGTCAGATTGGACGAGCGTACAGGTAATCTATATGTGCTTGCTGGAAAAAATCTAGACTTTGAGATTAATCCCACCGGAGGGTATGAGCCATGACAGTAGCCAAGTATAACGCAATGAGCCTTAATGAACTCCGTCAGTATATTCTGGTTCATCGAGAAGATATTGATGCTTTTCACGCATATATTGATCGTTCAAAATCCGAAGGAAAAATGATTAGTCTAGATTTAAGTGATGAGCAGTGGGAAGAAAAAGTTAAAGAAGCCATTAGATATAGCTCTGAAGCAATTCGTTGGTATCCCTCTAACAGAGAAGACGGCTCAAAGGTTTCCGTGATTACTGATTGGTGGAGAAACTTGAACACGAAAAGTGTGACAATGTATCACATTACAGGCATGGAGATTGATAGAGCTACTGGTATCTGGGAACCAATTCAAATTAGTCCTGCCGTTCAAGTTTTGATAAATGAACCAAAGATAGAGATCGGTGAGCGAGTTGCGTTCGTTAAGTATATTGATCAAGAGGGCTTAAAAAGACAGATTGAGGCACTTGCTATTGATTTAGATCTGGTAAAACAAAATCTCTTTGTGTGGCCCACTACATCAGCAGAGGTTTTTATTTTCTCGGTTAAGGGCTAATTTGGTTTCAGCCTTTCTATCCTCCTTCTCTGTTAAATACTCAGTCTAACAATTCCGGTGCAGCGGAATGTCAAAAGATGTTTGAGGTAACACAAAACTCTTGGTAGCCGCTGACCAAAGCCGATCGCCCTAGCGGGCAGCGAAGCCCTGACTTCGACGCGGTTGGTGTACAAGTTTGCCAAGGCCAGCAATGTGGGGGCCGGTTTGGAGCCGCTGAACGAGGATATGAGCAAACGGTTTCGGGATCAGGGCAAGCAAAAGGGTACCCCCGCCTAAAGCCACGGTCATAAACCCAATTGGTTTCGATAAAAACCCCGTGGGTTTGGTAGCCAACTCCTGTCCTTTGTTTTCATCCCAGCCCTCTTCCCGGTTTCTGAGGGTAGTCGGAGGGAAGTCATCCCGAATATAGCGATAGCACGGCATGGTCAGCCAAAGCTTGTCAACTATAGCTGTAAATGACTTGGTTAGGACGAGGTGCAGGGGTAAAACTCCTGGCTGGGGGTGAAACCCTTGGCTGGGGGTGAAACCCTTGGCTGGGGGCGCAGCCCCCAAGCCCCCTTTGCTTTCGATGTCCGAACCTACCCGAAAGCTGTATATAGTCAATTTAATTAAGAGCGACACAATTATAGTTGTTTTGAGTACTGTTACTCCCCTCGCCCTTTATGGGAGAGGGGCTGGGGGTGAGGACGAGATTGTCTCAAATAAATCTGAAATAGCTATAAATGGGAAAAAACAATTTGCTCTCCAATATTTTTGCCTGTTCTAGGACTGGCGGCGCTTCAGTGCTGCGGCTCGGTTGAATGAGAGCGGGGGCGATGTCCATCAATACGCTGCGACCTTGGCTGTTGCGATCGCCGATGGCCACGTAAACTTCCTGGGCTGCCAAAGGATCCACATGCTTTCTTCGGGGTTGGCTTGAGATTTCCCAACTCACAGAGCACATTCGCTTCGCTGAGCCGATCGCCGATTTGGTTTGGTGTGGGAACTTCCAGCAGAGGTTATGGCCGCTGTTTGGTTTCCCGATAGGCCCAAACCCCTAGGGCAATCAGTCCGCCGCCGACCCCCAGAAGCAACACCGGCCGCCAAAAAGATAGCTCCTGGGCAGCGAAGCGGGCAATGTGGGGCTGGCTGGGTAGGAACGTGACATCCACTTGGCTACTGGGTTGCGATCGCACCGTTCCCAATACCGCTTCTGAGACTGTTTCGACCCGGGTGTCTTGGTTGGCACCGTCTACACGAATCGTGACGGTGTAATAGTTGGTCTGGCTGCGGAATTCATCATCGCGATCGTCGATCACTTCAATCTTAAGGATTTTGGCCTTGCCCGACTGTCCTTGGATTTTGAGAGCCGCTAGCTCCCAGAGTTCGGTGCCCCCCAAATAGAGGCTCCCTGCCGTGGCAAACAGCAGCACCCCCCCTCCCAAGCCAACAATCAGCTTTTGATCCACGCCGCAATGCTCCTCAAGCGTTGGTTCTCCTACCCTACCGCCCCGGGCGGTCATATTATCAAATTTAGTCAGTCGTGGCTCAAAGAGCAATTTAATGGTGCCGACGGGGCCATTGCGGTGCTTGGCAATGATCACCTCGGCGATGCCGCGATCAGGCGTTTCCGGGTTGTAGTACTCATCGCGGTAGAGATTGATCACCAAATCGGCATCCTGCTCAATGCTGCCACTTTCCCGCAGGTCGGAAAGCATAGGGCGTTTGTTGGTGCGGGCTTCTACGCCACGGCTAAGTTGGGACAGGGCCACCAGAGGAGTTTGCAGTTCGCGGGCTAGGGCCTTGAGCGATCGCGTAATCCGCGAGAGTTCCTGCACCCGGTTATCGGAGCCGGAGCCCTCCATGAGTTGCAGATAGTCAATCAGGATCAGCCCCAATCCGCCACGCTCGGCCAGGAGGCGGCGGGCCTTAGAGCGCAGTTCCGTTACCGAGGGGTTGGGGGTGTCGTCGATGTAGATTGGCAGTTCAGAGAGGGTGCTGACAGCCATGGCGATGGTGCCCCACTCGTTTTCGCTGATCTGGCCCGATCGCAGCCGGGAGCTATCAATACCAACATCGTTGACCCGCATTTTAGACTGACTGGCCAGCAGGCGATAGATCAATTGTTCCTTGGACATTTCCAAGCTAAAAATTGCCACCGGCAGGCGATGGCGTTCCGCAATTTTGCGGGCCAAATCCAGACCAAAGGCAGTCTTACCCATGGACGGCCGCCCGGCGATGATGATCAGATCCGAGCGCTGTAGCCCGTTGGTCATGGCATCGAAGTCGTAGAACCCGGTGGCAATACCGGTTACGGAGCCGGAGTCGGTGCCCAGGGTATTAAAGCGTTGCTCTAACTCAAAGAAGGTTTGGGTCAGAATGTCGCTGGCCGGAACCAGTCCCTGGGCGGCGCGGGCTTGGGTGACGGCAAAGATTTTTTGTTCGGCTAGGTCTAGGGCTTTACTGACTTCCAGTTCATTGTTGAAGCTCAGCTCGGCTACTTCACGGGCGGCTTCGGCTAGCTTACGGCGGGTAAATTTTTCTACCACCAGCTCGGCGTAGTAGTCCACATTAACGGCGCTGACGGCCCGGTCGCAGAGTTGGACAATTTTGCTCTGACCGCCAACCTTATCGAGGAGCTGGCGATCGCCCAACCATGCCGCCACACTCATCATGTCGGTGGGACGGGAGGTGCTGTGGAGCGCCAAGCAGCACCGAAACAGTTCCCCATGGGCAGAAACATAAAACATTTCCGGGCGCAGTACATCGAGCACCCGCCCGATGGCTTCCGGGTCTAGGAGAATGCCGCCGAGGATCGCTTCTTCGGCTTCAATATTTTGGGGCGGCAGCAAGTCGCTCAGGGCTTGCATCAAAGCCAGTTGGAGAATTGATTACGTTCCACGGCCCGCTGCCCCCCCCAGATGGCAACGATTTCGTTGTCATAATGGTCGGCGGCATCAAGGACGGAGGTAACGGCAATGGTTAGTTCCAAGCGATCGCAGGTTGAGCCGAGGAGTGCCGCCCGGTACCAAATACTGCCATCCCGCCGGGTCGAGAACCCACCAAAGGTTTTACGGGCATTTTGCTCCAACAAAAATCGCAGCAGGTCGGTGCGCAAATCCGCGCCTGTCACCACGCAGGACTCGGCCAAAATCAGGCTTTCCTGCTCACCGTAGGGATCTACCCGCACGATGGCGATCGCCGACCCGCGATGTAACAAAATTCGGCAGACATCCACCGCCGGCGTGAGGTCGGAGTAGTCCATTTGTAGCCAAGTAAGCACCTTAGCAAAGCAGGCTTTTTGGGGCATGGTAGGCGACATAGGGGCCACGCGATCGCGTTAACAATTCAATTCCTCCAATCCATTAAAACACACGGTCGATTGCCCGTTCTCCACCCCAGATTTCCACAATTTGATCATCGTAGGTATCAGCGGTTTGCAGCACCGTGGATACAGATAATTGCAGCTCGCTGCGATCGCAGGTCGAGCCGATCAGCGTAGAGTGGAAGCGAATATCGCCGTGGTCATCGACGCTAAACACACCAAAGGGTAGCTCGTCATTTTTGTGCAATAGGAAATGCATCAAATCCGTTGTCATTTGGGCACCGGTGACCACATAGGACCACGTGGCAATCACCGACTCCGAACTCCCCCAGGGCAACACCTCAACCACAGCGGTTGCCGAGCCGGATGGCAATACAAATACCGGCACATCCCCCGCTGGTGTCTCCACGTCAGCAAACAACTCCTCTAGCCAAGGGCGAATCCGCTCGTAGCATTCCTGTTGTGCTGCCGTTTCAAACTTGGTCATCGGTTACTCCCCGTCGTTGTAATCTTTTGCAAGGAATAAATTCTTAATCTAGCAATAAGACACCATGATGTCAAAAGCGATCTGAAAATCCTAAAAATCTTGATATGTGCAACTATAGCCACGCTTCCCAGGAATCTTCAGTAAACTGGGATACGTGCCCTTGCCTGTGGATATTCCCATGACCCGTTACCTGACCTCTGAGCAATACCGCCAAATGCTGGTTCGCGACGGCGATCGCCGCTTCAAGGAATGGCATAATCGCTTCCTGAGCTATCAGCGCAAATTTCAACAGGAGCTGCGATCTAGCCGATCATAGGCGTTCCGGGGATGGGCTAGAACTGCACCCGCAACTCTACCCACCTCCCCTGCCCCAGGAAGCACTCCCTGTCTATAGCTATATTCAGCTATATTTGGGTAGGTTCGGACATCGAAAGAAAAGGGGGGTTGGGGGCTGCGCCCCTAGTCAAGGGTTTCACCCCCAGCCAGGAGTTTCACACTGCACCCCGTCCTAACCAAGTTATTTACAGCTTAAAATTCGCGAAATTTCGGCCAAGGCTGCCAAAAAAACTCACAAAACCCCGCTCTGTCCCATCATCACAATCGCGGAGCATGGACTGGGGAGGGATGCTCAAGGGGAGCGATCGCCCATTCGTCACCAACGACAATTGTGTGCGCCTGCCAATGGGGATTCGTCTCCGGGAAATCATCCCGATGGTGCCCCCCGCGACTCTCGGTTCTAAACAAAGCCGAACGCATGAGGAGATAGGCATAGTCCAGTAGGTTTCTTGTTTCTGCCCCCAATCGACTTGACTCTAGGGGGAGGTGCGATCGCCACTGCTGCACCATTCTAGTCCTTCACGAAGGTGATCGCCATGGCGGCAAATGCCCGCGTGGTGCCACACCAGTTCCTGCAAATCGTACTTGAGCTGGTTAAGAGCCCCAGTTGTTTCAGGGCTAGGGGCGGGCCAGTGTGGCGCAGTTCCGGGGTCTACCCCCCTTCGCCCATGGGACGGCTCAACCTCTGCCAGGTGGGCCGCCAACCGAGAGCCAAATACAAAACATTCCAACAGCGAGTTACTAGCCAAACGATTCGCCCCATGGACACCCGTACTGGCAGATTCCCCCACCGCATAGAGTCCGGGTACGGAGGTCGCCCCCCAGACATCCGTGGCAATGCCCCCCATGCAGTAATGGGCCGCTGGCGTTACTGGAATGGGTTGGGAATATAGATCAATGCGCCACTGCTGGCAGATGTGAATGATGTTGGGAAAGCGATAGGCGATGCGATCGGGGGCGATGGGCGACAGGTCTAAAAAAACCGTTTTTGCTCCCGTTGCCTCCAAATGGTGAAACACTGAGCGACTGACCACGTCGCGGGGAGCCAATTCCCCCTGGGGATGATCGCGAAACACAAAGCGATCGCCCGTCCGATCAACCAGATGGGCCCCCTCACCGCGCACCGCCTCACTAATTAAAAACCGTGGGGCTCCGGGTACAGCCAGGGCAGTCGGGTGAAACTGGACGAATTCTAGATCCCGAATTGCTGCCCCTGCCCGCCAGGCGATCGCCACCCCATCCCCGGTGCTAGCGGGTGGATTGGTGTTTTGGGCAAACACCTGCGCCCCTCCCCCCGTAGCCAAAACCGTCACCGGAGCCCAAAGAGCACGTACCCCAGTGGTGGGCGATCGTAGATCCAAGCCCCAAACTCCCATGCATCGCCCGTCCTCTAGAATCAAATCGAGCACCAAAAACTGCTCAAGCACCTCAATACGGGCATTCTTACCCACATGATCCGCCAGTGTGCTCACCAATGCCCGTCCCGTGGCATCCGCTGCATGGAGCACCCGCCTGCGGGAATGGGCTGCCTCTAGGGTCAGGGCGAGGGTCTGATCGCGATGGCGGTCGAAGGCCACACCCAAATCCACCAACGTTTCAATCTGGGCTCGGGCCCCATGAACCAAAACCGACACCGCCTCCGGTTCGCAAAGCCCAACCCCTGCCCGCAGGGTGTCTTCGTAGTGCAACTGCGGCGAGTCCGTTGGATCCACGACTGCCGCAATGCCACCTTGGGCCCAATCACTAGCAGATATCGACAAGTTATCCTTGGTCAGTAAAGCGACCCGCGCATAACAATGGGAGAGACATAGTGCCGTATATAAACCTGAGGCCCCGCCTCCTACCACAATCGCATCAAACACGGGCAAATCCCAAACTGAAATGACAGAACCTAGAGCCGATACAGCGCATTGTTAATCCGTTCACGATTCATCGACTCGTCGGGCTGGCGGAGGGTGAAGCGATCAGCACCATTCCGAATCAAATCCTTTTGCTTTTCTGTCAGCCCCTTAATGCTCAAAACATCATCAAGACTGCGATAGGGTGCATGTTCAATAATAATCCGTCCTAAGGTCGGATACATGCCGCGCACCTCGCGAAACTCTTTGATGTTGGCGTTATTCAAATCAATTTTGCTGCGATCCTGCTCGATAAAATTTGTTTTAGGCAGTTCCGCTGGAGCAACGTCCGCCAAAACTGGCTGAGTCGGCAGGATAAAACTAAACGTCATCACACAAATCATGAGAAAACAGAGAAATCCTTTCATAAATGCTCCTTAGGGTGAATAGTCGTTTTGCTTTGAGAGTACCAGAAAACGACTAGCCACCGATCTGGGGGACTACACTGGGCGATCGCTCACCCGCCGAGGCGAAGGTATTAGATAGGCAAACACCGCTCCCCCCAGAAAGCCGGCACAATTGCGCACAATGGGCAACCAATCCGCCGTGCGCGTCACTACGGGCAGGATGCCAAAAGAGAAAAACAACATTCCCCAGAGGGGCGTTAGGATCAAAGCCCAACGCCAGGCAAAAACTTCTCCCTCGCGCCTTGGGTGTCCAGCAAAACCGAACACGAGTCCACCAACTAGGGATGTCATAAGAGTGAGCACCCACTGCTCTTGGGGTAAGCCTGGAACCACCAAACACCCCCCCTTGTCAAGGCACTGCATCACTGTATCGACGGCAGACAGAATGGACTGGTCATAGCCCTGCTCCCGCACGAAAAACTGATTACCATAGCGGGCTTGCAGCTCGATCCAAAAATTCCGGGAGAGTAGGGGGTAAATGTCATCGCCGACACTAAAGTTAAGTAGATTTCTGCCCCGAGAATCGGCCACAAGCATCACACTGTGGTCGTTCAGTCCCCAAAAGCCCTTCACAGCTCGCCCAGGCGTTTGATCGACTTGAGTTAAAACCCGAAGCTTCCAGCCTGTGCGCTGCTCGAACTCAGTCAGTTGTCCATCGAGTTGCTGTTCCTCGGCGGCGGTTAGGAATCGACCCAAGTCGATTACGTTGGTATAACGCTCAGGCAAAAGCTCAGGAGCGTCATAGGCTAGGGCTTCACCGGGAACAGATACCAGTGAAACCACCATCGCGACGAGCAAGGCAAGGATAGACGTTAAAGACAGAGGTTTTGGCCCCGAGGAATGGTTCATGGTGCAATAGCAATCCTCTTAAAAATTCTTAACACAATCTAACACACGTGGGTTCATTCAAGCGGTGAGGCCCAGCTTTTTTGAGGGGACGGCGAAAAAGGCTTAAATTTGTCTAACATGCCTCGTATCAGGAATGTATGGGTAAACATCAAAAAGAACTTTGGCTGCGGGGAACTTGGTTAGGGTTGGCAATTCGCCTACAGGGATCGGTACTGCCGGAGGTATTGCCTCGAGCGATTTTTTGTGGTGTGTTGGGCGAGGCGATTTTTCTGATTCACCACTTTTATGCCCGGCTGTCGTTACCCTTTTTGAGTAGTTTGATCCCCAATCTGGTGTTAGGTTTGCTGTTGGTATTTCGCACGAATACGGCCTATGAGCGCTTTTGGGAGGGACGCAAGGCTTGGGGGAGTTTGGTGAACTGTCTGCGGAACCTGGGGCGGATGGTCTTGGTGGCGGTGGCAGAGCCCACCCCGGAGGATCGCCGATACAAGGAGCGGGCACTGCGTCTCCTTCCGGCCTTTGCGATCGCCATGAAGCGTTTTTTGCGGGGGCAGCCCATCGCCGCAGAGATAGAGCCGTTCTTGCAGCCGTGGCAATACCATCAGTTGCAAACCATCAACCACCCCCCCCTCAAAATTGCCTACTGGATCAGCCATTACCTGCATCAGGAGCACCACCAAGGGCGGCTTGATCGCTACCAACTGGCAATTATGCAAGAGTTAATGGGCGTTGCTGTGGATGCCTTGGGGGCCTGCGAGCGAATCAAAAAAACGCCGATTCCCCTGGCCTATTCCATTCACCTCAAGCAGTTGCTCCTAATTTATTGCCTGACGCTGCCCTTTCAAATTGTCGATCAGGTGAGATGGGGGACGGGTTTGATTGTGGCGATTATCAGCTTTACGCTGCTGGGCATTGAGGAAATTGGGGTGCAGATTGAGGATCCCTTTGGCCATGACCCCAACGATTTGCCCTTAGATCACATCTGTCAGACGATCGCCCGCAACCTGGAGGATCTCATCATCACCACCTCCCCAGCCCACCTCCCCTCCATGGATGGTGATGGGTCTAATTCCCCGGAGTTGGCTTCAGGGTGAACAAAAATTCGAGGCGGGTAGCGCGATCGCTGAGGTTGGTATTGGTTACGGCGATGCCCTGAATCGCATCAAGAACAGCACGGGTTTGGGTGTACCCAGGGTTGGACTTAACTTCGGGTGGAATCAGCCGTTCGATGATGGTGAGGGTGCTGCCCATGTTGAGGTAAAAATAGCCGCCATTAGTCCTAGGCAGTCCGGTGGTAAAAATGGCAAAGGGACGACTGTCGCTCAATGGACGGGCGGGCCTAGGCACAAATTCACTGCCGAGGGTACCCATGGCCCAAAAGGCCACATCCTGTCCCAAAAAACCATGCTGGGCGACGGTAACATTGCCCACCTGCCAAGCGGAGATAGGGGTCTCGCCAATTTTCTGGATGCTTGGCTCAATGCCCGGGGGCAACAAGCCACCATTGCTGCTGCGGGCAGCGGCGTCTAGCTTGTCAAAAAAAGCCTTTGTGCCATTGCGATCGCCCGTTTGGGCCAAAACAATCAACCCAAACCCTGGGTTGCTGAGGATGCCCTGGTTGTTAGGAACCGCGGCGATCGCAAATTCGCGGGTCGTCCAGGGCAATATCTCTTTTTCTAAGTCCAGATCGGTGCTGTCCTTAATCGCTTTGCGGATTTGGTCGAGCATCTGCTCCGAAGCGGAGTTACCCTTAGCCTGGGCCACAAGGGCCTGCCAAGACTGGGCTAGGTTGGTGCCAGAAATCAGGAGAAAGGTTTCCTGGGGCAAAAGTTGCAGAGGCACACCCTCCGCCACCTGAATCGTGCCGGGCAAGGTACCACCCCGATCCTTGAGATAGGTGGTAACTTCTAGGCGAATTCCCTCCTTTTGGGTGCCGACGGCCATGGTGATGGCATTTAACTCGCGGCGCGACTGACTGATCAGGGGGTCACCAAAATTTAGCCGGGTGGTGGCTCCCAAAAACTCTAGGGCGATCGCCCCATCCAAATAGACTTGCACCAACGGCTCGGCGAGGCTTGTGGTTTTAGGGGCAAAAAACTGTTCAAAGCCCGGTCGGTCACGCAGATTGGGCTGTTTACCGCGATAGACTGCCACTGTCCGCTGAAATAATGCTGTGCTCGTAGACAAAACCACATAGCGCCCATCTAAATCGGCGGCAATCAGGCGGCTGTTGGGGTTGGGCGCGGGTGACTCAAAGTAGTTCACTCCGTCGTAGGCCTGGGGCGTAAATTTGGCCCCCTGCTGGGTGAGGGCATCACGGTAGCGGGATAAAAAGGCATTGGACAGGGTGCGATCGCGGGTAGGCGCAATCACCAGAGTTTCTGGAGCCCCATTGGGTTGCTTGGGATCATTCACTAGCACGGTCACCACACTGCCATAGAGCCAGGGCTGCACATCCTTGGCATATTCCGTGCCGCTCTGACGCAATATCGCATTCAAAGGCGACTGCTCCAAACCGTCCCCGATGAGCCGTTGGGAATCGGGCGTGCCAAACTGCCGCAGGGTCTCCCAGGGCTGGGCACTGCTATTAAACGCCATCACCACTTGAGCATCCTGGGGGATCAGCCGCGCCACGGACAGCACATTCCCATCCCCATCCTTCTGCTGCCACAGCAGAAAGAACGCCGTCGCCGCGCCACCAAGAATACCCACCAGCCCCCCGACCCCAAAGATCCAGAGCGGCGGACGTTTGGCACGGGGTTGGAGTCGGGAGCGAGAACCTTGGGTCATAGCAGGGGGGCTAAAAAGCACCTGTATTTTATACCGTCCCCTTTCCCTCTGAGCGTATGTCAAAACAAAAGCTCCCCCGCCAATCAGCAGGAGAGCTACTACACAACGCCATTCCCTTGGGGAACACGATTAACTGCACGGTCAATTGAACGAAATCAAATTAACCTCAATGGAATCAACTTAGACGACTTCCTCAACCTCATCCACCGCAAAGTTATTGGTGGCGATGCCGGAGTAGTTGACCTTTTCAAAACGCACGATCACAGGATAGATAATGCCGCTTTTGTCTACCGAAGCCACGGTGCCGACATCACGATACCAGTAGGATTCTTTCCGCAAAATGCGAACCTTAGAACCACGTTGGATTGCCATAGGACGTTCCTTTACACTATGTAATAAAAAATTAAAAGACCATGATTTTTCTAAGCCTACTTTGCGGTGATTGACGCTGTCTATTTCTGGGCGTTAATTTTTGTTGCACCTACGGGATCCATCCCCCAGTTCATCTGCTCCACCCAAGAAAGTCGTAGTCGCTATGATTTTGCATTAGTTAAAATAGGGAGAATGTTTATGGTGCAAATAACTGTGATGGCATACGACTACGATCTGTTGGTCATTGGGGCGGGTTCCGGCGGTCTAGCGGCCTCAAAGCGTGCTGCCTCCTACGGGGCTAAGGTGGCAATTATCGAGGGGGATTTGGTGGGTGGAACCTGCGTTATCCGTGGTTGTGTGCCCAAAAAGCTATTGGTTTACGCTTCCCAGTTTCCCCACTACCTAGACGATGCCGTGGGCTATGGCTGGTCGCCAGTGACTGCGACGCTGGACTGGGCCAAACTACGAGATGTCGTGCAGCAGGAGGTTCTGCGGCTGAATCAGGTGCATATCAATTTGTTAGCCAAAAATAATGTGGCGCTAATCCGGGGGATAGCCAGTTTTGTTGATCCCCATACGGTGGCGGTGGGCGATCGCAAACTGACAGCAGAGCGCATTTTGATTGCCGTTGGTGGGGAGGCGGTGCGGCTGGATCGTCCGGGGATGGAGCACACCGTAACTTCCCGTGAAATGTTTCTGCTGCCAGAGTTTCCCCGCCGATTTGTGGTCATCGGTGCGGGCTATATCGGGGTGGAATTTGCCGGCATCATGCGTGGGCTGGGGGCGGACGTCACCCAAGTCATTCGGCGGGATTTAATTCTGCGCGGTTTTGACCAGGATATGCGCACCACCATCCAGGAAGCCATGGTGGAAAAGGGGATTCAGTTCCACACAAATGTTAACCCCGACACCCTAGTGGTGGAGCAGTTAGACCGGGAGTTGCGGCTAAGCTTTACCAATGAGGCGGGTGAAGCCCAAGAGCTTCGCTGCGATGCCATTCTGTCGGCCACAGGCCGCAAGCCCAACCTTGAGGGGCTAATGCTAGAGCAGGCGGGGGTGGAAACCCTTAAGGGGGCGATCGCCGTCACCCACGACAGTTGCACCTCCCAACCCCACATCTACGCCGTGGGGGATTGCACGGATCGGGTCAACCTGACACCCGTGGCGATCGCCGAGGGGCGGGCCTTTGCCGATACGGTCTTCGGGCACCAGCCCCGGGCCATCAGTCATCGAGGGATCGCTTCGGCGGTGTTCTCCCAGCCGGAGGGGGCTACGGTGGGGTTAACGGAGGAGGAAGCCAAAGCCCAGTACGGCGATCGCGTTAAGGTGTATCGCTCCCGCTTTAAGCCAATGTTTTACACATTTTCCGAGGCTCCAGAGCGGGTGATGATGAAACTGGTGGTTGAGGGTAACGATGAGCGGATTTTAGGCATCCACATGGTAGGGAAGGACGCCGCAGAGATCATCCAAGGTATGGCGATCGCCCTGAATATGGGAGCGACCAAAAAGGATTTGGATCGCACGATTGGTATTCACCCCTCCAGTGCCGAAGAATTTGTGACGATGCGTTGAGCCACCTGCTGCCGTTGCAACTTGCCATTGGCGGTGCGCGGCAGGGCCGGCCAATGCCACAGATGGCGGGGCAGTTTGTAGCGGGGTAGGTTTTGGGCGAGGAGAAATTCTTGCACCGCACCGAGGGAAAGCACCACCTCCGACGCGGTGACGATCACAATTTCCACCACCTGCCCCCATTCCGGGTCGCTGCGGGCGATCGCACAGGCATCCTCAATTTTCGGATGCTGGGTGAGCAGGTCTTCCAGTTCCTGGGGGTTAATCTTTTCGCCACCACAGTTGATCGTGTCCGCCATCCGTCCCTGGAGATACCAGTAGCCATCCGCATCACAGTGGGCCCGATCGCCCGTAACTAGCCATCCCGAGGCAGGGACGACAAACGGGGAAACCATGGCCCCCTGCACCCACAGCTCACCATCGGCTTGGAGGCGCAGGGTGACTTGGGGTAGCGATCGCCCCACGGATTCGGGTTTTGCCGCCATCTCCCAAGGCAAAAGGGTCGTCAATTGCGAAGCGGTCTCGGTCATGCCATAGGTGGGGCATAGGGGCAAATGCCATCGTTCTGCCCAGCGGCGCAGTTCGGTTCCCAAGGGGGCCCACCGACGACGATGCCCCGCAGCCGTTGCCAGGATTCCGGCGATCGCTCGATCAGGGATTGCAGCCGCCAGAGCATGGTAGGGACGAGGGAGATGTAGGTGATCGGGTGTTCCCGCACCGCCAAGTGGGTAGCCTCCGGGGTGAATCGCAGACAAAAAAAAGGAATTCGCCAAAACAGACTACGCCACATGATCGCCTGACCGCCGATGTGGTAAAGCGGCAGGCAGTTGAGCCAATAGTCATCGGCCCGAATACCCATGTGTTGATGAATGGCGATCGCACTGGCGCGGTGGTTGCCCACAGTCAGCGGCACTGGCTTAGGCGTGCCGCTGGTGCCCGACGTGAAGTAAATACCCTGAACTGCGTCATCAGCCAGGCGATCACCCCAACTCCAGAGGGAATCGGCTGCAACCAAGGGTGGTGGGGATGGGGTATCGGCGTCAATGATGATAGTCGCCCCATGCAGGCGACAGCAATCCTCCTGCTCGGTCTGGTGCCACCGCCGGGAAGGAATGACGGCGATCGCCCCGATTTTGACCAAAGCCAAAAGTTGCATCACCGCCGTCGCCCCGGAGGACAACCGCACCCCCCACGCGATCGCCCGCACCCACACCTAACTCCCGCAGGGGCTGCTTCCCAAGCTACAACCCCAGCCATCATGGCTGTCGCCGACCAGTGTTCCTCTGGTGTAGCTAA
>JAAUUH010000037.1 GCA_012031145.1 Oscillatoriales cyanobacterium SM2_2_1 | reverse complement strand
CCCCCCACAGCAACGCCGTCACGTCCGAGAAACCCACCAACCACTTCGGTTCCTGGGTCAAGGCCTGCCAATTTAGTCCCTCCAGTAGACGCATGGCCCCATAGCCCCCGCGCCCGCAGATGATCGCGCGAATTTCGGGCTCATTCCAGACCCGGATCAGCTCCTGTTGCCGCCAGAGATCGCTACCCGCTAAATAGGGCTGGGGTTGGTCCAGGGAAGCTGTTTGCCAATCGGGCATCTCAACCACAAAGCCGCGATCACGCCACAAATTCAGGCCGCGCCCCAACCGATCCGGCTCCCGCACCGCCCCGCTGGGTAATATCACCGCCACCCGATCCCCTTGACACAGCGCCACTGGCCAGTCCACGGCTCACTCCTCCAAAGCTAAAGAAAAACATCATAGTCCCCTAGCTGGGGCGATCGCCTTTTAGAATTTGGGCAGTTTTTGTGGGTTTCGGGTGACTATGGTGCAGATTCTTGAGAACCCTCTTCGGGTCGGACTAACACAGGAGCGCACCCCAGAGCCATTGATCATGGTCATTTTTGGGGCCTCTGGGGATCTAACTATTCGCAAGCTGATCCCAGCCATCTATCACCTCAAACAGCAGCGCCGTCTGCCCCCCGAACTGACCATCGTCGGTGTGGCCCGCCGTCCTTGGAGTCACGATTACTTTCGCGAACAGATGCTCGAAGGAGTCGAAAAATTCTCCAATGGCATTGGCTCCGCCGCTGTCTGGGAGGACTTCGCCCGGGGTGTTTATTACCAATCCCTCAATATGGGAGAGCAGGCAGATTATCTCAAACTTAAGGAGTTTCTGTCCCAACTGGATCAGGAGCGGGGTACCCGGGGAAACCGTGTTTTCTACCTCGCCGTCTCCCCCAATTTTTTTGTAGATGCGATTACCAACCTCGGTGTCGCTGGCATGATTGGCGATCGCACCAAAACCCGCCTTGTGATCGAAAAGCCCTTTGGTCGCGACCTGTCTTCGTGCCAGGAACTCAATCGCGTCGTTCAGAGCGCCTGTGATGAGCGGCAAGTCTACCGCATCGACCACTACTTGGGCAAAGAAACAGTCCAAAACCTCCTTGTTCTGCGATTTGCCAATGCCATTTTTGAACCCCTCTGGAACCGCCAATACGTCGACCACATTCAGATCACTGTCGCCGAAACCGTTGGCGTCGAAGACCGCGCTGGCTACTACGAAAATGCCGGAGCCCTGCGCGACATGCTGCAAAATCATTTGATGCAGCTTTTTTGCCTCACCGCCATGGAGCCGCCCAACGCCATGGAAGCCGACGCCCTGCGCAACGAAAAAGTTAAGGTCATCCAAGCCACTCGCCTAGCCGACCCCCGCCGCCTCGAACGCTCCTCCGTCCGCGCCCAATACAGCCAAGGCTGGATGAAAGGGGCCCCCGTCGTCGGTTACCGCCAAGAACCCAATGTCAATGCCCAGTCCATTGTGCCCACCTATGTGGCCATGAAATTTGAAATTGACAACTGGCGCTGGCAGGGTGTGCCCTTTTACCTGCGCACAGGCAAGCGAATGCCCAAAAAGGTCAGCGAAATTGCCATTCAGTTCCGCGAGGTTCCCCATACCCTGTTCCAATCCGCTGCCCGCCAAGTTTCTCCTAACATCTTGGCCCTCAGGATTCAGCCAAACGAAGGCGTAGCCCTACGGTTTGAAGCCAAATTGCCCGGCCCGGAATTGCGATCGCGCTCCGTAGAAATGGACTTCGGTTATGGCAAAACCTTTGGTATCGAAGGCTCCGATGCCTATGATCGTCTGCTCCTGGACTGCATGTTAGGGGACCAAACCCTATTCACCCGTGGCGACGAAGTTGAAGCTGCTTGGAATGTGGTCACTCCTGCCCTTGCAGCTTGGGAAGCCCCCGCCGACCCCGCCCTCATTCCCCAATACGAAGCTGGCACTTGGGGGCCAAGTGAAGCTGAACTGCTGATCACCCGCGATGGTCGCCAGTGGCGGCGACTCTAGTCCCACCTCCCATTTCCGTGTTCCCCACCACCCACCTTGATCCCCTATGGTTGCTACCCCCCAAACCCCCATCGTCTCCCTCCAGGCTCCCAAGGATGTCTTGGTCACCCAAATCGAAGCCGAGCTAGCGAAAATATGGCAATCCTATGGCGAAAATGCCGCCGCCCGAGCCACAACCTTTAACCTTGTTGTCATCGAATCCGCCCAAATGAGCGTCCAGGATCGCATGGCCGCCATCGATGCGATCGCCTCCCAAAGCCCCTGCCGCGTCCTCGATCTCCTCCCCAGTGATGATGGCGAAGAAGAGATTACCGCACAAGTCGCCGCCTACTGCCCGATCCAAAAGACCCGCAGTTCCCTAATCTGTGGTGAATACATAACCTTGAAGGGAAGCCCCAACGCCTTCGAGCGCATTCCGGCCCTTGTCTCCGAATTGTTGATCCACGACCTTCCAATCTTCCTATGGTATAAGTGCTGCCCCGATTTTGAGCACCGCCTCTTCGCCAAACTCCATGAGTTGAGCGATCGCGTGATTGTGGACTCCGCCTGTTTCACCAACCCCGAAGCCGATCTAATCCGCGTCCATCAATGCCTCCAAGCGGACATTCCCATAGCTGACCTTAACTGGCAGCGCCTCGCCCCATGGCAAGAACTTACGGCCCAAGCCTTTGACCCTCCTGAACGGCGATCAGCTGCTTGGGAGATTGATAACATCACCATTGACTATGAGCGGGGCAACAGTACCCAAGCTTGGCTCTTCCTTGGCTGGCTTGCCAGCCGTCTAGCGTGGCAACCCGTCACCCGCATCCATGTGGGGGGCGAGTACAGTATTGACCGCCTCGAATTCCGTGGTCGAAACGACCTGAGCATCACCGCCGAACTCGCCGCCCTTCCCATGGCGGATGTGGGCGATGTTGTCGGTGACCTCGTTGGCTTCAAGCTTACTTCTTCTAACCCCGGGGCGAACGTGTGCAATGTCTTCTGCTCCCAATCTACTGGCTGTGTCCGCATGGAAGCCTCCGGCGGTGCCCAAGTCTGCCAGATCCATCAAGTTTCCCCCCTCTCCGACCAAAGAGCCGATGCACTCCTTGGTCAGCAACTACAACGGTGGGGACAGGATGTTCTTTTTGAAGAATCCCTCTCCCTTGCTGTCCGCACTCTCAGCCTCAACCCCTAGGAAATGAGACCTCACAGATAGAACCAGATGGAGAGCCAGAGCAAAATCTCCTGTTGACCAAATCAACACATTGACCAAATCAACAGGAGCGCCTCGCACCACAAAAGATGATTGATTCATATTCAATCAAATCATCTTAGGAATGATACCCAAATTACTCCCCCAGAAATTGGGGAAGTGCCTAGGACAGAAGATCCGCCATTTCCATTCCATAGGAAATGACAGTAGAACCCTAGTTGTTGCTGGGAATGGAGAGGGTGAGAGAAGTCGAAGCAAGGAAGTGGGAAAGATGGAAGGCGCGATCCTCAGTCTCGATCAAGATTTTTTCGTAGATATATCGAGTTGCGCGATCGCCCAGACTCTCAGCTTGGGCTGCCATCCGCCGCAGCACCCCGATAATCACCTGCTCAGCAGCCAAATTATTTTCGAGCATGGTGCGGACATGGAACACGCCATCGGCTTCAGGAGTGAAGCAGCACAGCTCCGCTAGTTTGGCAAAGCTCGCCACCGGCACACCACCCAAGCCATTCAGCCGCTCACCAATTTGGTGGATATATTCCCGCACCTGCCCGTAACTCTCAGAAAAGAATTCATGAATGGAGTAAAACTCAGGGCCTTCAATGACGAAGTGATGCTTCTCATACTGAAGATAAAGGGCTTGGAAACTGGCAAGTAGAATATTCATCCCTTCACTCACCGGCTCCGTAACCGAAAGGTCAAGGGAAACAGGACTGTCTTTAATTTGACCGTAGGCTTGGATCAGAACTTGGGTTGCAGGCATAGGAGGCTCCAGACTAATTGGTAACTGAGGAATTGAGGAGTTTTCGGTGGATTCACACAAGTTCATAATACCTGAAAAGCTCCTCCGGCCAAGGGTTACAGAAGTCGCTATTGCATATTAATTGGGATAATGCACTCTCAGGGAGGAGAAAATTTTCGCAATAGAGATCCAGTTCAGCATAAATTCTCAAGAAGCATTCAAAAATTAACACAGGTTTTTTTGCCGTATTCCCCTCTTGGCTACCGTCTAGGAGAAACTCAAAAAAAAATTGTTGCAAATAACTATCATCTAGGCTAACTTGTTTTTGTATCGTTTTTAGCATTTCCCATCCTAGAACTCTAGGGAAATGGCTATTGTGTAGTCTTTTACTGCCTACTCTCAAAAAATACTGTCATTAAGGGGGTGATCAAGTGGCGTTTAGGTTAGAAAATAATGAAGTTCAAAAAATAGTTATATTTCCCGGCGACCTCCGTTGGGCAATGTATCATCGTCTCAGGGAACTAGAAATTCCTTGCTCCTGTGCATCGGGACAGCCCCTACACGTGGAAGCGAATGGCGTTACAACGGCGATTCAAATTTGGAGCGTAGGTCGATCCCACCTTGGGGATCTCCCTACCCTAAGGAGATGGTTAGAAGGATGTTTGACCCTATGACGGCTAAGGCGGACTTTACTCTAGAAGGGTTTTTTTGGGGTTTGCAGACTCTCCCCGCTACCTCCACCTTGAGACTGTTGAGGGGCGGCGGGAAATCAAGCTTAGCAAGGAAGTTTGTGCGTTTCTCTATCGCCATGTGTACGCTGCGGGCAAAACCTTAACACGGGGAGCGCGTTTAAAGGTGTCGGGCATCTGTAAGAAGGAGCACTGCCTGAAGGCCTACGGCTTGGAACTGTTGGATGATTTGGATGATTCAGTGGATTCCCCCCCCCAAGTGCTGGTAATCCGAGAGGTCACCGTTGGGATCTGCCATGGTAAAAAATGTTCGCTCGGTGGAGGTAGTTCTCTGCAGGATTTACTGACAGCCGCAGTCAGTGCCGATCCTGACCTGGTAGGGCAAGTGCGGGTGCGGGCGGTGGGTTGCCAGAAAGGATGTAAGCAGGCCCCCCTAGTGATGGTGGGAGAGGATCGCTTTTCCCGAGCGACGATCAACGACATTCCAGCCATTATGGCTTCGATACGGCAGTCCCTAGGAGTTCCTGCGGCAGCTCATGCTTGAGGCGATCGGAGTACACAAGTGGTTCGGTGAGCTGCATGTGCTGCAGGGCGTCAGCCTATCGGTGGCAACCGGGGAAGTGGTGACCGTTATGGGGCCGTCAGGTTCGGGGAAATCCACCTTGGTGCGCACCTTCAACGCCCTCGAATCCTACCAAAAAGGACAGATTTTAATTGAAGGCAAGCTTCTCACCGAAGATCGGAATACGGTTGCCTACGTCCGGCGGGAGGTGGGAATGGTGTTTCAGCAATTCAACCTGTTTCCCCATCTCACGGTTTTGGAGAATGTCATCTTGGCACCGATGTGGGTACGGCGGCTGTCGCGGGGGGCGGCGATCGCCCGGGCCGAAACCCTGTTAACCCAGGTGGACATCTTGGAGCAATCCCATAAATATCCGGCCCAACTATCGGGCGGACAACAGCAACGGGTGGCGATCGCTCGAGCCCTAGCGATGGAGCCGAAAATGATGCTGTTCGATGAGCCGACCTCGGCTTTGGATCCAGAGATGGTTCGGGAGGTTTTGGATGTGATGCGAACCTTAGCGTCCCTAGGAGTCACGATGGTGGTGGTCACCCACGAGATGGGATTTGCCCGAGAGGTGTCCGATCGGGTAGTGCTCATGGATCGGGGACAAATTATTGAAATCAACACGCCAGACAAATTTTTTCAGCATCCCCAGGAGGAGCGCACCCGTCAGTTTTTATCCCAAATGCTCCACTAGGGGCTGTCATCATTTCGCTGTCAAATGCTTTCACGGCGAGAGTTTCCGTCCCCAGCCTATAAAATTGATGGGCGCATTAACGCTGATACCGTGTCGGGCTGTCGGCAGGGAGAGCAAATGTGCTAAAAGTAATCTGCCCTTTGTTAGCGTCCCTCTATGGATCTTGGTACCCTTAGTTACCCTGCATTTGTCAGCGCCCTCGCTCTGCTATTGTATTTTGGCTTGGGCATTTGGGTGGGCGCATCCCGTGTCAAGCATCAAATTATGCCGCCTCGGATCACTGGCAATGAACAGTTTGAGCAGGTGTTCCGGGCCCATCAAAACACCCTAGAGCAGTTAATGTTGTTTCTGCCTAGCCTTTGGCTCTATGCGGTATTTCTTTCGCCAACGACAGGGGCGATCGCCGGGATGATTTGGGTCGTCGGACGGCTAGCCTATGCGATCGGTTATGCTTCCGCTCCTCAAAACCGGATGTACGGCAACAGTATTGCCTCCCTAGCGCTGCTTTATCTCCTCATTGGTGTACTGTGGCACTGCGGACAACTTGCCCTCAGCCAACTGCAATGAACCAACCCCGCCCCAGTCTCCGTGTCTTTGATGCGATCGCCCTGGTAGTGGGCATTGTTATCGGTGCGGGGATTTTTAGCTTTCCCCCCCTCGTGGCGGCCAATGCCGGATCGGCCGGCGCGGCCCTAGGGCTGTGGCTTTTGGGCGGCGTGATCTCCTTGGTTGGGGCGCTATGCTATGCCGAGCTCACCGCCGCTTACCCCGACGCCGGGGGAGATTATCTATTTTTGCGCAAAGCCTTTGGGGCAGAGGTTGCCCTCCTTTTTGTCTGGGCCCGCATGACGGTGATTCAGACCGGCTCGATCGCCCTTTTAGCCCTTGTCCTCGGTGACAACCTCAGCGCAGTTTTTCGGTTGGGGGACTATTCCTCCGCGATCTATGCCGAGGTAGTGATCGTTACCTTTACGGCCCTCAATGTGGCTGGCATTCGCATTGGCACATGGGTGCAAAATGTAGCAGCATCCTTACTGTTCTTGGGCTTGGTGCTGGTAATTTCAGCCGGGGCGATCGCCGTGATCCGCAACGGACTCCCGGTTAGCAGCAATGCCCCATCCGAGGGTTCCCTGGGTTTGTCCATGGTCTTTGTGTTGCTCACCTACGGCGGCTGGAACGAAGCGGCTTTTATTTCGGCTGAAGTAGAGCAAGGCCCTCGCAACATGGCCCGGGTGATGGTTGGCAGCATTGGGCTGATCACCCTCGCCTACCTCCTGATCAATGCCGCCTACCTAGGAGCCCTGGGCTACGAGGGTACGGTTCAAGCCAGAGCTGTGGGGGTGGTGCTGATGCAGCAGGTGGTCGGCTCCGATGCCGGCATCTTGATTGCCCTGATCGTGGCGATCGCCACCGTTACCTCCATTCACGGCACCATTCTCACCGGAGCCCGCAGTGCCTATGCCCTTGGGACAACCATCCCCCGCTTGGAATGGCTGGGGCAATGGAGTGAACGGGCCAATGTCCCCCAAGTGGCGCTTTTGACCCAGGGTGCGATCGCCATGATGCTAATCTTGGTTGGAGCCTGGGAACGCAAGGGCATCGAAACCGTAGTGGAATATACTGCCCCCGTCTTTTGGCTCTTCTTCCTGCTCACCGGACTATCAATATTTGTGCTCCGCACCTGGGAACCCGATCGCCCTCGCCCCTTTCGCATACCCCTCTACCCTCTGCTACCGATCGCCTTTTGCACCACCTGCTTGTTCATGCTTTACAGCAGCTTGGCCTACGCCAACGCCAATGGCAATGCTTGGATTGGACTAACTGTGGTTGCCGCTGGCACACCCCTTTTTCTTTCCTTACCCCCTACTAAGGTAGAGTAAGCCGTCCCAAAGTTTTGTAGAAAATCCTGGGGCAATCATTGTATATACATAAAGAATAGGAATAAACTACCCAAGTTTTCTTGCCGCCACAGCACCATGTCAACTCTTGTCATCGTTGAATCCCCTACCAAAGCCCGTACGATCCGCCAGTTTTTACCCCAGGGCTTTCGGGTTGAGGCATCAATGGGGCACGTGCGCGATCTGCCCCAGTCCGCCAGTGACATTCCCAAAGAGCACAAACGGGCCGAATGGTCTAAGCTGGGCGTCAACGTTGAAGCCGACTTTGAACCCCTCTATATTATTCCTGAAGATAAAAAGAAAGTCGTCCGCGAACTCAAAGCGGCCCTCAAGGGAGTAACTGAACTGATTCTGGCCACGGACGAAGATCGGGAGGGCGAAAGTATTTCTTGGCATTTGCGGGAATTGCTGGCTCCTAAGGTGCCAATTAAACGCATGGTCTTTCACGAAATCACCGCTGAGGCCATTCGCCGAGCCCTTAACGACTGCCGTGATATTGACGAAAAACTGGTGCATGCCCAGGAAACCCGGCGTATCTTAGATCGCTTAGTCGGCTACACCCTATCACCCCTCCTCTGGAAAAAAATTGCCTTCGGACTCTCCGCCGGGCGGGTGCAGTCGGTGGCGGTACGTCTGATTGTCCAACGGGAGCGGGAACGGCGAGCCTTCCGCGCCGGCCAATATTGGGATCTCAAGGCTACCCTCTTTGCCCCTAAAGTCACCTTTCCAGCCCAATTGGTTTCCGTTGGGGGGCGGGCGATCGCCAGTGGCAAAGACTTTGACCCCCGTACCGGTCAGATTGTCAGGGGCAGAGCTGTGCTCTTACTGGATGAAGCCGTTGCTGTTACGCTCCAAGAGCGCCTGCGTCAAGCCCCCTGGGAAGTGAGTTCCCAAGAAGAAAAACCCAGCACCCGCAAACCCGCCCCCCCCTTTCACCACTTCCACCCTACAGCAGGAAGCCAATCGCAAGCTGCGCCTCTCAGCCCGCGACACCATGCGCACTGCCCAGTCCCTTTACGAACAGGGCTTTATTACCTACATGCGCACCGACTCTGTGCACCTGTCCCAACAGGCGATCACAGCCGCCCGCCAATGTGTCTCCCAGATGTATGGTGACCCCTATCTCAGCCCCCAGCCTCGGCAGTACACCACCAAAAGTAAAGGAGCCCAGGAGGCCCACGAGGCGATTCGTCCCGCAGGGGAAACCTTCCGCACCCCCCAGCAAACTGGATTGGGTGGACGGGAACTGGCCCTGTACGATTTGATTTGGAAACGCACCGTTGCCAGTCAGATGGCGGACGCTCGTCTGACCATGACCACTGTCCAAATTCAAGTTGAAGATGCCATTTTTCGAGCTTCCGGCAAGCGCATTGACTTTGCTGGTTACTTCCGGGCCTATGTCGAAGGCTCCGATGATCCTGAAGCTGCCCTTGATGAGCAGGAAACCCTACTACCGCACCTTCAAGTGGGCGATCGCATCGATTGTCGCGACTTGATCACCCAAGGGCACCAAACCCAGCCACCGGCCCGCTACTCCGAAGCGGCTCTCGTCAAGGTCTTAGAAAGCGAAGGCATCGGCCGCCCCAGCACCTATGCCAGCATCATTGGCACCATTTGCGATCGCGGCTACGTCCAATTGCAAAACAACGCCCTTACCCCAACCTTCACCGCCTTCGCCGTCACCACCCTCCTCGAAGAGCACTTCCCCCACCTAGTCGATCCCAGCTTCACCTCCCAGATGGAGCAGACCCTTGATGACATTTCCACCGGCAGCGTAGATTGGCTACCCTACCTCCAGCAGTTTTATCTGGGTCAAAACGGACTGAGCCATCTTGTCAAACAACAGGATGATCGGATCGACACCGAGCAAGCCCGCACCATTACCCTCGAAGGGCTCGAAGAAGTCAAAATCAAAATCGGTAAATTTGGCCCCTACCTCCAAGTGAGCCAAGGCGAAGAGACAGTTACAGCATCGATCCCCCAAGATTTGACTCCCGCCGATCTTGCCCCCGAAACCATCGAGCACCTGCTCAAACAAAAACTGGAGGGTCCCGACCAAGTTGGGATCCACCCCGAAACCGGAGAGTCCATCTATCTTCTCAACGGTCAATATGGCCCCTATGTTCAGTTGGGAGAAGCTACCGACAGCAAGACTAAACCCAAGCGGGCTTCTCTCCCCAAGGGCATTACCCCCGACCAAGTCACCCTCGAACTGTCCCTCAAGCTTCTTTCTTTGCCCCGCCTTTTGGGCATTCACCCCGAAACCGGTAAGAGCATCAAAGCCAATGTTGGGCGGTTTGGGCCCTTTATTGTCCACGAAAAAGGATTGGATACTAAGGACGACTTTCGCTCCCTCAAGGGTGACGATGACCCCTATACCATTACCCTTGACCGTGCCCTAGAACTCTTGTCCCAACCCAAGGTCGGACGTGGCAATAGTGTCAAAGTAATTCGCAGCCTCGGTACCCATCCCGCCGACGATCAAGCTATTGACCTCTGCGATGGCAAATATGGGCCCTACATCAGATGGGGCAAAATTAACGTCTCCCTGCCCAAGGAACAGTCCTCAGAAACCCTGACCCTAGAAGCGGCGATCGCCCTCTTAACTGAAAAGTCCCCTGCCAAGTCTAAAAAAGCCAGCACTTCTGCGGCGGCTAACCGCAAATCCCCCAAATCTTCCACTAGCAATCCCCGTAAATCCCCCAAAACCAACAGCAAACTTTCCGCATAATAAAATCCTCTCCAATTACGGGAGAGGAAGCGAGGTGAGAGGTGGAGAACTGATCTCCATCTCTCTGATTAACAGGTACTAATTAATACTGCTAGATCTCACAAAATCTATGAGCGCATAGCAGCAACTTCTAGAATTTCATCGGGAGGTCTCAAACTGGGAAACAGAAAATGGTTTTCTTCCACATATTGCGCACCAAATAAACCCTTTTCCGCCCAAAAATACCGATCTGTTGTATGCTCATTGCGACGAACAAGCAATAAAGCCGGAGGGAGAATCCCCTGAGACTGGATGAACTTGCGAGCTGCGGTTACTGGTTTATCTTCGCCGCTCTCCAAGCTGAACTGGGGAATATGTTCCATAATTCGCCGCCCCTCTTGACGCCGCCTGCTCTTGCGCTTCCGTCTTCGTGCCACTCAATACCTCCTTTTCGTAATGGTTTGGGGAGTGAGATCAAGACTTCAAAACCTAGGTCATTATACCGAAGGGAATAGGAATAATTCAATTTTTCTTTACAAATTTTGTTCCTCTAATCACCAATTGTGAGCCGATCTTTTGTAATTCACCCTAACAGGATGTAAAGGTTATTAAGTTTTATTAAAATCAAATTTCACTTCTCGTTTTGTGTTTTCATGGTTATTGATTTAGATTTTTAGCCGCCGACTTCAGAACTCATTTATCGGCAAATTAGGGGTTGGTCAGTACAATGGAGTGCCCGTGTCCATCGCCTATGATCTGATTGTCGTTGGGCGAGGAGCCATAGCCGGAAATTTAGCTAGGAGGGCCGTGTCTGTGGGGGCACAGGTGGCCCAAGTGTTTGATCCTCACTACCCCAACCTCGATGAGCTGTGGCGTCATGTCCGCCAGTGGCAATCGGTGCTCCCAGTTCGTGGAGTGGGTGAACCGGCTATATCATGGTCTTCCCGCCCGTTTATACCTGAGGAAGATGGTTCGAGCATTCTAGGATTAGACGTCATACCTGAGCCTTGGTGTTGGGAGCGTCCCCAAGTCATCCGGACTGCGACACGGTGCCTCGTTGCTCGCCATGTCATCGTTGTAGATGAGTCCCCAACCAAGGTGCGTTCGCCCCTCGGTCGCACAACCTGCCCGGTGCTGACACCAACTGCCCTATTCCAAAGCCCGTCTCTCCCAGAGTCTTTAATTATCGTGGGTGGTGATGCCCTAAGTTGTGCGATCGCCCAAGTTGTCAATGCCCTAGGGGTAGCAGTGACTTTAGTTGCTGACCCATTACTGCCCAGCCTAGATCGCCAAGTGACCCGTTTAGTGACCTACCATTTAACGGATTCAGGGATAAGGGTCTATGCCCCCTGCCGAGTTTCGGCTGTAGAGCCGACCACCGACCAGGGTTTAACCCAGTGCGCTTGGTTAACTGACCCCGCTGCCACCCAGATTTCGGCTACCGCCACCCTAGTACTGCAACTGCCCCAGAGTCCAGATCTGTCAATAAATCATGCTCGCCATTGGGTATGCCGCGCACCTTGGCAGATTCCAATTTTGCTGTACCGGACTCTCGGCATACCTCTATCCGGGCGATCGCCTCGTCGAAGTCCCCAGTATTACCCTATTATTCCCCCGGTGCTGCAATTCGGAACGATGGGTCGTTCCTCCGCCCATGTTAGAACAGCCCAGCTAGCAACCGCCACTGACTTTTACAAAATTGCCTTTACCCCCCGAGGACAACTTTTGGGTATGGCTGTTATTGGACAGGGCGCGATCGCTGCTTTGCCCCTATTGGAACTGTCCTTCACCCTAGGAGACCTATCCATGGGCAACACACCTTTGGCAGAATTAGCCCGTAAAGCAAAACCTCCCCAAAAGCGGAGAGGCTGGCTAACATTCTGCCGCGATTGGAACCTACCCTAACGCTTCGAGTACTGGGGAGCTTTGCGTGCTTTGCGTAACCCGTACTTTTTCCGCTCCTTACAGCGGGGATCGCGGGTCAAATACCCTTCCACCTTCAGGGGCTTGCGATTTTCTGGCGACAATTCACACAGCGCTCGAGCCACGCCGAGACGGATTGCTTCTGCCTGACCCGTCACACCGCCACCAAAGGTATTAGCCAAAATGTCGTATTCATTCTCCAGCCCGAGGGTCTCCAAGGGAGCCTTAACCCCACTGATATAGGTGTGATTAAACTGCAGATATAGGTCACCGGGCTTTCCATTGATCACAATATTGCCTGTGCCCGGCACCACGCGCACTCGGGCAACAGCGGTTTTGCGTCTGCCCGTACCCCAGTAAATAGCACGGTTGGACTGATCTTGAATCTGCATTAATTTTTCACTCCAGGAATCGTAGAAAGGGTCAGAACTTGGGGCTGCTGGGCCGCATGGGGATGACTGCTACCAGCGTAAACCTTTAGCTTAGTGAATAACTGCCGACCCAAACGGTTTTTAGGCAGCATCCCCCGCACTGCATGCTCCAGAATACGCTGGGGCAGACGTTTCATGAGCTTGTCATAGCTCTCTTCTTTCATCCCCCCCGGGCGTCCCGAGTGACGCTTATAGACCCTTTGGGTACTTTTGCGACCGGTTACGGCCACCTTTTCCGCGTTGATGACAATCACAAAATCGCCAGTATCAAGGTGGGGTGTATAGGTGGGCTTGTTCTTACCCCGCAGGATCATGGCAATCATTGCCGAAAGCCGTCCCAAACGATGGCCCGTTGCATCGATAAGATACCAGCTTTGTTCTGTGGTCTGGGTTACCACGGGGGGCAGAAAAGTTCGGTTGGGATTAATCATGGTAGTGGTCATAAAAGGGTTAAACGAGAAACAAACTAAAAAAGTTGAACTTAACAACTCAGAGTCAGCGCAGGGTAAACAGTGCTGACTGGCACGTGGCTTCCCCAAAGGGGTGTTCCCGATACCCCACGCCGAGAAGACAAAGTCCCTGGGGGGGGGCTGCATACTTCACTCTATGGCGAAGCCGCTGCTGCCAGATCCGTGTGAATTCGGACACACTGAGCTGCGATCGCCCCACATCCACTAGGAGTCCTACCAGCAGGCGCATCATGCCATAGAGGAACCCACTAGCTTGCACTTCCACATAGACAAAATGCTGCTCTCGCCAGCACACGGCCTTTTGCACCTCAAGGCGGGCATGACGACGCTGGGAACCAGAGCGTTGCAGGGCAGCCAGATCTTGCTCGCCAAGCATCGGCTCAAGGGCAGCCTGCATTAATCCCGCATCCAAAGGCGAAAGGTAGTAATGCCAGCTGAATTGCCCTATAAACAAATTGGCGATCGCAGCCGTAAATAATGTGTAGCGATAGCGCCGCCAAGTGGCCGAAAAGCGGGCGTGCCACGACAAAGGAACTTCTGCTGACTCTCGAATCAAGATACCGTTGGGTAGCCGGGCATTAAGAACCTTGGCCCAGCGCTCTGGAGGAATCACGGATGTCGTATCAAAGTGCGCTACCTGGGCTGCAGCGTGGACTCCAGTATCTGTTCGCCCCGCGCCGTGAAGTGTGATGGGGTGATTGCAGAGCTCGCTCAGCACATCTTCAATGGTCTGTTGGACGCTGGGATCACGGGATTGTCGTTGCCAGCCACAAAAATCCAGCCCAATATATTGAATCACAAGGGCAACACGACGAACCGATAGCGGCAAAGCGGCATCCACGACAGCACCCTTAGACCAACTGCAAAACAGCCATTTCCGCATTGTCCCCACGACGACGCACCGTGCGGATGATGCGGGTGTACCCTCCTGCACGATCACCGTAGCGCTTTGCGGCCTGTTCAAATAGCAGATCTACCAACTGGCGCACACGATCCTCTTCAGGGAGGGCAGCGTTAGCCTTCTTGCTAATCACCGGCTTCACTGGTTCTCCCGCTTTCACAGACTTGTGGTACAAAAAAGCTTGAGCTTGCCGGCGGGCGTGGAGTGAACCATCCTTGGCCAAGGTAATTAGATGATCGACATGGGTTCGCACTGCGTCAGCGCGAGTACGAGTGATGGTAATTTCACCACGCAATAACAGTTCAGTGGTCATGGCCCTAAGGAGGGCCTTGCGCTGATCAGCCGGTCTATTTAATTTGGGAACTCGACAACGATGACGCATAGGTTTATATCAGTTACGCTTGGGTATTCTCAGACAACAGTTTTCTAAAGCGCAGCCTTTGCAGCCTTAGACTCGGGCAGGGTCAAACCAAGGCATCTCTTCAGAGCCTCAATCACTTCTTCCGCTGATTTTTGCCCAAAGTTTTTAATCTCTAGCAGTTCATCTTGGGAAAACTCCAACAGATCCGCTACGGTATTAATCTGCGCCCGCTTGAGGCAGTTGTAAGCCCGCACCGAAAGTTGGAGTTCTTCAATATGGATCTGCTTGGTTTCATCCTGCTCATCACGCTCTTGGACCAAGGTAGGTGCCAGGGTAATTTCTTGTAAGGGCGAAAAGAGCGTAACCAAAATGTTGGCGGCTTGGCTGAGAGATTCTTGGGGAGTGATGCTACCGTTAGTCCAAATCTCTAAACTTAAGCTCTCTTTGCTAACACCCTCGCTCACACGGGCGTCGCGCACTTCATAGCGCACCTTGCTCACCGGCATGAATATGGCATCAATTTTAAGGGCATCAATAGGAGAAGTGTGATCTTCCCGGCTGTTACGATCCACTGGACGATAACCATGGCCGCGCTCTATGGTGAGTTCCATCTCCAGCGTTGCCCCTTCATTGAGAGTGGCAATGTACTGATCAGGGTTGATCATCTCAATGTCTGACGGAAGTGGATAGAACTCTGCGGCAGTGATGGTCGCTGGCCCCCGGGCGACGAGTCGTGCAATCTGGGGGGCACTGCTGTAGGAACGAACAACTAGGCCCTTGAGGTTAAGCATGATCTCTAACACATCTTCCCGAACGCCAGGCACTGTGGCAAATTCGTGATTAACGCCAGCTATACGAACGGAGGTGACGGCAGCGCCCTCTAAATTGGACAGAAGGACACGACGAAGCGCGTTACCTACCGTTGTCCCTTGTCCCCGCTCTAACGGCTCAAGGACAAAGCGACTGTACTGGCTGTTAGTCTTGTCTGTGTAAGACTCAATGCATTCGACTTGAAAGTTCCCTACCATGCTCTGCCAACCTCAATAACTTCTATGCCAGAAAAAACAGGACTAAACACGCCGCCGCTTAGGTGGGCGGCAACCGTTGTGGGGAATAGGAGTGATATCACGGATGAGGGTAATTTCCAGTCCCGCTGCTTGGAGTGCCCGGACAGCCGTCTCTCGACCCGAACCAGGCCCAGAAACCATAACTTCAATCTGGCGCATACCTTGCTCAATCGCTCGACGAGCTGCAGATTCGGCTGCGGTTTGAGCAGCGAAGGGAGTACCCTTCTTGGCTCCTTTGAACCCACTAGCTCCAGCGGAGGACCAAGAAATAACGTCACCGGCCGTATCAGCGATCGTGACGATCGTGTTGTTGAAAGTAGATTGAATATAGGCAATACCATTGGGGACATTGCGCTTTTGTTTACGCACTCCGGTGCGACGATTAGTTTGACGTGCCATAGGGAAATTGGTGTTCGCCGTGTAATAGGGTTAAGGTTTACTTCTTGCCGGGGGCCTTTTTCTTGCCCGCCACTGTGCGCCGACCGCCGCGTCGAGTACGGGCATTGGTGCGGGTTCGCTGACCACGAACTGGGAGTCCCATGCGATGACGACGTCCACGGTAGGTTCCGATGTCGATTAGGCGCTTGATGTTTAACCCTTCAAGTCGGCGCAGGTCACCTTCTACTTGATAGTTGGTTTCAACTTCTCCCCGCAGAGCCGTCACCTCGAGATCTGTAAGATCTTTCACCCGTGTATCGGGATTGACCTTAGTTGCAGACAAAATCTTTTGGGCACTGGTCAGACCAATACCGTAAATGTATGTCAAGCCTATTTCCACACGCTTATCTCGGGGCAAATCCACCCCTGCTACACGAGCCACGGCACCTCTCCCTATGGTCTTATCTGATCCTTTACAAATTAATTCCTACGCATAGGCATAGGAGGTTTCTGAACTAGCAATGTTTTAGCAGTCCCTAATTCAGGTCAATCAAACAAGGATTTTCGAGAATACGAACTGACTGCTTAAAGCAAGCCAAGAATTTTTCAGCGAATTCCATAATATACGTAGGAGTGGCACTACTGTCAAGCTTCTTCTTCATGGCCGTTGACAGTTGAAGGAACAGGACGATAGTTGTAGGGGTTAGGGTTGTGGCGAGGAGATTCTTTCATAATCTCGTCCTTAATCCCTTCTAGATCAATGTAGCGGTCTGCGACGTTGATCAGGTGGTCGCTGGTCATGGAGCGAAGGCTAATCACTTCGACGCGAACACCCCGATAACTAGCGGCATCGACGGCATAGGCTAGGTCACCATCACCGCTAACAAGAACGGCAGTATCATAGGAACCAACAAGGGCCATCATATCCACTGCAATTTCCACATCGAGGTTCGCTTTTTTAGAACCATCGGGAAGTTGCACAAGATCTTTAGAAATCACCCGATAGCCATTACGGCGCATCCACAGCAGAAACCCTTGCTGTTTCTCATTTGTGCGATCTACACCAGTGTAAAAGAAAGCCCGAAGGAGGCGTGCTCCGTTGGTGAGACGATGGAGAAGCTTGGTGTAATCAATCTCTATGCCCAGTTGGAGAGCGGCGTAGAAAAGGTTAGAGCCATCGATGAAAATTGCAACGCGTCCGCGATCAGCTAAGGAGCGATCTTGGACGTAGAGATGATCTGGCTCAAAGTTCAACATTTTTTTCCCTTTTAGGCTTTTAAGAGTAGGGTATTTTACTTATATAAATATTGTTTACAGTTTTATCATTCTTGCTGGGAGTTTGGCTTGACAAATACAAGAAGTTAAGGATCTTGAAGTGAAAGAGTTGCTCTAGCTGATCTATGGGGTTGACAATGGGCAAATACTGGTAAATCCAAGATTTGGCTTTGCCTAAAACAATCGAACCCAACCTGAATGCGTGAACCTTCGGTATGTTCTCAAGAAAACTTGACATTACTATAATAACCAATTTTCGGTAAAGTGAGTATTTGTGCTTAGGAAATCATTCCCTAGGGAGAGGTAATTCAATACGTTGGAAGATAGGGGTGGGGCAAGCAGGATGGTATTTGGGGCGAGGACACCCCAATTTTGGTGCTGCCAAGTGCTTTCTTGGAGATTTAGTCCAAGTTGGCGGTAGATTTCGCGGCTAAGGTTAGGGACAACAGGGCTGAGGAGATAGGCTGCCAGACGGACAGACTCAAGAAGGGTGTACAGGATGGCATCAACTTCTGTTTGCTGTCCGGTTTTGAACCGTTTCCATGGTGTGGTTTCGTCAATCAGCTTGTTGCAATCGCGGACGAGGTCGAGGATGATCTCGCTGGCAGCACGAAAGTTGAGGTTTTGGTAGTGTTGGCGCGTGCGATCGCCGAGAAGGGTGGCCAGGTTTTGAACTGGCTGAAGGATGGGATCCAAATCCGTAGGCTGAGGAGTGGGGACACGCTGCTGGCAATATTTGCTGACCATGCCGAGGCTACGATTGAGAAGATTACCGAAGGTATTGGCTAAATCGGCGTTGAGGATGGCAATGAACCGCTCTTCGCTGAAGTCGCCGTCCTTGCCAAATTCTATTTCTTTGAGGAAGTAGTAGCGCACGGCGTCGGAACCGTAACGGGATACAAGATCGAAGGGATCGATGACATTGCCAAGAGTTTTACCCATTTTGATCCCATCTTTGGTGAGGAGTCCGTGCCCGAAGACACCTTCTGGAAGGGGGAGATCGGCGGATAGGAGCATGGCAATCCAGTAGACGGCATGGAATCGGAGGATGTCTTTGCCGATGATGTGGACATGGAAGGGATACCAGTGGGTCAGGGCATTGACTAGGGTTGGTTCGGCATCGGGATCGAGGAGAGCCGTGAGGTAACCAAGGAGGGCATCGAACCAAACATAGAGGGTGTGCTGGGGATCGATGGGTAGGGGAATGCCCCAGCTCAGGTTGATGCGGGAGATGGAGAAGTCCCGAAGTCCCTGATTAATAAACTGGAGGACTTCGTTACGGCGGGGTTCTGGTTGGATAAAGTTGGGATGGTCGTGGTGAAAGGTGGCGATCGCCTCTTGGTAGCGGGAAAGGCGGAAGAAATAGTTGGCTTCGTCTCGCCATTCGCAGGGAAGAGTGGGGTGGATCGGGCAGTGGTGGTCAGGGAGGAGTTCTCGTTCCTCCTTGAATTCTTCGCAGGCGACGCAGTACCAGCCCTGTTGACGATCCAGGTAGATATCGCCTTTGGCATAGACGCGCTGAAAGAACTCTCGGGTGATGACGGTGTGGCGGGGATCGGTGGTGCGGATGAAGCGATCAAATCGAATATCCAGTAAATTCCACAGGTGTTGAAATTCCTTGACGACGCGATCGCAGTGTTCTTGGGGGGGGAGATTTTGCTGCTCGGCGGTGCGCTGAATTTTTTGCCCGTGTTCGTCAGTGCCCGTGACTAGGAGGGTGGGGTGTCCCATAAGGCGGTAGAAGCGGGCCAGGGCATCGGCGGCAATGGTAGGGTAGGCGCTGCCAATGTGGGGAAGTCCGTTGACGTAGAACAGGGGCGTAGTCAGGGCGATCGGCTTCATAGGGGCTGCAAAGTGAGCTTTTTCATTGTACGCTGCGCCTATGACACAACCAATGACACAGGCTGAAGTACGGCGACAGGTGGAGGCAGCTTTAGCGGCGCTTCTATCCTTGGATGGGGTGGAGCAAGTAGATCGAGACCTATCCCAATGGCGGGACTGGCTTCAGTTGGAGTGCAATATGGATTTGAGGATTCGTGTGGAACTGGATCGCTGTTACCGGTTGCTAGAAATGGATGTGGTGCAGTGGCGAACGGCGCGATCGCCCGCAATGCAACAGCAACGATGCCAGCAAATGCGCCTGCACTTGGGGCAAATGCTACACCTGCTGTCGCTATGAAAAGAAAAAACCTCCCCAGATCTGGAGAGGAGGTTAGAGAACTTTAGCAGCTGGACTAACGGCGGCCGCGATAGGGCACCTTGGACAGGTAATCGGGCAGACTCGAGGCCCGCGTCATCCCGGGATAGACCCGTTTGGGATCAATTTGCTGCACCAAATCGAGGTATTTGCGGGGATCACCCTCGGCCAAGCGGCGCTGCTTCTCCCGCTGAGTAAAGTACTTCTGGAGGGTAAACTGCCAGTCGTACTTGGTAATGCCGGCGCGATCGCGATAGTCAGCGTCGTAGCGCGGTGTGCTGAGGTTAAAGGGCCGCCCTTCGGCGTTGGCTCCCATACGCTTGCGTTGGTAGGGAATGGTGCTTTCGCCGAAGCTGGCTTCGTATTCGTCACCATTGATCAGGATATCAACGAACCCCCCAACACCTTTCTGGGCAATCACAATCGACCAAGCAATTTTTTCCTGCTCATTGTAGGGGGCTCGCCCCAAAATTCGTTTGAGGCAAAGCTCCACCACACGGTAATTGGAATTGGGTTCCACGACGAGGCGGTAGAACACGTCAGATTTGGCTAGGCCACGCACAAAGTCCCGCACCGAGATCATGCCAGATTTGAGTTGGGATTCGAGAAACTTTTGGCGGCTGCTTTCGAGAATGACGTGCTCGCTGAAAATTTGCCGATAGCCTGCCCAAACCAGTTCATCGAGGTCGGATACATCGGAGACATTTTCTATCCGATAGATCCGTGGGGTGTCATCATCTTCATCGGCAAAGCCAAAGCTTTTAACACGCTGATTTTGAGTGGTGGGCTTGTATTGCAAAAGGGGTAAGACGGCAGCCATAAATGATCTCCTAGCAAGTTAAAAAAACGTTTGAATAGGGTGAAGGCTCAACGCACGGGGAAGGAAAATGAACCGCGAATGGAAGCGGGCACCTTGGTGGCGGGCTTGTCCGTGGTCATGTCCAGCAAACGCACGTTGGCCACAGAGGCCGGTGCAACTGGCTTTTGACCCTTGGGATTAAGCTGCCGTGCCAGATCCAAAAAGTTACGGATGTCCCCCTGTTTGGGATAATCCTGCTCTTGCTTGGTGCGCCAATAATCACTGTAGCGCGGGGTGACAAGATTGAAGGGCCGTTCTTTCATCCGTCGCCGCTGATAGGGCAAGGTATTCTCGCCGAAGGTTTGTTGGTATTCGTTGCTGTCAAGGAGAAGATCGATGAACCCGCCAATGCCTTTTTGGGCGATCGCAATAGACCAAGCAATGGTTTCGTCCCGGTTGTAGGGGGCGCGGCCGAGGAACCGCTTGAGGCAGATTTCCACAATACGGTAGTTAGAATTTGTCTCAACTACCATGCGGTAAAAGGGTTCAGCCTTACCCAGACCGCGCACAAGCTCACGGACGGTGATCATGCCGTTGCGAAACTGGGACTCCAGGAAGGGTTGGCGAAAGGAGTCAAGGATTTCATGTTCGCTGTAGATCTGACGGTAGGAAGCCCAAAGTAGTTCATCGACGGCACTGGGGCTGGTGAGGTTTTCCCGGCGATAGAGGGCAGGGGTATCGTCGTTACCGACTTCATAGCCATCAACCCGGTGGTTTTGGGTGGTGGGCTTGTAGGCGAGTAGGGGGAGCATGGCGTTCTCCTAATTGGGTAAATAACGGTAGGGGGTGGCGCTTTCCCGTCGCCCCATGGGGGCATAGCTGGCACCGCTGCCCATGTCTGGCAGGGAAAGTTGCTTCGGGCTGATGGCGCGGGCTAGGGTGTATTGGTAGTTGATTTGGGCAGGGGCTAGGGATTCAGCCATGGACAGGAACATCGAGGGGATGCCGCTACGAACCCGCAGGGTTTGGGCAGTGAGATTGCGCCGCAAAGCCAGACCGCTACCAGAACTAAAGGCAGTGGCTTCCTTGGCCCGCCAATAGTCGCTGTAGCGGGGGGTGACGAGATTGAAGGGCGATCGCCCATCCGTCGCCGTTGGTAGGGCACAAGGTCGACGCCAAAATTGGCACGGTATTCTTCACTGTCGATGAGGCTGTCGATCAAGCCGTCTAGGCCTTGGGTGGCCAAAATAATGGAGTTGGCAATTTGCTCATCTTTGCCGTAGGTACGGCGTCCCAAAAATCGGGTAAAGCAGAGTTCGACAAACCGGTAATTGGAGTTGGTATCGCGGACGAGGCGGCAGAACACATTCGATTTACCCAAACCACGGATAAAGTCGCTCACAGAGATGAGCCGATTCCGCAGTTGGGATTCTAAAAATCGCTGACGGTAGCTTTCGAGAATCAGGTGTTCGCTGAAAATCTGGCGATAGGCGGCCCAGATAATGGCATCGATCTGCTCATTGTCGCTCATATCCGTTAGGCGGTAGAGCATCGCATCGTCCTCGTCGGGAACCTCATAGCCGGGAACGCGATGGTTTTGGGTAGTTGGTTTGGTATTGAGTAGGGGGAGCATGGTGGTAGGACGTAAAGGACAAAGTTAGGCGGGCACGAGGATGGGGGCATGGCGTTGCAGGGCAGTCCAAATTCGGGCCTGAACAGTGCGATCGCCCTCTTTATGCTTGGCAAGATGCAGTAACGCCCCTAGGGTTGGCGCGTCCAATTCCCCCTGAAGTCGATCGAGGGCGACAATCACGGCATAGCGCATAGACCAATCGGTGTCATCTAGGAGTTGCTCTAGGACGGTCAAAACCCGTTGCCGATCACCCTCGGGATCATCGGACCAACGCCACTGCAGGGTACCTAGCCCCTTGATCGCCGCCCGCCGAACACTGGGAGCAAAGTCATTTTGGGCCGCCATAATTAATAGATCTAGGGCGCGGGGATCGCCAATGGCGGACAGCGCACGGATGGTGTAGGCCCGAGCCCCATAGTTGTAATCATCCATCAGATGGATCAGTTGGGGAACAGCGGCCTGACCGAGGGCAATGAGTCCCTTCATGGCAATCGTGGCAGCGGCAGGATTGTTATAGCCAAAGACAGCGATCAGATCGGGAATCGCCGCAGACTCACCAATTTGGGATAGTTTCTCTACGGCGGCAATTAAATCCGTAGGAGTGCTAGCTTGGGCGATCGCCAATTTCAAGGGGGACAGGGAATCATTCATAGCAGTTCATCCATATACAACATGAGTTGTTGGAGGGGTTCGGTAAGCTCAAGGTCAAATAGGGCATGGGGCAGATGGGCATCGAGAATTTTTTTCAGGGCAAATAAACGGAAGCTACTCTCGGTTTGGCACTGGGCGATCGCCGCCACAGCGGGCAGATAGGCAATTTCCCCGAGGTCGGTGAGGACAGTACGCCGCAAATTGACATCGGGATGGGATAAACCCGCCACCAAACGCTCGGCGAATTGGGAATCCCGAGTAATGCCATACAGGGCTCTCGCTGCCGCAAATTGCAGTCGCTCCTGGGGATGGGACAAAAAGGGCATGATCAGTTCCCGACAGGACTCCGCTGCAGGCGGCCAAGGGCTTCAATGATCGCCTCATAGGGCTGCTGGGACAGTTGCAGCAGTTCTACTAGGGGCGAGATCGCCCGTTGTGCCGCCGCAAAACCCGCCTCCGAAGCCGCCGCAATCTCCTCAATCGCTTGGGCTGCCGCCTCCCGCACGTGGTAGTCCTCACATTGGAGAGACTGAATTAGGGGCGTGATCGCCACTGGGTTGCCCAGCTTGCCGAGGGCCCGCGCCGCGTTACGTCGCAGGGGGTAACCACCCAATTCCGTGCGATCCGCAGTATCGACAAGGGACGCCAAAAGCGGCCTGACGGCCTCCTGCACCCGCATCTTCCCCAGCCACCAAGCTGCATAGTAGCGTAGGCTCAAATCGCTATCGGTTAGTTGGGCGATCGCCCGTTCCGCTGTCAGAGCTACTGGCTCCGCACTTTGGTCGTGGGGCGATTCAGCCATGGCACACCCCCGCATCAGATCACAATCGGTTCGATCTTGACAATCTTGCCACCCAGCCGACCAATGCGCAGCATCTCCTCATTCATTTTGTTGTAGGGCACTGTGATCAACGTGCTGCCACTACGCCGGATGGGGTAGGCATTGCGATCGGTAACACTGCTTTGGCGCAATCCGACAACCTCAAAACGAAAAACGCGCCGCCCTGATTCCGAATTACCCGCAGCGCCAATGGTGGACTGACCGTGCATAACGTCAACTTCTCCTTAAAGACTAAAATGCAAATTGAATTACAAATCTGAGCGCATCGATTAGTGTAAGCAAATGGGGAGTGACTCCCCATTTAATCCAAACTAAATCGCTGTGACACTGGCGATTTTGCCGCCCATGCGTTGAATCTGGCGCAATTTTGCCGACAGCTCCGTTAGGGGAACTAGGTAGACCATACTGCTGCGGCGGGTTCTGGGATATCCCAAGCCATAAATGCCCGTTGCCTCAATACGGAAAACTTGCCCATTTTCATCGGCCCCCATGCCAAGGCGGACGCTGGGAGCGCAATCCTTGCTGGCGCGATAAGCCCAAGCTTCGGAGCCACCCGAGGGGGCACAATACTGCTGGCGAGGTTCTTCCCTAGCTCACGGGTGAGTCGGGCGTTCTTACCTTCCACTTGGGCGCGATCGCTATTGGCATAGCCGCGATAGAGCCGAAACATGCGGTTAAAGCCCACGGTACGCTGCCCCGAGCCATTGGTACGGGTCTCAAACCCCCGATAGAAGGGAACAGTAAAATCACCAAAGCTAGCGGAGTATTCCTCACTGTCAATGTAGGAATTGATTTCCGCCTCGTAACCCTGCTGAGCATAGAGGTCATTATGAAAGCTGATCTCCGACTCATCGTAGGGCGCTCGCCCTAGCAAATGCTTGTAATTCAATTCAATAAAGCGAATCTGGGGATTTACTGCAAAGAACTTATCCCGGTAAAGCGGCGACTTAGCAACCACGCGCACAAATTCCCGCACCGACAGATTGCCATCCTTCAGCAGCGATTCAGCACTTTTGAGCCGTTCGCTCTCCATGATGTAATCATTGCCCAAGACATGGCGATAGACGGCGCGAATCACCACCTCCACCTCATCTAGGGAATAGTTGGAACGCAACTCCACCGCGCGGACTCTTGAAACGCAGTAATCCCTAGCCGACTTGCCACAGTAGTTACAGCCATATGGGGTTCCTAATGTATGTTTGTTAAAAATTGAGACGGCCATAACCTGCAGGTACTGGCACCGAGAAAACAAAATTTTGTCAAATTCCTATCAAAATGCCCAAGGAGGTGAGCCAAACTCCTCCCCTTGGGCACTGGGCTAGACCTTCATCGCGCTAGCTCAAAGCATTGATGGCGTAGTCAAAGTAGGTATTGGCCTCGTTTGCCGCTTGGCCACTCAGTCCATGGTTGGACTTCATGTAGCGCAGGGCTTCGACGTACCAGCTCGGAGACAACTCGAACGTGCGATTGATTTCTGCCAGTCCAGCAATCAGGTACTCGTCCATGGGGCCAGTACCACCGGCCACCAAACAGTAGGTAACCATACGAAGATAATAACCAATGTCACGGGCGCACTTGGCTTTACCCTCGGGAGTGGCGGCATAATTGCTGCCAGGAGTGGTGGTGGTGTAGGGGAACTTGCTATACACCGCTTGGGCCGCACCATCGACCAAGCTTTGGGCATTTTGGGTCAGGGCACGGGCAGCTTCCATGCTGGCCTTGGCGCGATCAAAACGACCGTTAACAGCCTGCAACTCACTGTTGCTCAAAAAGCGGCCTTGGGAATCTGCAGTAGAGATTGCTTCAGTAATCGGGGTTTTCATGGTACAAACAACTCCAAAAAATATCGGTTTAAAGAAGAAAATGAGAGATTAAAAAAACTAAGCTACGGCTGCGGCGGCGCGATCAAAGTAGCCAGCCAACTCAGACATCAATTGGCTACAATCGCCACGGGTAATACCGTTGGGATCGTTGGCCAGGGAAATAGCGGCTTCCTTCATCTTTTGTACGCCCACGGCTACTGAAGCCCCAGGAGTACCAAGTGCTTGGTAGGTTTCCCGCAGCCCGTTGAGGCAACGGTCGTCTAACACGCTGGCATCACCGGCGATCATGGCATAGGTGACGTAGCGGAGAATGATTTCCATGTCGCGCAAGCAAGCAGCCATCCGACGGTTGGTGTAAGCATTGCCGCCTGGGGCGATCAATTGGGGCTGCTCCGCAAACAGAGCGCGGGCAGCGTTGGCTACGATGGTCGAAGCGTTTGATGTAATACGATTCACAGTATCCAAACGCTTGTTGCCATCGGCAATCATGGCAGACAGAGCATCCAACTGACTGGTGCTGAGGAATTCACCCTTAGCATCGGCTTGAGAGACCACTTTGGCGAATGCGTCGAACATAACTTCGTTATCTCCTAATATTTTTTATTGACTGATATTACAATCGGTTGACAGCCGGAACATCTCCCGCCATAGGGGAAAATTAATCCCTTAGCCAGATGAAATAGAAATCCTGTGTCATATGAATTTATACAATGACAGTTCGGCGTTAATTATTACAATTTGCAAACTCTCCTTAAGCTATGTGAGTTACCGTCACTGAAGTGACCTCCCTAGGAAGGATGGGAGGAGTTTGCCATAAGCTGTAACTTCGTCACGATCAGGGAAATTGTTACAACTGCTTGTCATCCTTTGGAGCCTAACTGCAAAGTTCTATCATCACCGGGCAAAAAATTGTAAAGAAAAGCTAAAGATCGTACACTCATAGGCATTAGGTCTCCAAGCATCAATTACCAAAGTTTATGAGCGAATTTAGAGTTGAGCGGGATTCAATGGGTGAGTTGCCGATCGCCGAACCTTGTTACTACGGAATTCAGACTGCACGGGCCTTAGATAACTTTGCCATCAGCGGGATTCGTCCCCTACCCCACTACATAGATGCTGGAATCTTGATCAAAAAGGCCGCCGCCTTGGTGAATGCGGAACTGGGATGCATTCCAGTTGACCTGTCCATGGCAATTGCCGCCGCCTGCGATGAGGTTCTTGAGGGGCATTGGCGTGATCAATTTGTCGTGGATGTTTATCAGGCGGGGGCAGGCACCTCCCATCACATGAACCTAAACGAGGTGCTGGCTAATCGGGCTTTGGAGTTAATTGGCGATCGCAAAGGAACCTACAGCCGCATTAGTCCCAATGACCATGTGAATTACGGGCAGTCCACCAACGACGTCATTCCGACGGCGATTCGCCTAGGGGCTTTACTGTCTTGGCGATCGCATCTCATGCCCGCCCTGCAGGATCTTGAGCAACAACTGCGGCGGCAGGGACAACTCTGGGGAGACGTGGTTAAATCTGGGCGCACCCATCTTCAGGACGCTGTTCCAGTGCGTCTGGGGGATGAGTTTACGGCCTATGCCCATGTGATCTACGAGCATCACCAGCGGCTGGCCCGGGCAGCTGAAGAACTCTGTGTGCTTGGGATTGGCGGCAGTGCGGCGGGGACAGGGATGAATACCCACCCCCAGTATCGGGAGC
>JAAUUH010000036.1 GCA_012031145.1 Oscillatoriales cyanobacterium SM2_2_1 | reverse complement strand
GACTTGGGTTCAGAATCAGGGCAGGCATGGTAGCGGGGATCACGCCGGGTAATGCTAGGGTGTCCCATGAGGGTGACGGCTTGGGTCTTGCCGGGAAGCGTTGCTTGCTTCCGGGTGAGGCGATCGGGTAGGGGTACCTCAGGATAGGTGAGACGAGGGGCCATACCCTGGGCCTGCCAAGGTCCAAATTCGCGACGCAGCATAGTTTTCATCGTATTGGGATCAAAGTCACCCATGATGACCATGGTGGTGGTGTCCGGGCGATAGTGTTGCCGGTAAAAGGTGGCCAGGTCAGCCTGTTGGATGGCTTTGAGGCTGGCTTCGGTTCGCATGACATGGAAAGGATGCCCGGCGGGATAGAGTTCCTGCTGGAAAATGCGCCGCGCCAAGGAGCCGGGGGAATCGAGTTCGGATTTCAGGGAGACTAGATTGCGATCGCGGTTGCGCTGAAATTCAGCATCAGGGAAGGTCGCGGTTTGGAGCACCTCCGCTAACTGATTGAGCACCACGGGAAAGTCTTCCTTGAGGGCCAGGGCACTCACCCCAACGGCTTCGCGTCCAGCGCCAAATCCTAGGCTGGCACCCCGGTCTTCTAGGGTCTTAGCCAACTCTAGGGCGGTCTGACGACGGGTGCCATTGCGCAAGTTTTGGGCGGTCAGGGCGGCCAGCCCGGCCTTTTCAGCGGTGTCAAAGCCACTGCCCGCTTCAATACTGCCGGCGATCGCCACCGTGGGGGAACTGCGATCCACCAGCAGCAGGGTCGTCAGGCCGTTGGGCAACACAAAGCGTTCTGGACGAACCGGCTGCACCGTTGGCGGATTCAAACTCAGGACATTGGCAGGCAGATATTTAGCCACTTCCGCCGGGTTCACTGGCTCACTGGGACGCACTTCGCTGGTACGGGTATCGCCCGTGATGTTTTGTCCCGCCTGGGCAGTAATCACCGTGGGCATAAAAAAGCCCACCACCCGCCGTTGGGGATCGAGGTACTGCCGCGCCACCCGTTGAATGTCCGCTGGGGTAACCTTGGCAATGGCCGCCAAGTAGCGATCGCCAAAGCGATAGTCACCGGTTACGGTTTGCAGATAAGCAATTTGATTGGCTTGGGAAACCATATCGCGATTGCTCATAATAAAAGATGTGCGCACATTCCGCTGCGCCCGGGCCAGCTCATCGGCAGTTACCCCCCCGGATTTGAGCCGTTCCACTTCCGCCAAAATTAATCGATCCAACTCCTCTAGGCTTCTTCCTTGGCTGGGCGTGCCATTGAATGAAAACCACCCTAGGCCCATCATTCCCGACGCGCTGGCACTAACACTAGTGGCCAAACCCTTTTCCACCAATGCCTGATAGAGTCGCGAACTCCGCCCGCCACTCAAAATGTTTTCCAGCAGATCCAATGCCGGAATGTTCGGATCGGTCACCTTGGGCAAGGTCGGGTACACTGCCAGCAAAAAAGGCACACTTCCCGGCTCCCTGAGTGTGATCGGCTGAGTAATGGGCTGCGCGATCAGGGGGGTGGTGAGGGGTTCCACTGCCGGCAGCGGCGTACTGGGGCGGGTCATGCCACCAAACAGTCGGCGCACATTCCTTAGGAGCGCTTGGGTTTCAAAATCACCTACCACCACCAGCGTGGCATTATCGGGGCGATAGAACGTGCGGTAGTAGGACTGAACATCTGCAACGGTGTAGTTTTCTACATCCCGGCGATCGCCAATGACCATCCAACCGTAGGAACTCTGGGGAAACGCTGCCCGCATGACTTGACGGTATAGCCGCGTGCCAGGATTGTTATTTCCCCCGTCCAGTTCTGAGAGCACCACCGAGCGCTCACTACCTAACTCTTCGGCCCCGACGCGGGCATTGGCCATGCGATCTGCTTCCAATTCCAGCAGCCCATTCAGTTTATTGCTGCCCACGGTGCCGTAGTAGGCGGTCATGTCGTAGCTGGTAAAGGCGTTGGAAGAACTCCCGAGGGCACTAAATAATCGCCCGAACTGTACCGGGCGGGTTTGCGTGCCCTTAAACATCAGATGCTCCACCATGTGAGAGATCCCCGTTATCCCCGGTCGCTCATTCCGTGACCCCACGCGGTACCACACCTGCACCGTCACCACTGGGGCGGTCTTAACCTCCTTGGTCAGAACCGTAAGTCCGTTATCCAATACGGTTTGGACTACCCCATCGGTTAAGGATGCCGCATGGGCCGTAGACAACTGCCCGAACATCACCACTGCCAGAGCCACAGCCACAAGGCGACCAAAAAACAACCACATAGGGAACATGCTGGAGAACGCAACACCGCAATCTTAGCGCAACCCTCGCCCATGCAGGTTTTTAGTAGTTCAGAGAGGCATCATAGGGATGGAGCACGGGCAGGATATGGACATCAGCTTCGATGTTTGGGTAAAAACAAAGGAGCGAGTATCTTCAATCTTCAAGGAATTATTCAGAGAGTCTTGACAACCCTTTCAAACCTTTCTAGTTCATTACAGGCCAATAAACATAAAATTCAAGTTGTATCACTACGACCACAAAAATAACCCACCGTAAAGGACAGCTCTATTAATTACCTTGTCGAGCCCCGAAAGACTTTGAGTTGCTTAGGATACGGTGGTTATTCTCAATTAGCTCTTGATGCTTTGAGTTGACCTGAGCTTCAGTTTAACTTGGTTGACAAATGAAAATTAAAATGATGCTTTACACTTGCACTAAAGCTTCCAAGAGAAGATTTTCGAACTGATTTTACTTGCGGTTATATAGTTCTTTAATTTAATAGTTTTTTAATTTAGATTACACATTAACTATTATCTCAAATTTCCCTATGATCAATTTAAAAATAGAAATTGAATTCATTGATGGCTACAGTCTAGATGATAAAGAGTCTAAAGTCATCGAACTAATCAAGGAATTGCGGTGTGTGAATGAAATAATGCATATCAGTCGCAAGTTCTTGCGAGGCGCAGATAATGACGAAAGGGCTGAAGAAGGACATATTCGAAAAGCTGGATCAGACTTCGTGCATGGCATATTGAATGCTGAAGTCAACTCCTCTAATATTGTTAAAGTTTTGGATTACTTAATTCGAAGATTTGCCGGACAGAAAGTAATTATTGCACTTGAGATCGTCGGTGAAGAAATAAAATTCAAGGGAGAAGCTGGTAACGCCAAAGAAATGGAGTTATTAATGAAAGCTGCTAGTGAGATGGCGAAAAGGGAAAGAGAATGAAAAAAACTGTCCTATTAATTGGAAACTCCCAATTTGATAACAATCCAAACCTTGCTCCTCTGAATGGCATCATTTCAGATGTCGGGTCATTAAAAGAGATACTATCTGACGTTGAATATTTGATGGAAAAAATTTTGCAATCTTAGTTTTCTGGATGTTCCCGAAGTCTCGCTATTGATGGTGCCCTCCAGGTGAATACCCACAAAACTCTAAGATTCGATATTCCTGAATCTGATCGCGATCACATGTATTTGCATCTATATAAATTCTTGATATTAGGCAGGAATCGAGAATGATGGCAGCTTCTATTTCAGTCTTTTTAACTTCGAGAAATGGACATTGCTATTTGGCTCTGCGCTGTCTAACGTGGCGTTGCACTACTAATGCAAATGCAGTGTATGCGTCGTTTTTACCTGCTGCCGCTAATCCCGTCGCCTAAAATTTGGAATGGGCTATAGTTGAATCGCTCCCACATTGAGTGGTCAAACACAGCCATGATGCGGAACATCACCTCCTTAATTTTCTTGATTTGGACTATTTTGGGTTTGGCGATCCCGGCATCGGCCAATCCAATCCAAACCGAATTGTCCCGTGTTTCCCTAGTCAGCGAAGTGCGTTCCATCGCTCCGGGATCAACATTTTGGGTGGCGCTCCGGTGGCAAATGCGCCCGAAGTGGCATATTTATTGGCAAAATCCGGGGGACTCGGGAGCGCGCCCGACTCTGACATGGCAACTGCCAGCGGGCTTTACGGCTGGGGATGTGCTCTTTCCCAATCCGCAGCGGTTTTTGATTCCCCCGGTTCCCCTAGCTAATTTTGGCTACGAAAATGAGGTGTATTTGCCAGTGGTGGTGCGATCGCCCGCTTCGATCACCCAGCGATCGGTAGACTTGAACGTGCGGATTGATTGGCTGATCTGCGAACAGGAATGTATTCCGGAATCGGGGGAATTATCTCTCAGTTTGCCGGTGGGTGATGGACAGATCGGCGATGGGGAGCGTGCCTTGTTTCAGGAAATCCGGCAAACCTTGCCCCAAAGCCTGCCTGCTCCCCTATCGTTTCAGATTACCGAGCAGGAACTACTCTTGGATCTTGGTGCGTTGCCAGAATTCGGGAAGTCCTCCCCCACTCCTGAAGTGACCTTCTTTCCGGCCCAGGATGGACTCATCGTCAATGCCGCTCCCCAAAAGTTGGAATTCATGGATGATCGCCCCGTGTTGCGGTTACAGCGGGGGTATCAAACTGAGGTGCCTGCCCTTGGGGGGGTGCTGGTGGAGAACCGCCAGCGTGGCTGGAGTCTGACCGCTAATCCAGTGGCGTTAGCAACCAGTAATGCTGTTAAGGCAAATCCCGAGACGACAAGTTTTATAGAGGCCATGGGCCTGGCGATCGCCGGTGGAATTGTGCTGAACTTGATGCCCTGCGTCCTACCTATCCTTTCCCTGCGGGCCCTTTCGATTGTTGCTCTGTCCCAGCAAAGTGCCCGAACGGCGCGGCTGAGCGGCTTGGCCTTTACCGGTGGGGTGATGACCTGCTTCGGGGCGATCGCTGGGGCTTTGTTAGTATTGCGTTCCCTAGGGCAAGCGGTAGGGTGGGGGTTTCAACTGCAATCGCCGGGGGTAGTGCTGACCCTGACCTACCTAATGTTTGGCGTGGGGTTGAACCTATCGGGGGTATTCGTAATCGGCGGCGGCTTGATGGGAATTGGTCAAAGGTTAACCACCCAATCTGGGTTGACTGGCGAATTTTTTAGTGGGGTGTTGGCGGTGCTGATGTCTACTCCGTGCAGTGCCCCGTTCATGGCCACGGCTGTTAGTGCTGCCCTAGTTTTACCGGAGTTGCAATCGCTCCTGATCCTGCTGACCTTGGGTCTGGGTTTTGCCCTGCCCTACCTAGGGCTATGTTTTGTGCCCGCCCTGCAGAGGGTTTTACCCAAGCCGGGGCCGTGGCTGGAGGTCTTTCCCCAAGTACTGGCATTTCCCATCTATGGCACCGCGGGTTGGCTGCTCTGGGTGTACCACTTGCAAGCGGGGAGTGACGGTTTGGCGATCGCCCTTGTGGGACTGGTGCTGATTGGCTTTGCGAGCTGGCTCTACGGCAAAACCCAAGCGGCGCGGTCATTCTGGCGACGGATCGGGCTAGCGGGAACCGGCCTTTCTTTGGCCCTGTGTCTGATGCTTTTTCCCTGGGGCAATCCTTCCAGTGAGCGCGCCATCACGTGGCAACCCTATTCCCAAGAACGCCTCACAGCCCTAAGGGCAGCGGGGAAACCGGTATTTGTCAATTTCACTGCTGCCTGGTGTGTCAGTTGCCTGTTAAACGAGCGGACGACCCTTTCGCTGCCCGAGATTCAGTCCGAATTCCAGAAGCGGAACATCGAACTTCTCAAAGCGGATTGGACCAACCAAGACCAGGAAATCACCAAAGCTCTGCGAATGTTTGGCAGCAGTGGCGTTCCACTCTATTTACTCTATGGAGCTAAAATAGGTGGGGGTGAGCCCCAGGTTCTCCCCAAAACCCTGACACCTCAAGTCGTACGGGATGCACTCGAACAAATTACCCCTCTCTCCTAGGAAGTAAGCCATGAATGCAATGCTCAAAACTGCCGGGATCGCCGGTTTGGCTGTGTCGGGCTCAATTGTGGCCATCGCTGGGTTCCAGCAACTGAATATCGGCAGCGTTGTCGCCGCCCCAAGAGTGGGTGCACCGGCTCCCAACTTCACTGCTGTTGACAGCAATGGCAAGAAGCACAATCTCAGTGATTTCAAAGGAAAGACCGTGGTTCTGGAATGGACAAACCATGATTGTCCATTCGTTAAGAAACACTACAGCACCAACAACATGCAGCAGCTACAGCAGACAGCCACCAAACAAGGGGTTGTCTGGCTGTCGATTATCTCCTCGGCCCCGGCCCAGCAGGGTTTTGTGGATAACAGCAAAGCTAATGAGTTGACTAAATCCCGCAATGCCCGACCCACGGCGGTACTCCTTGACCCCAATGGGACGATTGGCCGGCTGTATGGGGCGCGGACGACCCCCCATATGTACGTGATTGCTCCCAACGGCACCTTGGCCTACATGGGGGCGATCGATGATAAGCCGACGACCAATCCGGCGGATGTGGCAGGGGCACGGAACTTTGTGTCGGAGGCCCTCAGCGCGGTCAAAGCGGGGAAGCCCGTCGCCACCTCTGCCACCCAACCCTACGGTTGCAGCGTCAAGTACGCCCCCTAAACCCCATGGCAGACCGCCTGCGGATTAAAGCCTGAGGCAAGAACAGCCCAAGTGCTAACTACGAGCACTTGGGCTGTGATCTGAGTTGCTGATTATCGTGTCTGCTGGAGGCTATCGACTTTTTGGGCAAACAGATCGGTGAACAGGCTGATCACTTTACGCTTGCGGGTACGAATATTGGCACTCAGGGCCATACCCGATTGCAGGCTGACTTGCCGACCACTGATGCTAAGGTTTTGGCGATCAAGTTGCACAGTTGCCGGAAAGCGATAGTAGGGATGGATGTTATCGGGGGGGAGGGCATCGGAGGCAATAAAGGTGAGTTTGCCCTTAATATCCCCAAATTCGCTGAAGGGGAAGGAGTCGATGCGGATGTCAACATCCATCTGCTCACGGACAAAGCCAATGTCTTTATTGGTGATGAAAACTCGGGCTTCAAGGGCATTGGTGGGCACAACCTTAACCAAGGGCGTGGGATCGTTGATCACATAGCCGGAGTGGGTGGGCTTAAGATCAAAGACCTTACCATCAATGGGGGCAGTGATCTCTTGGTACTTCAGGTTGACGCGGGCTTGGGCCAGCTGCCCCTCAACCTCGGCAATGCGCTTGAGGTTGTCTACGATGATTTTGTTGAGTTGGCTATCAATTTCGGCAATACGTTTTTCGTTTTCGGCGACGCGGTTATGCCCATCCACCAGAGAAATGGCGACGGTATTCTGGACGCGCTCCTGGCTTTGGGCGATCGCCGCTTGGATCCGGGCGACCTGTTCCTGGAGGCGCTCAACTTCAGCCTCACGCGATCGCGTCTGTTGTTGTTGACGAACTGTTTGGACGCGGGCTAGGGCTCCTTCTTCGCTGAGCTGGGTAAAATCGGTGAGGATCTTGCGATCAACGTCCAAAAGATCTCGAGCGGCGACCAGTTGGGATTGGGTCTCGGCTAGTTGGCTCTGGAGTTGGGAGACTTCAAGTTGGGCGGCATTGGCGCGGCTAGAGCTTTCAAGACGAGTCGCTTGCAAGCGGGACTGTTCCTCGGCGTTAAGTCCAGCCATAGAACCAGTGCCGTAGAGGTTCATGCGGTAGAGTTGCAACTCGGCTTGGAGGGTAGAGCGGTTACGGGTCAGGGCAGCGCGCTCGACTGGGAGGGTGGCGGCGGTGCTGGGATCGCCACCGCTGCCGGTCATTTGGGCTTGGTAATAGGCATTCTCCCGCACTAGACTGTCCCGCACCGTCTCTAAAGACTTGAGACTTTCGTCGGCAGTGGTGGCATCGAGGCGGAGGAGAACCTGACCTTTTTTAACGGTTTCGCCTTCCTTGACAACCACTTCCTGAACAACACCACCGATGGGGGCTTTGATTTCCTTGACACTTTCGCTAGGCTCGAGTTTGCCTAGGGCAGGCACAGCTTCGTCAATTTCGGCAATGAAGGACCAGGCGATTCCTAGGGTGGTGACGCCGACAAGGCTCCAGATGATCGCACGCGACCAGGTGTTACTTTGGCGGAGAATGACCGGCTGATCGAAGGTATGCAGTGGTGCTGGGGAACTGTCGGGCATGGCTGGGATCAGCCCGTTGGCTTGATGGCCATTATGACCATTATGTCCGTTGCCGTTGTGTTCCGATTGGGTGGTGGTTTCGTTGGGGTTCATAGGACTGGTAGAGGATTAAACAAATTGGGCTTCTTGTTGCATGTACAAACCGAAATAGCGACCGCGTAGTCCCATGAGTTCGGCATGGGTGCCCTGCTCGGCGATCATGCTGCTCTCCATAACCAAAATGCGATCGGCGTTTTGGATGGTGCTGAGGCGGTGGGTAATAAAGAGCACGGTGCGCCCACGGAAGGCCTGGATGATGTTGCGACACACTTGGCGCTCGGTGTTGTAGTCGAGGGCGCTGGTGGCTTCATCGAGAATCAGGAGGCGGGGATTCTGCAGAATGGTACGGGCGATCGCAATCCGTTGCCGCTGTCCGCCGGAAAGGGCCGAGCCCCGTTCACCAACGCGGGTGTTATAGCCATTGGGCAGATCCATAATGAACTCGTGGGCAACGGCGAGTTTGGCAGCCTCGATGATCTCTTCGGAGGTGGCGTCGGGCACGACTAGGGAGATGTTTTCCTCTACGGTGCCGTCGAACAGGAGCGGTTCCTGGGGCACCAATCCCAACTGCGATCGCAGGGAGTACAGTTCCACCTTAGCGATATCGTAGTCGTCAATTAGGATGCGCCCGCTCTGGGGATCATAGAGTCGGGGAAGTAGTTTCAGGAGGGTACTCTTCCCGGAGCCGCTCTGGCCAACGATGCCCATAAAGGTACCGGCGGGAATATCGAGGTTGATGTTATTCAACTGCATGGGGCCAGTGGCAGCGAAGCGGAAGCAGACATCATCAAAGACCACATGGCCCTGGATCCGGGGCATGGCAATGTTGCTGCGGTTGATCTCAGCTTCCGTAGGCGTATCCACAATATCGCTAAGTCGTTCGAGGGAGAGGGCGGTTTCTTGGAAGTTTTGCCATAACTGCACCAAGCGCAGCAGTGGTGTGGTGACGTAACCGGCAATGATGCGGAAGGCGATTAGGGCACCTAGGGTGAATTGACCCTCGCTCGTCAGCACCATATAGGCTCCTACCCACAGCACCAACAGCCCGGACAGTTGGTTAAGAAAGTGGCTGCTAGCCCCGGCGGTAGCGGAGGTCATGGTAGTGCGGAACCCAGCGGAGACATATTTGCTGTAGCGTTCTTGCCACTGCCAGCGCGATCGCAGCTCGATGTTTTGGGCTTTGACGGTTTGGATGCCAGAGACCACTTCTACAAGATGGGCTTGGGTTTCGGCGTTCCGCTCCGCGCGCGATCGCAACAGTCGGCGCAAAATTGGCGTTGCAATAAAAGTCAGCGCCAAAAAGAAGGGAATCGTTGCTAGGGTGACCAAGCTCAACTGCCAGCTATAGATGAACATCACCACCACATAAATAATGGAAAACAGCACATCTAAAACCACCGTTAGGGCGGTGCCAGTGAGAAACTGACGGATATTTTCCAGTTCGTTGACCCGGGTGGCCAACTCACCTACGGGGCGGCGCTCAAAATAGCGCAGGGGCAGCCGCAGGAGGTGATCGATGATCTCGGAACCAAGGGCTAGGTCAATGCGGTTGGTGATATCTGCGAACAAATAGGTTCGCAGGCTGGTGAGAATACCCTCAAATAACGCAATCACTAGCAGGAAGATGCCAAGGATTTGCAGGGTATCGACCCCATTTTGCACCAGCACTTTGTCGATGATCACTTGGATCATCAGGGGATTAGCAAGACTAAAAAGCTGGACGAAGAATGAAGCAATGAGGACTTCCCAGAGCCCCTTACGGTACTTGGAAATGTAGGGCAAAAACCAGTTCAGCCCAAAGCGCTCCTTGGGGGTCTCTTGGGTAACTTGCAGCAGCAAAATGGGTACAGAGGACTCAACTTGGCGGCCGAATTCTTGGGGGGTTAGGCGCAGCAGTCCCCGATCGCCATCCCCGGCACCCCCAAAACCACACCGCGATCGCTGCATTCGTAGATCACCGCCAGATGTCCCTGCCAGTGCATCAGAGCCATGGAGTTGAGGAGTCCAATTTTGTTCGCTGGCACCTGCACCAACTGGGGATTGAAGCCGACGAACTCGGCCATACCACCACAAAGTTGGAGAGAAATACTATCCCGGGTATTGCTGCGACCATCGAGGGCACGGCGCACTGCTTCACGACGAAAGGGAATGCGGTGATACTGGCACATCATCTGGAAACAGGCGATCGCCTCTTCGCGCACACCTTGGGCGGTGACAAAGGGGTAGCGCGGTGCGGTGGCAGTTTGCTGTTTGCTGCCTGTCCTTTGACTAGGAGCCGCTGATCCCTCAGCGTCATCGGCGTAGGGGATTTCTGCAACAATTGCGGGGTCTTGCAGCAAGGTTACGCCATGCCCATTGCCATGGGTCGGGGCACTGAGTTGTCCGGCACTGGATGCGGTGGGCAATTCTGCCAAAAAGGGAAAGTCCACCAAGGGGAATCCGATCAGACGTACTGGCTCGGAATACACCATACCCGCCATGGTTAACTCGGGGGTTAACCGGGTGCCCACGGGCAAATCCCTAAGGGCCTTACTGCTGACCAACCAAAGACATTCCCGATCCTGTTGGTAGCGCTGGGCACTGGCAGCCGAGTCTAGGTAGGCCACGCGCCCCCGTCCTTGGGCCATGATTGCTGCTTCCCGCAGATCGATCCCGGCCGTGTGGGGGTTGAGTTTTAGCCCATGGCAGAGTAGTTCGTAGGCTTCAGCCACGGTGAGTTGCTCGAAAAAAGTAGCGCCAAAATTTGGCTCAGCTTTGAGGAGTTGGAGGAAAAAGTCTGCCTCAAGACGCACACAGATGGACTCTTTGGAAGCGATCGCCGTTTCACAGGGCGTGTCCCGCAGCAGTCCACTGTGCCCCAGCATCGCCCCCGGATCCAGCATTTGTAGGGTAACGGGGAACTGGGTGTTGTTGAGTCCATAGGCGAGCAACCGTACCTGTCCGTCCAGCAGGAGGTAAACGTGGCTTGGCAGACTTTCATGGCGCAGAATCGGCTGCCCCATTTTGTAGCGCAGCAGCTCGACGTGTCGCATTAACTCCTGTTGTGCCGTTACCGATAGCCGATCAAAGGGCGATCGGGTGGTGAGAAAATCCTGAGCCGTTTGTTGAATAGAAACCATAGGTGCGTTGGGTATTTTTTGGCAGAACTATTGCAGAACTATTGTGGAAGGGTGCGGGCATCGGCAGTAGGCTTCACCTTTGCTGGTGGTTTGGTCATAGCCGCTTACCTCTGGAAATTTGTCAGTGGGCATTTGGAATTGGGTCGCGGTTATGTCATGCGCCCACCCTAGGGCGGCACTGAGGAACCTACGCGGCAGTGGGGTGTTCTTTTTGAGGGCGATCGCACCGATCACACTATGCTGCCCAGCGGCAAAAGGGGGGTGCCCCATAACATCCTTGTATTCAGGATGGGACGTGTTTTCTGCCGGCGTATTGGTTTGAACTGTAGGCATGGGATCTCCAGAAAAGGCAGCTTGGCTTCCAAAGCGATGCTAGGGCTCGAAAACATAAATACCTTAGGGTGCCAACTTAGCCTTCATCCTGTCTCTATATGATTTTTCAATGATTAGCGTAAACTTTGGTGAATGGGTTGCGATCCCTAACCCTTCGTTAACTTACTCTTAATCCTGAACATGGGATTCATCTGCGTTTTATTCAGATCCAAATAAAAATTAAGCTTAAATTTACTGGTATTGCCCAAAATAGTCGCTAAAAATGCGAGTCGGATCCCTAGGGATTTCCCGAAGCACTCAGTCAAAAACATCAAGAGCTACTGTGAATAACCATAGGATGGTGTACGAGCGGCAAGATTGGTTACGAGCGGCAAAGTGTAAAAGCGGCAAATAGATTCATATGTTCTGATCCGCCCATTACTTCATCCCATTGACTAGGGACAGTCACCATGTAGCTGTAAATAACTGGGTTAGGACGGGGTGCAGGGGTGAAACCCTTGGCTGGGGGCGCAGCCCCTCTTTTCTTTCGATGTCCGAACCTATCCGAATACAGCTATATCTGTCAACAATTAGCTGTCAAATGCTTTCACGGCAGGGGGTTCAGTCCCTAGTCTGCAAATTTTGACGGTCTTGGTACGGATGTTCCCGCAAGGCTTTTAGCCGGAACTGATGACATGCCCTAGCTGTTAATTCCCACTAATCCCATTAGTCTCTTATTAGCTTTAGATTAGCTTAGCTTTAAATCAGCTTAGCTTTAGATTAGCTTAGCTTTAGATTAGCTTTAGACATCACTGGCACGGTTAGTATGGCACCACGCCAAATTCATGCCCTTTCCTTTCAGACATCTATTAATCATCTATACTATGGCTCCTCACTAGGCTCCTCCCCACCTTCCTGCCTAGCACCTATTCATAGGGACGGGAACAAATCCTCTATTTTCACCCCCACGGCTAACAGACTTTTGAGTACTAACATGAGTGACGGATCTCGGATTAACCCGCCATGAAAAAGCACCCACTAGGTAGGTGCCTTCATTTTGGATTTCTTATTTTGCTCCCCTAAAATGGGTGGTGATTAAGGGAACAATAATCAGAATCTTAGAGCTTCAGTCCAGGGGGCAAAATCACGGCATCAATTACATGGATGACACCATTGGAACCCTTAATATCCACGGCGGTGACGTTAGCATTGTTTACCTTAACCTTATCACCGGTCACCGAAACCTTAATGCTGCTGCCTTCAAAGGACTTAACGTTGCCTGGCTTAACATCCTTGGACAAAACTTTGCCGGGAACGACGTGGTAGGTCAAAACCTTAACCAAAGCTTGCTTATTTTCAGGCTTGAGCAACTTTTCTACGGTGCCCTTTGGCAGTGCCTTAAAAGCAGCATCTGTGGGTGCAAAAACGGTGAATGGCCCCTTGCCAGACAGGGTTTCTACCAAGCCGGCAGCCTTGAGTGCTGCAACGAGCGTCGAGAAGTTTTTGTTGCCAGCAGCAATGGTGACGATCGTTCCTGCTTCGGTCTTTTGGGCGACCGTAGAAGCTGAAACCGAAGAAAAGCTGGAGGCATTTAGACCGCAGAGGACGCTGAGGGCAAAAACCGAAGCTAAGGTAGCTTTTTTCATGGGGTTCACTGTGAACACAACAGGTCAAATGTAACGGAATGCTAAATTTTTAGCAATATTCCTTAAAGAATGCGAGTAAGGTTGACTCCTAGCCGCCCCCAAAGACCTCCACATTTTCGAATAGGCACACTGGCGAGGCGTGCCCAACCCGGATCACTTGGTTGGGTTCTCCCTTGCCACAGAAGGGGGAGCCATACATCTCCATGGTTTCGCCATTGCCAACCTGAGCAAGGCTGTGCCAGAAGGGAGTGGTGATGCCACGATAGTTGGGGTTACGGACAGTGCGGGTGAGTTGCCCACCTTCAATCAGACGGCCGTACTCGCAGCCAAACTGGAATTTTTGCCGGTAGTCATCGATCGACCAAGAACGATTAGATTCCATGTAGACGCCAAATTCGATGCCGCTGATGATGTCTGCGACGCTATGGCAGCCGGGTTCGAGGTTGATGTTGGCCATCCGATCAATGGCAGGGCGATTCCAAGAGGTGGCGCGGGCATTGGCGACTCCGGGGACGCCCGATCGCGCCTGGGATTCAATGCTACCCAGACCCCGCAAAAGAATGCCTTCCTGGATGAGGTACTCTTTTTGGGCGGGAATGCCAATGTCGTCGAAGGCATAGCTGGCATACTCGCCGGGGACGGTGGGATCAAAGGTGACGTTCATATGGGGCGATCCGTAGGCCAGGTGCCCAAAGTCTTCGAGGCGGACAAAACTGCTGCCAGCGTAGTTGCGCTCGTCACCGAGAATCCGATCGAGCTCTAGGGGATGGCCGATGCTCTCGTGGATTTGGAGCAGCATTTGGTCGGGAGCCAAAACTAGGTGGGTGGTGGTGGTGGGGCACTCGATCGCATCTAGGAGTTCGAGAGCCTGCTGTCCAATGGTGCGGGCTCGGGCAAGTACAGCTTCGCGATCAAACAGTTCCATGCCCGCTTGGCTGCAGCGGGCGACCATGCCGTTATCTCCCCGGCGCTGGGTGCGGTTTCCCTCCTGGGCGATTGCAGCGTAGTCGGTGACAACCATGAGGAATTCCTGGGCGATATCGGAGCCATTGCTGCTCACAAAATGGGTCTCACACTCGGTGGTGACGGCATAGGCTGTGGTGGTGACAATGCGATCGCCAGCCCTTAGGGCAGTGCAAATCTCTTGGAGCAGTTCGTTGAGGTCTTGGCTGGACAGATGGTCAGGATTGCGCAGCCGGGGAGAGCGGTAGCGGCCCGTGGCGGGAGGGCGGTGGGTAACGGTAAAGGGATATACTCCCCAGGGAGCGGCGGACTTGGACTGTTGGTAGGCTTGGGCGGCGGCGGCACGGAGGGCTTCATGGGTGAGGAGGTTCGTACTGGCATAGCCAAACTGCCCTTCGGCTAGGACTTCAACCATCACGCCATGGGTTTCGGAACGGCTGTGGGACTGGGGCAGGCGATCGCGCAAATAGCGGGTGGTATCAACTTCGCGAACATAGCGCAGCCCAATCCAGTCGGCGGGGATATCAATGTGGTTAAGGGCAGTGGTAAGGTCAAATCCCATATTTTTGGTGATGACGAGAAGGTTCCATATCTTCTTTATAGCTTGAAGAGGACGAACCTGTGGCTTTGCGATCATCCCCAGCGTGTTTGAACTGGGCCCGTCATTTTTTTACCTCGGAACCCAGCGGCGCAATGGGGGCAGGTTAGGTGCGGCAAAGTACGATAACTTAAGGTTTCATTGTTGGCGGTTTGCCCTAAAGTGAATCCCATTCCTGTGCGTTGCGCTTTTGTGGTGAGCAAGTGGTGATCAAAACGTCTTCGGCACCAGCTACTTCGGCTTCGCGATCGGAGCCATCATCGCCTTCTGTTTTGCCATCGGGACTGAGTCGGGCTGAATGGATGGTGGCGCTTTCGGTGCCGTTACTGCCCGCGGTGATGGCTCTGGCCTACACGATGCTCACCAATCCGCTGTCTTTGGATTGGCTATGGCCCAGTGATGCCCCCGTGGTGTCTAGCTCTTTGTGGAATTCACCGAAGACGCTGGCGGAAGTGGTGCTGGATTTGCAGTCGCGGGATTTAGTACTGGGAGAGCGACTAACCATACCGTCAGGGGAGCAGCTTTACACAATTCGGCAGCTGCGGGGGCGGCGATCGCCCAGGTTCGGCTCTATCAACCCGTGCGCGATCGCGGGCTAGAAAAGCTCATTCTTCTGTCGTCGGCGACGCTTGATGGATTAGAGGAATACCAAGTGCAATCGGTGCTAACCAAAAATCTATCAAACCCTAGGGTTCGACTCTCCCTCAAACGATTGCCAGTGCAGCAGATGCGTCCGCTTGCGGGGGCTCCAAAGGGTGCCTCTTGGTTAGCCACCGTAGGACGCAGTGAACAAGCATCCTATGGTCACATCCTGCGGGTACAGGTTCAGCCCCGTCCCCAAGTTCAGGTGTTGCAGGAATGGGTTAGCCCCGAGGGAACCCTGCCCTATTGGCAAAATGTGTTGGAGCCGGAGCTAAGGGATGGACGATCGCAATTAGTGGTCAACCGCAGCCAGGGAATTGAGCGAGACTATGCCATTTATGAATTGACGGAAACGGGCGATCGCCCCCTGAAGCAAATCACCCTCAATGAAGGCAAGGGTTTGCCTCCCCGCTACCGCGAAGGACTGCGCTTGGCCAGCGTGGGGCTATGGCCAGATGCCCAGCAGCGGTTAAATCAACTATTTCTCGAGTTAGACCAAAAGTCCCAGCCGATTCCTTTCTATGTGCAGCAGCAGTATCGCCTCATTGCCTTCCATGCCCTCAAGTCTCGCGAACTAGTGCAAACCACCAAGGACGATATGGGGCAGCAGATTGTGGCCCTGGCTAGCATCGGCCAGTGGCAGGAAGCCCTATCCCTTGCCGGTCAGTCGGAGGCCCATGGCATCCAGGGGGCGATCGCCTTGCAACGGTCCGAATCTGCCCTGTGGCGGCGGGTTGAAGTATCCCTAGCGTTCAATTCTTCTCCGGAGGTGAAACGTTTTGGGGCCTGGATCATGCTGACGCGGGACGGATGGCGGCGAGCCGAAGCATGGCTTGACCAGCAACAGGCACGCACCCCCGAAGCCCTGGAACTATTGCAGCGTTTAGATCTCAAGCCCATTGCCCTTGCCCCCCAACAAATCCTCGGTGCCGTTACTTCTGTGGCTGTGCCGGATGGTTCTTGGTTATTGGCAGTGCCCGAATTGCCCCCCGGTCAGTCCTGGTTTGTGGTGGATGTGGATGTGCTGCGCGATCGCCAGACTTGGCGCATGACCCCCTTTCCCGATTTAGGCGATCGCGCCCCCCGGTTTGTCTGGCGCACCCTTGGACTTCACAATAACAATCGTCTAGGTGTCATGATTAGCCAAGCGGGGCAGCGGGTCTTTGGCGGCACCCTTGTGATCCACTCCCTGAGCATCAGTCCCAGCGGCCATATCCGCTTACTCACCACCGGAGACCAGCAGTTACGGACGGCTCTCCCCCAGAGTGGGATGCTCCCCTTGGCCTCCAATGGGAGTTTTTTGTCCACGCCCAGTGGAGAGGTTAAATACCTGCGGGATATGCCCCCAGCCGCCCAAGCAGCGCTGATTAGCCATCTTTATCGCGATCTGGAATCCTTGGGGCAAGTCTCCCTCACCCCGGAGGCATTTCAACAGCTGGTGCAGAACTGGACGGTGTTATCCTTACCCCTCAATGGCGACGATGAACCGGATTGGCTGCTGCAACTGGATCGCCAGCGACTAGATGTCGGCGCAGATCGCTCCTATCCCCTCATCTTTGCCTTTCGCCACGACGGCACTATCCTATACAGCGCCATCCAATCCCGGGAACAATGGCTCAACCTGCTCCCGGGCGCGGAGCCGCGCCAGCTGCTCACAGAACGCGCCGGGCGATTTTGGGTGCAACCACTGCGCTAACGCACCCCCAGTAACTTATGGGTTTGAAGACTCAGCCGCCACTGGGGATGGCGCAAAATATGGGCAATCACTTGCTGTTGCAGCGCCACACCGCCGTGCCACTCCGGTTGCAAGTAGCGGGGAACGGAGGGAGGTACCTGCGCCGCTTGCCGTTCCGCCCACGCAAAATCTTCGGGGGTAGCAATCACCACTTTCAACTCACTGGCATGGTCGTAAATGGCTGGGTGGGGCGGGCGGTAGGTCTTGGGTGAAAGGGTAATCCAAGAAAACGTCCCAGTGAGGGGATGGGCACCCGATGTTTCCAAATGAACGGGTAGTCCATGGTGCTGCAAAACCTCGGTGAGATCGGACAGGTCGTGCATTAGGGGTTCGCCACCAGTGACAATGGCGATCGCCGCTCCCGTAGCCACCGCCTCCGCAGTAAGGTCATCCACCACGCGCTGGGGATGGCGAAGAGCAGACCAACTTTCCTTCGTGTCACACCATGGGCAGTGCACATCACATCCTGCCAAGCGCACAAACCAGGCGCTTGTTCCTGCCCAAGTTCCCTCCCCCTGAATGGAATGGAAGGTCTCCACAATTGGATAGGTGGCATGGGGGTTACGCATAGGATGAGCCATAGCTTGACGGTCTGCTGACGATTTACTGGGGGCTGTCTTTATTTATGGGTCAAAATTTATGGGTCAAAATTTATTGGTATTTATCGGTCAAATAGCTGTCAAATGATTTCACGGCAAAGGTTTTAGCCCCTAGTCTGGAATACTGGACGATCACGGTGGCGTATATCCCGCCAAGCTTCCAGTTTGAGCTCCGATAGGGGGCACAGGCGTTACCCCTGTTTCACATTGGTTTTCCTGGATGCCGTTGTCAATCTAGGGGTGACCAACCCACCTATTTCGCCCCTGCCCACCATTCGCCCAAACCATAGGACTATTCACCTTTTCATTTTACTGATCCGTTTACTGATCCGTGTCAGCTAAAGTGCCGCCAACAACGCCTCACCCATTGCCTGACACCCAACGCGATCGCACCCCGCCGACCAGATATCCCCAGTCCTTTTTCCTAGCGCCAGCACCCTCAGCACCGCGGTCTCAATCGCTGTGGCCGCGGCCGGCTCCTGCAACCCATAACGCAGCATCATCGCCGCACTGAGCACCTGGGCTAGGGGGTTGGCCAAATCCTTGCCGGCAATGTCGGGAGCTGAGCCGTGCACGGGTTCAAACAGCCCCACACTCCCCGGTGCCCCCAAACTCGCCGAGGGCAACATGCCAATACTGCCCGTGAGCATCGCCGCAATATCTGACAAAATATCGCCAAACAAATTCCCCGTCAGAATGACATCAAACTGTTTGGGGTTACGGATCATCTGCATGGCCGCATTGTCTACATATAGATGGGTGAGGGTGACATCGGGATACTGCGGGGCGATCGCCAGCACCCGTTCTCGCCAAAGTTGGGATACTTCCAGCACATTAGCCTTATCCACCGAGCACACCTGTCCCCGGCGGTGCTGCGCTGCCTCAAAAGCCACCCGAGCGATACGGTCAATTTCTGGCTCCGTGTAGGCCATCGTATTCACCCCGCGTCGCTGCCCCGCCTCCCCGGAGAAGATGCCCTTGGGCTGCCCAAAATAAATTCCACCCGTGAGCTCCCGCACCACCAGCAAATCCACCCCCTCAACCACCTCTGGCTTCAGCGTCGAGGCATCAACGAGCTGGGGCAAAATTTGGGCCGGTCGCAAATTGGCAAATAGCCCCAAGCCTGCCCGCAATCCCAATAGGGCCTGCTCTGGTCGTTGCCGGGCCGGCAGACTGTCCCATTGCTCCCCACCCACGGCCGCCAGGAGTACCGCATCACTGTGACGGCACAGATCCAAGGTGGCAGCAGGAAGCGGATCCCCCGTTGCATCAATGGCCGCACCACCGGCTAGTCCCTCCACAAACGTAAAGTCAAGCTGAAACTTCGGAGCGATCGCCTCCAAAACTGCCCGAGTCACTTGCATAATTTCCGGGCCGATGCCATCGCCGGGCAAAACTGCAATCCTGTAGGAGCGTGGGGAATCCGTGGTGTCCATATTCTTAAAAAAAGAGAGACCGTTATCTTAGCGAAAAATGCCAACCCTTAAAATGACAAATCAAACAGGTGAAACATTGGAGTGTTTTTTATGAACCGATGGCGTTGGTGCGGCATGGCCTTGGTAACCCTATTCTTGGCATGGGCCTGCACGACGACCACACCCCAGGAGCCCGTCGCGGTCATTCCTGCTACCCGTCCTGTTGTCATGGACTACCTCAAAGCGGGGGAACTGTCCCGGGCCGATGCAGAGATGCGTGGCTGGCTGAGCGTCAATGGCACCGATGACGAAGTGCGCTTCGGACTGGGAATCGTCCAGGTGTTGCAAGGGGTCGAGCATGTCATGCAGTCCTTTTACCGCTATGGGCTGACCAATGACGGGTTTGGTGGCTTTCTCCCCCTGTTCCGCCTCCCCGTCCCCCCCAATCCCCACCCCCAGAGGCGATCGCCTATGAAGACCTCAACCGCATCTTTCAAACTTGGTCGAACGATCTCCAGCGGGCGAGAATCACCCTCACTGCCATCAAAGACGAGCAAGTTAAGATGCCCATAGCGATGGGAGAAGTTCGCCTAGACTTTGATGGTGACGGGCAAAAAACTGACATGGAGAGCCTATGGCAAATCTACAGCAAAGTGATGAATCTGCCCATCCAACCCGAGGCGGTCACCGCCTTTGAGATCGCCTTTGACCGTGGTGATGCCTACTGGCTAGAGGGATACACCCATATCTTGGCGGCATTCAGTGAGTTCCTCCTAGCCTACGATCGTCGCGACATTTTTAATGCCGTTGGGCATGTGCTCTTTGCCAAAGCCCAGACTCCCTTTGCCAGTGCCGTGACATTCGATATTCAAAGCGATCAAAGATTCCTAGACGCCATCGCCGCCCTCCACACGCTGAGCTTTCCGATCGCAGAAGGAAATCGCCTCGAAACGGTGCATCAACACCTCACCGCCATGCTCTCCCTCAGTCGGCGATCGTGGCAAGCCATCACCACCGAAACCGACAATGACCGGGAATGGATTCCCAACCCCAAGCAGCAGGGTGTGATTGCCAATGTCCCAGTTAGCAGCGAAATGATCGATAGCTGGCTCGGCTTTATCGACGAGGCGGAAACTCTTTTTTCTGGTAAGAAACTCATTCCCTTCTGGCGATCGCAACCTCAAAATGCCAACCGAGGCATCAATCTGCGCCGCTTTTTCTTTGAGCCACAACCTTTCGACCCGATCCTTTGGGTGCAAGGCTCCGCAGCCATCCCCTACCTCGAGGCGGGAACCCTCACTGATAACGGCGTGTGGGATCGGTTGTTCCGCACCTTTGGCAACAACGCCATCGGCTTTGCCATTTGGTTCAACTAGGGACTGTCATCATGTAGCTATTAGCTGTTTTCATGGTGAGGGGTTCAGCCCCAGCCCGTAAAGTTTAATGGGTTCGGTAACGCTCATCCCTAGGGCTTCTAGCTTGAATTGATGACGCGCCTAGGGATTTCTTCCCGACACGAATTCCACATCCTATACCACCCATTTAGCACCCACCTAGTAACCGTCTAGGCTAATTCCCAAAAGCAAGGCAGTCCCCCAGAATTTAGCGGGACTGATCCTGCCCTGGGCCCAATCAATGCGGCGGAAGGAGAATGATAAGATAGCAAGTATTTCGTATGTTCCCCTAGGCAATTTTTATGGAATCTGTTGCGGTCAAACCCAGCGAAATCTTGCGTCGAGCCAACCCAGCGCATCTCCATCGCCTCCGTCACACCTGCTCCCACGTGATGGCCATGGCTGTGCAAAAGCTATTTCCCGACGCCAAAGTAACCATTGGGCCGTCCACAGAAAATGGATTTTATTACGACTTTGACCGCCAAGAACCCTTCACCCCTAGCGATCTTAAGTCCATCACCAAAGAAATGCGGCGAATTATTAAGACCAACCTACCCGTCGTGCGCCAAGAACTGCCGAGGGAGGTTATCCGTCAAGAAATCGAAAAACTCAACGAACCCTATAAACTAGAGCTTCTGGACGCCATCCCCGAAGGACAGTCCATCTCCCGATATTTTCTGGGCGATCCCAATCAAGAACCCCAACCATGGTGGGATTTGTGCGCCGGCCCCCACCTCGAAAGCACCGGACAGATCGATCCCGATGCCTTCGCCCTAGAGAGCCTAGCCGGAGCCTACTGGCGCGGGAATGAAAAAAATGCCATGCTCCAGCGCATCTATGGCACCGCTTGGGAAACGCCAGAGCAACTCCAGTCCTACCACCAAATGCTCGAGGAAGCTAAACGGCGCGACCATCGCAAAATCGGCAAGGACCTACACCTGTTCAGCATTCAAGAAGAAGCCGGCGGCGGACTGGTCTTTTGGCACCCCCGGGGGCAACAATGCGGAACCTGATTGAGACTTTCTGGAAAAACACCCATCTTGCCCATGGGTACGAGTTGGTAAGCACCCCCCACGTAGCCAACCTAGAGCTATGGAAAACCTCCGGTCACAATGATTTCTATCGCGACAGTATGTTTGACACCATGGAAGTGGAAGAACAGACCTATCAACTCAAACCGATGAACTGTCCCTTCCATATCCTGATCTTTAAGGATGTGCTCCATTCCTATCGCGAGTTTCCCTTGCGCATGGCGGAACTGGGCACGGTTTATCGCTTTGAGCGTTCCGGCACCCTCCATGGGCTGATGCGGGTGCGCGGCTTCACTCAAGATGATGCCCACATTTTTTGTACCAGCACCCAAATTAAGGACGAAATTCTGGGAGTTCTTAATCTGGCAGAATTTATCCTCTCTACATTTGGTTTTGAGCAGTACGAGGTCAATCTTTCCACCCGTCCAGAAAAATACGTTGGTGAAAATGCCATCTGGGAGCAGGCGACGACGGCGTTACGCCAGGCCCTCGATGCTAAGGGTTGGGACTATGTGGTGGATGAGGGCGGGGGCGCATTCTATGGGCCCAAAATTGACATCAAAATTGAGGATGCGATTGGGCGGCGTTGGCAATGTTCCACCATTCAGGTGGATTTCAACTTGCCAGAGCGATTCGATCTGGAATATGTCGGCGAAGATGGCAACCGCCACCGACCAATCATGATTCACCGGGCGCTATTTGGTTCGCTAGAGCGATTTTTTGGCATTTTGGTAGAAAACTATGCGGGCGACTTCCCCCTGTGGTTGGCTCCAGTTCAGGCGCGGCTGATTCCGGTTTCTGATGAACACTTACCCCATGCCATGGCCATAGCGGCTCAGATGAAGGTGGCCGGACTAAGGGTTCAGGTGGATCAGTCGGGCGATCGCATGGCCAAGCAAATTCGTAGGGCAGAGCTTGAAAAAATTCCCGTCATGGCAATCATCGGCGCTAAGGAAGTGGAGTCTGAAACCCTCAGCATCCGCAGTCGCCAGCATGGGGAACTGGGATCGATGGGCGTATCGACGGTAATCGAAAAGATGCAATTAGTTGTCAGTGAGCGTGGTTGGTTCTAGACTTATCGTCCATGGAGGTCTATGGATTCGCAAGTTCTCTCCCCTGTTCCATACTTCTGAGAGGGGATAGTAGCCAGCTACTTTAGCTTAAAAGCTCTTTAGTTGCTTTCACTGCTTGCGTCAGGATCTCATAGGCCATGTCCACATCATTACTACTAACAAACTTACCGAGGCTGAGCCGTAATGCTCCCGCAACCAAGCTACTGTCAAGTTTCATCACCCGCAAAACATGAGAAGGTGCCTCTACCCCTGACGAACAAGCCGAGCCTGTGGAGATAGCAAGTTGATGGCGAATTCGGGCAATGATTGTCTTATTGGGGACATTCGGGATCGAAATGTGCAGACTACCAGCGAGTCGGTTTGTAAGATCGCCATTAATTACAAGATCGGGAATGCTTTCTTGTAGAAGAGTTTGTAGGCGATCACGTTTAATAGCGATTTCCATCTCATCCTCTGCCATTTCTAACTGACGTAATCGACAGGCTTCACCCAGTCCAGCAATTCCTGACACATTTAGCGTTCCCGATCGCATTCCCTGCTGATGACCACCGCCATAGATCATCGGTTCGAGATAATGCCCCTTTTTGACTATGAGTGCGCCTACACCCTTGGGAGCATAGAGTTTATGCCCTGAAATCGCAAGGTAGGTGATTCCCCACTCGGTAAAGTCAATGGGAATCTTACCCACCGCTTGTGAACCATCGCATAGCAAAGGAATGTCATGTTTCTGGGCGATCACCCCAACTTCTTTTATAGGATAGATAGTACCAATCTCATTATTTGCCGCCATTACACAAATTAGAGATAGTCCCCCAGTACAAGAGCGTTCAAGATGTTCGAGATCGAGTCTGCCTTTTGAATCGACAGATAGATAAATCATCTCAGCTAGTTCATTCTTTTCTAAGGCATGACAGGTATCAAGGACAGCTTTATGTTCGACAGGTAGTACAGCAATGCGCTTCTTGCCAGAACAAGGAAGACCTCGGAGAACAAGATTAATACTTTCAGTTGCTCCCGATGTGAATATCACTTCTCTAGGCAACGCACTAACTAAGTCCGCAACTTGTACAGATGCTTGCTTAATGGCGGTATCAGCTTCATCTCCAAAAATATGATCGATACTACTAGCATTACCAAATGCTTCTGTCATGTGATGTAGAACGACCTCTGCTACACGGCGATCACATGGAGTAGTGGCATGATAATCAAGGTAAATAGGATTGCTGTTTATCATGAAATGAGTATTCTATTCACTCCAAATGAGATTAAATCTTCTTTCAAATCCACCTCTTTCTAGCCTTTTCTTCTCTTTCAATTCCTTGAAACGATTGTCATCAATATTCTTAAATTTTAGGATTGCATCTATAACTTCTACTAAATCAACTAACTCCCCAAGCAAATCCTCTTCATTAGCACAAACTGCCTCTCTACATTCTTCCAATAATTTCTCAAGTAAAGCTCCCATATAGTCAGAGTCATTAAAGGAAATAGCTTCACAGGTGCGCCCCGTTTGGCATATAATCTCAGGAATGCGATCTCGCACAAGTTTGTTATGATATTTGCGACTCATAAATTTAGTTATCATGACTAATACATCAACGAATATAGCAGGTTCAGGGCTGCCTCTCGCAGATGGTTTAGATGTTGGTTGCCTATCACGGCTTTTTGATAATACTGCAACTTCGTATAAATATCTCTTCTTTCTATCATTGCTTGACATACTCAGTCACAATTCATTTGATTCATGTCAAGAGATTCTGCTTGAAAGTATTTTAGTAGAGATGCTAGCTACATCTTGGTACTCCCATTGTTTATTCAAATTATCTTTTGGTGTTCAAGATCAAATTGCCAGAGAACTAGATAAATTAAATCTAGGTATTAATCGACAAGGTCATAGGAGAGGATTTCTTAACATGGCGAGATTGAAAGTAATGATCACAAATCAAGACATTGATAATTCACTCCTTAATTATGTTCCCTACCGTATTATTAGACCTTTTTTCACGAACGAACTTAGAGATATAGGTGATGGGAGAATCAATGAGGTTATAATTCAACTGGCAAACGAGAAATTCAATACTCGCAAGCCATTATTTAAATTTACTGATAATGACTCAGTTCAGGTGCATCCAGAGTGGGCGGATTACTTTAAAATCAATTATGCAATCATTAGAGGGTGGGCATCTTGGGAATGGCTAAGATATATGCAGAGACGCAATTCAAGCGTGCCAGCCATAAGTAATAAACTCTTTCCGCCAAATACAAGAGATTCACTGGGATTACAGAAACAGTATTGGAAATCGATTTTAATCAACAGACAGCTAAAATGCATTTACTGCGGACAGCCTTTGGATGCAAACAATTTTTCTCTGGATCATTTTCTACCTTGGACATTTGTTACTCATGATCTATTGTGGAATCTAATCCCAACAACAAATAGTGTAAACTCTTCTAAGTCAGATAACTTACCTGCACTAGATTACTTTAATTCTTTCGTTGAAATACAACATATTGGCTTATCAGTATCAAAGGAAGTATTACCTCTGTCTTGGGCAAAGCATATAGAATCTCACATCAGCGACTTAAGAATTACTCAAGATGATTTGCTTGATATCGACAGTTTGAAGCAATCCTATGAAGCGGTCATACTTCCACAGATCAACCTTGCTATCAGTAATGGATTTACCCCGAATTGGAGATTTAATCATTAGGCAATCAATAAACGATCAGGTAACAAGGATATAAAATATACCATTTGGAAAGGTTTTATATCGCAAAAGATTTTTAGAAACTGAGAAAAATCTGGAACTTCAACATCATCCAGATAACCATCTAAAGCTAATTTCAACGGACGATTTGGAGTGGCAACATCGTTATCATAAGCTTTTTCCAGCAGCTCAAGAGAAGATTCCCAACAAGGAAAGACTTGATAATCTAGGTCGGCATGAAGTTTTATTGGAGGCTTCTTATCAACTGAATAAAGTTCAACTAATCTTTGTTCTATTATCTCTAGTTCAGCTAATTTATCCAAGCACAAACGCAAAGATTCTGATTCAATTCCTAAGATGCTTGTCATTTTATAGTCAGGGAGAGAATATCATCGACTAAAAGACTTCTGTTATCGGGATAATCTCTCATCCAAATTTCTGCCAGCAAGTAGGCAATAGTGCAGCTATTCGTTAAATCTGGAGTTCCCAAAGAAAAGCCTTTTCCATCTTTGATGATAAATTTGCATTTAGCTAATGCCTCTGATTCAGTGTAAATACTGGTTAGGAGCCTTATAGCTTTTGTAGTGCTTACCGCTAAATTATTTTCCTTTATTTGATAATGATTTTTAACATAGTCATAAACAAAGTAATTATACAGAGGATGATTACTCAAACTTAACTGAAAATGAATTACCCAGTCTGTAACTACAGCTTCTAAGTTAGGGTCATTGCATATCACAACCTTACCTAGCTCTGTTAAACCTTTGGTATCAACTAAGTTTGCGGCTCTTGCCCATTTTTTTGCATTTCTTACATTCCTTGCTGATAAATTATTAGGCTGATTTGTGTCTTCTCGCAAACTGCAAAGAAGTAATCTTAAATCCTCTTTCCTCAGTAAAGATAGGGTGGAAAAATCGAGTTCAGACATGAGGAGTATCTACAGCTTAAACTGGGACAATGTTACCATATCAGCATCCAAATCCTCAATTTCATGATGGATGCAGATGCTTCGACTGGAGATAAGTTGCTGAAATTCAATCAAGTGCATTCCCAGCAAGCTACTTGCTTTACCAATGGTGATTCTTTTTTCTTTGAAAAGCATTAGGACAATCTCATGCAGTAGTTCTGCCTCACTAAAACCGGAAGCGGTAAGAACTTCATCAGGAATCACTAAACTCATTATTTTTGATAAAATAGTTAAATTGTAAAAATTCTCCTTGGAATCATTATCAATTCAGGAAATAACTGAGATTGAATTTCGTTCTGATCCGTATAAATAACTTCTTCGTACAAGTCATTCTTTAGAGAAAGTACGCTAATCTTGCTCTCGCTATAATCAACAATCCAATACTCAGGAATCTCAATGGCATTATATTCTATCCTTTTCTTGCGGTAATCTATGTTTCGGCTTGTGTCGCTGACAACTTCTACAACTAACAAGGGAGCAGTTTCGTTTAACACCGCCTCAGAAAATTTAATCGCTTCCCACTGCTCAACAGAAATGACCGTAACATCAGGAATACGACAGGTAATCTTTGAACTAATAAAGGTAGTCTGAACCGCTATAAGCTCTTGTTTTGAGACTAAGGGTAACGATAACCGCTTGATCTCCGATCTAAAAGCGTCATTAATAAATTCGGATATCCCTCCATGAATTCCTGTAGGTTGCGCCATTGCCA
>JAAUUH010000035.1 GCA_012031145.1 Oscillatoriales cyanobacterium SM2_2_1 | reverse complement strand
CCACCTCCGATCGCCACGACTGAGGCTGCTGTCGCCATGGTCAGGTTCCACTGGAGCCATTTTCGGCAGGGCGGCGACCAAACTCAGTCTGCACGAGTGTCAGCACTTGCCGATCTAGTCCCTGCGCCTGCAAATCGCGATAGAGGGCCGAAATACTGGTGCTAAGCTGTTCTAAAAGCGCTTGATGGCGGCGGGGTTGATTGGCGTGGGTATCCCATCCGCCAATCGCCAGATAGATGACATCGGGACGGGCCGCAATCATTCTTCGCACCAGTGCCATCTGCTGCCCTGTGCGGTTTTTGGGATAACTGCTGAGATTGATTTTGCCTTTCAGATCTTGGGTAAGATTGGCGATCGCCCTTTGATTTTCTAAAACACTGCGGCGCACTTTTTCTGCTAAGGGGTTGCCCTGGGGCGTGCCGTAAACTGCTTGCAAAGCCTGACCCAGCTTGCCACTGGTCTGCATGCCCAAACGGGGCGAAAGTTGCAGATAGCGATCGCGCTTGCCCATGAGGGCAAGGGGATACTCATCACCTAAAAAAATGGCATCCATTGCCCTGGCCTGAGTGGATTCCAAGTATCTACCCAACCAACCGGAATCGGGAGAACCCTGGGGTGTGGCGCTCTGCCAAATATCCTTGGCCCGGAAGTGGGATAGGGAAAAGTTAGGATAACCTACATTTTGGATGATTGCCATTTTGCCTTGGTCAAAAAGCGGTTTCCAATCCTTGAGGGCAGGATGAAACGCAACTTGATCGGAAACGGGAATACCATCTTTAATTCCTAAGGTAGGGCGTAGCTGCCAATAACTGCGATCGCGATAGGGAATAAAAGTGTTTAGGGTATCGTTTCCCCCAGCAAGTTCAATGATGAGAAGTGTTCTCTGACTGCTAGGACGGGCGATAAGGGGCTCAAGGGAGACCAGCAAGGCAGCGACAGTGGCAGTTTCAAGGAAGGTGCGGCGAGAAATGGAGTTCATGGGTCACCTCTTTAGAATCAAGAATCAGACGAGTTGATGGGTGGGGGAAGCCAGAAGCAGGGCAGCAAACTCGCGATGATTGAGACCTTGACTAGCTTGCTGTAAAGTTTTATCTAATTTTCCATCCATCAGTAGATTGACTAAATCACTGCGGGAATAGCGATCGCCCTCAAAGCCGAATCCGTTGTCATCTTCGTATTCCCCTGTCATCGCTTGCGCCAAGTTAAATCTGGCTAATAGAGAAGGAGCCGTATACCAACCGCTATCATCCGCCCAACCCTTGACTGTCGGTGGATTGTAGATGGTTTGACCCATGGTTCGCAGCGCCGCTACAATTCGCTCCGGTTGGGCCCGAATCCCCAACTGACGAATACTCCCCAACATGAAATAGATAGGTGTTTTTAGCTGGCTGCGATAGCTTTTGGCACTATAAAATTCTGGACTGTTAAACAGGACTTCCATCATCGCTTTGATACTGCGCTGATTGTTTCTGTAGGCAGCAACAAGGCGCTCAATTACCTTGGGTTCAGGATTGCCGTAGGCGAAGGTTTTCCATAGCTTGCCAGCCAAGAGCTTGGGAGTTGCAGGATGATTGGCCAAGATCTCGATCATGTTTTCGGGGGTGAAGTTACCCCGCTTTCCTAGAAATACCTTCTCGCTGGGATCGTGTCTGCGGGCGATAAACTCAGCCGTAGCCGAGCCTCGCTGCCTGTCTCGACGAATCATCAGTCCTGTTAACGCCCGGGCCCCTTCTTGAATATCCTTCTCGGTGTAATTGCCTCGACCAATCGTAAAAAGCTCCATCACCTCACGGCTAAAATTCTCATTGATGTTACCGCGACGATTCTGAACGTTATCCAAATAAACCAGCATTGCTGGACTAGATGTAACCTGCCAGAGTAATTCTTGGAAGTCGCCAAAGGCATACTGGCGTAGTCTTTGCTCATAATCTACCAATAAAAGCGAAAACCGCACCTTAGACACGGTCACGACAAAGTGGTCGCGCCAAAGGTTCACCATTTTCTCATGAAGTGGATTTTTGGCCCTGATCATCTGCTCCAGCAGCCACTTGCCAAACTCTCGACGATGTTGGGCTAGCATTCTCACGACTTGCCGTCTGTCGGTAGTGTTGATGGGATTAAGCTGGGGAAAAACTATGGCAGGACGGTCATTGAGCCAAGTTCTGACCAGAACGGCGGGGGGTGTGGGGCTGTTTAATTCACTGAGGGTGGCACCGAAACTGGCTTTGCGCCAAAAATGGGCAGTTTTGGTCAGGGTATCCATGGGTGGCTGCCGGAAAAGTGAATGGGCTACCTCCTCAGACAGATACCACAGGGTTGTGGTTCAAATGCACGCCGATGACTCTTATTTTCTCCAGGGAGATGAACGTGATGCCGGGGCGGATCCTTACCATTTCTTAGGTCTACACCAGAAAAAACGGGACAGGGTATCTCCCCATCCCGTATGTATCGATTAGTGCACGATTAGGCAAAGAGCCTAGACCGGCGAGCGGCTAAAGGTTGCCGAGATCACAACATCGTTGTAGTCAAGGTCACCGCCACGGGGCTGGTCTTCAATGCCCCAGGTGTTGGTGCCAAGGATGCGGAAGTGATCGGCGCGCCCTAGGTTGGCTTCGAGATAGGCGAAGTACACACCAGCATTGGCGGCTAGGGTGTTGTTTTGCACCTGCTCCACGGTTCCGCCATTGGTAATGAGGTAAGGAGCAAAGATCGATCCGCCACTGAAAGCCACGTTGTTAAACGTAGACCGACCTTGGTCTGGTGCCGAGACCTCAGCGCCTACCCGTTGCCGAACGGCGGCTTGGGCGTAGCCGGCTTGACCAGGCGTCAAGTTGCGATTACTCACAGGGTCAAACACGGTGCCAAGCTCGTCCAGCACCCGGTAGAAGCCCACACGGTTGTTAAAGAAGGCTTCCCGGTTGACGGTGAAGTTAGCAAACACCTGGCCGGTAAGCTCGCGGAGATCCAGCACTTCCCCTTCCTGGCGACTCTGGAGTTTGGCGATCGCCAAGTTCAAGCTTTGAGAGCTTTCCACCTTAACGGTTTCAGTTTGAATCGTCGTGCTGCCAAAGTTAACGGAAAAGGTTCCTGCTGAACCGCTCTGCACCGTAGCGTTGGCACCGATGGAAAACTGTACCTGGGGTAGGTTACTGGTATTACCTTGGCTGAGCGCGTCAATCACCGTGGCAATGGTGCTGTTTTGTACTTCCAAGAATGCGACCCGAGTATCACGGGTAATTCCCGACAAAGTCACAGAGCGCTGACCGTCAAACCCCTGGGGACGGTTGCTTAGTTCTGATAACAGCACACGGGATCGGGCTAAGGCTAGGGGTAGATAGGCAGCGCTATCGGGGGCAATGCCCGCGATCCGACCCTGCTCATCATCCACAAAATAGGCTCCAATCTCATTGACGTTGCTCCCAGTGCGATTGGTCACCTGCACCTTCAGGAAGCCATCTTCCAGTCCGCCAGTGACATTAAGCACTTTGGCATTGTCGGTGCGTTTCTGGAGCACCGCCCGATCCTGCCCCGCATCCTGACCAAACAGGGTGCGGTAGGCCAGCCGGTAGATGTCTTCGGCCTCAAAGACTTCGTTGAGCAAGTCAGCATTTTTGCCAAAGGTTTTGACATGCATCGAGCCAGCGAAGTCCGGGGTGCCAGCCCAAGCAATACCGAAGTTTTGCCGCAACTGGGCGGGGTCATCCAAGACGGGTCTCCCAGCAGTAAACGGAACAATGACCTCGGGAGTGGTGGGGTCGCCATCGTTGTCGCTGGGGTTGCTGCCAAATACCCCATCCAAAGGATTTTGGGGTGTGGTCGTGCCGTTGGAGTTGACAGGAAGTCGGAACTGGGCCGGATTGGTGATCGCATCTGGAAATGCTGGCAAAAAGGGAACGGGCTGGAATATTTGCGGCCCCCCTGCCTCGCTGTCGGCGGTGGTTATAAGCAGGGTGTTGGGATCTTGCTGGGTGATGAAGTCCATGACAACACCAAAAGCTTCATCGGTGCGCCGCAGAGCCTCGAGAACTCCAGGAGCGTTATTCACGTTGCCAAAGTTATCGGTGCCTTCTTCTTCCGCAACGATCATAAAACCGTCGGGATCGACGGACATCAGACGTAGGGTTTCCCGCATCATCTCCGCAGTGGTTGGGGGCTTGACCGTGGGAATGGTGTCTGGGGTCAGCCCGCCAGTTCCATCAACTCGGTAGAGGCGATCGCGTACCTGTTCGGGGGTGAGATTGGCCGTGAGTCCCAAACGATCTTCATTGAAGTCGTTGTAGGTATCTTCGGCGGCAAATACGCCCAAAACCCGTTGAGTGGTTGTGGGCACAGCCTGTAGTTCCGCTAGGGTATAGACCACCGTGTAGCCTAAGCTCTTGGCAAGGGCAATCAAATCAACCGTAGGACGGCGACTGGGATTGGTGTTGGCAGCATCCAACTCTGCAGTCACATAGCGGGCATTGGGATTGTTAGAGGTGTTTTGACCCAAGGGCAGCATGTTTAATTCGCCACCGCCTAGAATCACAATCTTAGAGGTGCCCACCAGATTGGTGCCAGAACGAATTATTTGCTCAGTAATCTGGCCCTGTAATCCGCGATCCTCTACTTCTGCTAGAAATGCCCCCGTTCCAGGTTCCGCAATCACGCCCGAGTTAATAATAGCGATAGATTTACCGGCATCCCGTGCCTCTTCTAGGATCGTGGTGCCTAGCTTGCCAGACAGCGATGTGTAACGGTTCCCTTGGGGGTCTAGACCGTAGGCGTCGTCCCAGGCCTTGATCCCGAGGGCGTGGGTGGTGGCATTTCCGTCGGAACTGCCAGTGATGCGGTCGATGAGATTGCCATCATAAATGGCTGTTTCTGAGAACTGATCCCAATTGGTCCGACCATCGGTTCCTAGAGTTTGGATTCGGTAGGCGTTCCATGCGGCAAAGCCTGCGCCATCGGGATGGAAAAACACCACATTACCCGTGTCCTTGGTGGAGGGGGGAGCCGGAGGGCGCAAATCGTTGGAGGTGCGAACCTTAGGGAGTTCGCCACGCTCTGGGAAGAGCGTCTCGTACATCGCGCGATAGATGTCGGTGTTATCGGCGGTTTCCGGTAATTTGTTAGCATTTAAGCCAGCGGCCTTGGTGACAATGCCACCAACAAAGTCGGGTGTACCGGCCCAGGAAATACTAAACGGTAGGGTTGTGCCATTGCGATCGGGTTGGGAGACAAACGGCGCGGTGTTAACCCCGTTGATGCCGTCGGTCGGCAAGGATAGCCCCTGAACCGGACGCCCGGTGATGGAGGGGTTGGAGGTTACGTTTGTGGTGCGCAGGGGATCGCCCGAAGCTGCCCCAGGATCCCGTAGTTGCAGACCACCCGCTGCGCTGTCGGCGGCGGTAATGATTAGCGTGTTGGGGTAAAGGTCTACAAAAGCTCGGGCAACACCAATGGCTTGATCGGCGCGGAACGTAGCCTCCAGCATTGCTGAGGCATTGTTAATGTTACCGAAGTTGTCGGTGCCCTCTTCTTCTTGGATCACAATGGAGCCGTTGGTAAACTTGGGGCTGCGCACTAGCACCGCCTGATAGGCTGCCAGCATTTCTGCTGCTGTTGGTGCGGATGGGACGTAGTTGGGAAGGTTGTTGGCGCGGAGAACTTCTTCAATGCCAGTCCCAGAAACGCTGGTCGGCGTTCCATCAATAGGGCTGAAGGAGCGAACATTATCAATAAATATATCTTCCGCAGCGAAAATCCCTAGGACTTTCAAAACATTGGGATTAGCGGCGGCGGCAGCCAACTCAGCTTGCGAATAAACCACTGTGTAGCCAAGGGCGATCGCGCGATCGATCAAGTTGGTGCTAGGACGTTGCCCTGCACTGGTGGAAATTGCATCTAGTTGCGCCGCAGTTATTCCGTAAGCAGCAGTTGCTCCTGCGGGTGGGGTTGTGCCAACTGGTAGGTAGTTAACCAAGCCACCGCCTAAAATTACATCCACACCAGACTCAATCACTTGGCGCGTAATTTCAGCAAATTGAGCGCGGGGGAAACGGTCAAAGGAAGTTGCCGATACTCCTGCTGGCACATCATCGTAGCCAACCTGAGTTGCAAATGCGCCTGTGCCGGGTTCGGCAATAACTCCAGAGTTGAGTAATCCAGTAAACTTGTTTGCCTTAACTGCTTCCTGAATGATGGTTTGGTTAACTTGTCCAGATAGAGAAACCAAAGGCTTATCTACGAACCTCGTAACTCCATTGGCATCCACAAATCTAATGGCATTGCCGTTGGCATCAGTTTCACGATCTAGTCCAAAAGATTCTGCATAAATCTTGACTCCAGTTGCGTGAGTGACTGCACCGCCATTGGATGTACCAGTCAACTGATCCTGCATATGGCCAAGGTAGTTGGCAGAATTGGTTAGCAGGTCATAGTTGGAACGATTGTCTGGACCATAGTAGAGGGCACGCATCGCGGTGAAGGTGGATACGTCTGTGCCATCGGGATGGATAAAAATAACGTGATTGCCAGTAGTCAATGCCTTATCCTCAAAGGGGATTAATGTTCAAACAGTTATGGATTTGCGAGCCAGTCATAAGTCTTCAAGCTGGCCTTCAGCATCCCATCCCAAGGTTAAGCTTCTATTCTTGCCTGATTAACAAACGATTAATTCTGCCGTTAATAATTATATCTAGCTATAACTAGTTACTAATACATTTGTTAAGAAAAATATAGCTTCGTTCTGCGGCATCAAAGGTCTGGGAATTATTCGTTGATTCTGGAAATATGGATGTCAAAGAAATGGCAAGATGACTGTTTTCCCTAGGGTTCTTAGCTATATTTGCATAGATGCTTGACGGGTTGAGTAGGGGTTGGACATTGACGATGGGAATTGATTTTGATTGGGGGATAGCACTGCCTCTATGGATGGTTATCTTTAGTTGGCATGTTTGATTGGTGCATTTGATCAATATGTTTGACTTATGTTTGACTAATGTGTTTGACTAATGTTTTCGAGCATTGGAAGGCATAGAGAGTTTATTTGTGATTTACTCGTGTGAAACAAGAGTATCAATAAGTTCATGTTTGGAAGCCGCACAGCTCAACTTGCTTCTCGAAGTCCCTACTCAAGGGCTCATCTGTTTCATGCCTAATTTAACTGCAACCTTTGGGAACGCAAATACTTGTAATTGATGCGACGATGTAGAATCTTGCAAAAGTTTTTCGCCCATGTCCTGTGAATTTTTTAGGCGTTAAAGATTTCTGGAAGAGTGCTTTTGAGCATGCTGAACCCTTTTCCTAGTTTTCTCTCGCCAGTCTAGGCATAAAAATCCCTAGGAGTTTTTCTTTGCTTTCCTTGGAGCTAAACCCATATTTGGAAGCCGAACTTCTGTCGGTTTTGGAGCAAATTAAGAGTAGGGATGACACTGGGGCGATCGCAGTTTGACACAGACAATAGATATGAAGATGGGGATATTGACATTGACCATGGCAGTGGTTTTTAACCAAGGATTTTCCGTAATAGGAACATTGAACGGACTGCCATTGTGAACAATATGCCCTCAAGAATCTCGATAACGTTCGCAAGACGCGCGTCTGTCCCTTGAGATTTGATTGGAAACTGATCATGGAACATCCCCAAGAATCAGCTTTTGTGGGTACTTGCTGCTGCCATATTTTAGTTCAACGATATATTGCTCAGGTTTTTAAGGGGCGTTTGGGATCTATGGTAAAGATGGTTATACAAAATAAAATATAGCTGTAAAAAACTTGGTGAGGACGGGGTGCAAGGGTGAAACCCCTGCTGGGAGCGCAGCCCCCAAACCCCTTTTCTTTTGATGTCCGAACCTACCCGAATTTAGCTATACATAGCAGTTGGGGAATAAACTCAAAAAATGTGAGAACTAGCGGGAGGGGTTGAAGATGGTCGAGAATTTGTCGAGAACAAAAAATTAAAAAACATAAAAAAGGAAGTAGAGTACTACTCCCTTTTATTTAATTTATTTATAAACTACTTTTGCAGTCTGTTAGAAATCTATTAGCCGTGGCAAAGGCTGTTGTCGCTATGGATCAGCAGAATGCAGGTCTAGCGGAAGCCGATCGACGCCTGCCAAACAAAAGCCAGCAATAAAAAGAACACAGGAATCACAGGCAACACATCGACAAGGGGTTCAAACATCCGGTAGGCTTCGGGCAGAGCAGCCAAAAGGGAAAGGGGCAAAGCTGACATATTAACTGAGGCTCCAATAAATGTTTTGACTTTTGGTAACGGATTCTAACATGGGCTGGGAGTCAGTGCGGGGGCAAATTTGTGACACAATAACCACATCCCGTTGTATTTGCATCTATGATCACTGGCTTTGTTTGGCGCTCTGTTGTGGCGATCGCCCTTGTAATCCTAAGTTTTTCGTGGCAGTCCGCACCGGCATGGGCCAATATTCAAATCAAACTCAAGGATCTGACCTACCAAAGCTGCCCGGCAGAACAATCCCGCAATCTGGTGCTCGGCGGCGGCATCATGTCGGCGCGGTGCTATCTGATCGAGGGCATAGCGGTGAATCCGAAGAACAAGACGGTTTACAATGCCGATGTGTTTGGTCGGGTCTATGATGCCAATGGTAATGATGTGATGCCGGAGCGGGGTCGGCTGGGGGCGATCGCCGAGGTGCCGCCCGGGGAAAGCCATTTTGAGATTATGCTCAGCGTTCCGGCCGATCAGCCCGACCCCCTTGTCCTTAAGCAATTCAAAGCCTCAGGTTTTACTGGTAATGTCCGACGATAATCCGAAATTCACAGTTGCGCCCCAGTCTACTGCTCAGCCCATGGATCAGATTTCCGATCAGATGCCAGAATCCTGTACTGATCAACCCCCGACTGATCAGCCATTGAGTCAGCCAAGCCAGATGCCAACACCAGCGCTAGAATCTGCTTCGCTCCTTGAGTCCTTGCGATCGCCCTTCGAGCAACTGGCCGCCGAACAACGGGCCCAAGTGGCAGCCCTAGAGCAACAGAAGCAGGAACTTTTAGGGGCGATCGCCATTTTGGAGCGCAAGAAAGAACGTCTTGAGCAGGAAATGCGCACCACCTACGCCGGACAGTCCCAAGAAGTAGCGGTGCGGTTGCAGGGGTTTCGGGATTATTTGGTGGGTAGCCTCCAAGAACTGGTTGCCTGCGTGGAAAAACTAGACCTAGTGCCTCCACCCGCGCCCATTGCCCCGGAACCCCCCGGGCCAGTGTTTATCCCAGAGCCAGATGTGCCTAACTTGGCGGAGCAGGGTTTTGGTGACCTACGGCAGCGCATTGAACAACTGTTAGAGCGCTATCGCACTCTCCCCGACTACTACGGCCCGCCCTGGAAGTTGCGACGCACCTTTGAGCTATCCCACTCAGAGCGGGTGGCTAACTGGTTTTTTAACCAAGCTGGGCGGGGGGCAATGCGCACCATGGGCACACGCCTGCAAAACATCTTAGTGGCATCGGCAGCGATTTCCATTTTGCGTACCCTCTATGGGGAGAAGGTGCGGGTGTTGGTCTTGGCCACGGCCCCCGAGCGCCTAGGGGAGTGGCGGCGCGGATTTCAGGATTGTTTGGGACTGACCCGGGATCACTTCGGCCCGGAGAAGGGTGTGGTGCTCTATGAGGATCCGGAACCGTTGGTGCTAAAGGGCGATCGCCTTACCAAGGAAGGTCAAATGCCCTTGGTTATTCTTGATGAAGCAGAAGAAGCCATCAGTGTGGATCTGTTGCGATTCCCCCTGCTGATTGCCTACGGCCGGGATCCGGAGCGGACAAAACCCAGTTATCCCTCTCCCCTGCGCGAGCGGGAAACCCGCGATTCTAGGGAAGAATATTCGGAGCGGGACCGCGATCGTGGTAGAGATCGCGACCGGGTATGGGACTGGTAAGGTCTAGATGTCCCTCCGTGGCTATTGCATTCAATTATTTACCCCCTTCGGAATACCCCATGTATAGCGTCAAAACCCAAGTTCTGCTTCTCGTTGCCATTCTGTCGGCGATCGCCCTGGTTGGCTGCATTTTTGAATTAAGTTCTGGTAGCCCCGACTGGGGGGCCGTGCCCACATGGAGTATCTTGCTGGTGAGTATTCCCGTTGGTGTGGCTAGCTTTGTGACAGCAGTGAAGTTAGCGCGGCAGTCTCTGGATTCCTAACCTGACCCTCGGGGGTGAACCGATCAGTGAATAGCGTGATGGATAGATCGGGGTCGTCCCGCCGTCGCAGAGAACGCCGCACCTGCCCCAAGTAGACGGGCTGGGAAACGCCATCGGCCACATGAAGTAGGGTGCGGGCCCGAATAGTGAGGTGCTCCTTCCCCTGTCCATTGCGTCCCGGCGAAAACAGATTGCTGGCAGCTTGGCGCAAGGTCGCTTCCACTTGGGGCAGGGTAACGGTGGGTGGCAAGGCGATGGTGGCTTCAGCAGTGAAGCGATCATAAACTAGGGCATAGGGTACCGCTCCTGCCACTGCTGTGCGGGTAATTGGGGCTAGGCTCAGGGCAAACAGCCCTACTGTCAATACCACCGAAAACAGGGTTACGCCCACAAAGCGAAACCGCCATCCCCACTTGCGGGCAAAGGACACACCTGTAACCAGTGCCGACACCAAGACAAACACACCCATCCCTTGGGCTAACAGGCTGAAATCTGACGGAGAAAAGGGCATAACACCTGCGTAAGCGACTTTATGCCTAAGGTACCATAGGAAAAAATTCTTAAATCATGGTCATGTCAACGGAGCCCCTCTGGCTGCGCATAGTCAGACTTCTACGCTGGGATAAGCCCGCCGGCCGGTTGATTCTAATGATTCCGGCCCTTTGGTCCTTGGCGATCGCCGCCCAATGGCAGCATCAGGTTTTGCCCCTAGACCTTTTAGCCATCATTGTCGTAGGCAGTTTGGCCACCAGTGCCGCAGGCTGTGTGATTAACGACCTCTGGGATCGGGATCTTGATCGCCAGGTGAGCCGTACCCAGACCCGTCCCCTAGCCGCCCGCAGTTTATCAATTGGGGTGGGTGTGGCGGTGCTAGTCGTTGCCGGACTCTGTGCGATCGCCGCTGCCGCTTACCTTAATCTCCTCAGCTTTGGGCTTAGCCTGGCCGCCATCCCGGTGATTGCGATCTACCCTGCCTGCAAGCGTTTTTTCCAGTGCCCCAATTGGTACTGTCCTTGGCGTGGGGGTTTGCAGTGCTAATCCCTTGGGCAGCCCTGCGAGGGCAGTTGGAGCTGACGACCGCCTGGCTCTGGGCTGCTGTGGTGCTGTGGACGATGGGCTTTGATACCATCTATGCCCTGAGCGATCGCCCGGACGATCTTGAGGTGGGGATTCGCTCTAGTGCGATTTTTTTTGGTCAGTATACGCCAACCGCGATCGCCAGCTTTTTGGGTTTGGCCTGGCTTTGTCTCCTGGTTGCGGGACTGCAAACCCATTTGGGCGTGGTTTTTCTCATTAGCTGGGCGATCGCTGGTCTGTTATGGCTGTGGCAAAGTTGGCGCTTACACCAGCCTGACTTACCCGCTGGACTCTATCCCCAGCTATTTCGGCAAAATGTCAGTATTGGCTTAATCCTGTGGTTGGGAATGTTAGTTAATTCGGAAAACTTAATTTTTTTGGGTGGTTTTCTGCCCTGAGAAGTAACATGACTAACCTTAGAGTTTGCTACGATCACACCTAACGAGCTTGTGCAAACGCTATGACAAACATTCAATCGCAAATCCAAGATGAACTAAAAAATGCCCGTGAAGTCTGCGAGATTTCCGGCACTGGTTCTAAGGAATGCGCCGCTGCATGGGATGCGGTCGAAGAACTGCAAGCTGAGGCCTCTCACCAAAAACAGGGGAAGGAAAAAAACTCCCTTGAGAAGTTTTGTGAGGACAATCCCGACGCTGCCGAATGTCGGATTTATGAGGATTAGATTCTGTTTGCTTGATGGGTCAACTGACAGCATAGGGGGGTGAACCCCCTTTTTTGTGGGCTGATTGGGAAGTTGCTACGGATTTGAGAGGGGTATGGGGCTAGATTCTGGAAAAAAACAGAAGCATCCGATCTCCTTGGGGATGATCCCCAATAATTTAGGGGATTGATCAGAAATGATTGCCCCGTTTTTTTCGTTGGATTCCATATTCCTGTGTCTCACCCCAAAAAACACCATAAAATTGACCACGATCAAGAATATCCCTGTCCCTGTGCTAGCCGAAGGGGCAAATTGAAACCGATCACACTCACCGATGCCTTTGGTTGTGATCGCTGCTCTTTGATGTTTGTCATCGATAGCGACGGCCACCACTTGGTGCAGTTGGGCGGCATTGACCCAACCCATCAGACTTGGTTTTGGTCTGGGACTCGCTGGCAATTGCGGCGGCTGGGAATGTCTTCGGGCAGTCGTTCGGCGATTGTTTTGGGGTCGGTGCTAGGGCTGACGCTGATGCTGACGTTGAATGTGTTTGTGCCGGTGACAGCGGTGGTATTTCCCCTATTGTTGATGGCTGGGATACTTGGCTGGTACCTGTTCCACCCCAATGCCCAACGTCCCTAATCCTATGCAGATACTATCGGAGGTTTACCGAGCGTATGGTGTAGCGGAGCAGTTTCGGGCCCCCGTGGCGCATCGAGATCAGTTGGTGCGGGCGATCGCCCAGGCGGTCAAGCGGGGTAAAACAGAATTATTGGAAGCCAATACCCTAGATTTGGAATCCTGTCGGGAGATGGCGGTGCCCGATTTGTTGGTGGAATGGCTGAAGCTAACCCCGGAGCGGCTGCAGCAAACAATTGATAATTTACACCACATTGCGGCTTTGCCCGACCCCCTTGGCAATAGTGTGGGGCGACTGCGGGTGCCCTTGGGGCGATCGCCCTGATTTATGAAGGATTTCCCCAGTTGGGGCTGATCGGAAGCGGCATGGCATTTAAGACGGGCAATAGCCTGATACTCAAGGGCGGGAGTGAGGGTAGCCAAACCCATGGCGTGGTGGCAGCCCTGATCCATGAGGCTCTAGGGGACTGTGGACTGCCCTCCGATCTGTTGGTGGCGATGCCCCAAGGCAGCTCGATTAAAGATTTAGTGACCCAAGAGCGCTATCTGCGTTTGGCGATTCCCTACGGACGGCCCAGTTTTGTGCAGCAGATTTGCCGCCAGGCGACGGTGTCTTTATTGCCAGCGGCGATCGGAAATTGTTTTTTGTATTTGGCACCAACGGCCGACCTAGGACGGGCGACCCAGATCTTGCGGGCTAGTCGTTTAGGAGAACCGGAGGCGGTCACGGCGGTGGAAAAGATCCTCTGCCACCAATCTTGGCTTTCCCGTGGGCTGGGCCATTGGCTTCAGGGTCTAGCGGCGGAGTTTAGCCTCCTGCTGGACGACACCTTAGTCCAATGTCCTGAATTACTGGGGGTCGGCACGCCCCTCGTGGAAACGGAGCACCTAGGGCAGGCGTTCCTAGATCAGCGCTTGGCGGTCAAGGTGGTGGATGGCTTGGAACCAGCGATCGCCCTGATCAATCAGTACAGCAGTGGTCACGCCGATGTTTTGGTTACCGACTCCCTTTCCGAGAGTCAACAGTTTAGTGAACAGGTCAATAGCAGTAATATTTTCGTTAATAGCGTCAGCACATTTCAGCGGTGCACACCCCAAAATGTGGCCCTGGGTCTCACTAGCGTCAAAATGCGGGGTTCGGTGCGATCGGCGGGAGAAATTGACCTGACCAGTCTGACGGCGGTGCGGCGGATAATTTAGGGTTCCCGATTGAATTAAATTGTAAAGGTGTCACCACCTTCCAACACATTGGGCAAATACTGGGTCACCGCGTAGTGTTCTTGGTGATCCCGGATCGTGCGACAGACCAGTGCCAGATCAACTTGATAGCAGCAGTTAGCCAAATCGGGGTGGGTGCTCAAAAACTCGGCGATCGCCCGCAGTAGTTTGGTCGCCTTGGTAGGAGTCAGGGCTAGCAATCCGCCCTGATCCCAATTGTGGGGCTGACGGGTCTTCACCTCCACAAACCGCAACTCCCCATGGCCTTGGGCAATGACATCCACCTCACCCCAGCGACAGTGCCACTGCTGGGCGATTACCCGATAGCCCTGTGCCTCCAAGTATTGGCAGACCTGTGCCTCTCCGCGATCGCCAATGGCCTTCATGGAGAGGATGGTTCTAAGGCTTGGGCAAGGGCATTGTGATAGCGCTGTTTTAGCTCTTCTAGGGGCAATAGGATTACCGCGGTCTCGCCAATCCAAAGGGTGAACGGTTGCTCGGCAGAAATGACTACCCCCAGCTGGTAGTAGGGCACTCCCTTCCGCCGGAGGTATTCCTCCCACTCTCCTTGATGCTCAGGGGCGATCGCCACGGTAATCCGACTCGGGGCTTCACCAAAGAGCATCTGGCGTACTGTTAAGTGGTTACCTAGGTGGTCCTCTGCGGGTAGCAAAATTGTTGCCGCAAGATTTCCGGCGATCGCCGATTCTCCAAGGGCAATGGCCAATCCCCCTTCGGCACAGTCATGGGCTGATCGCACCCACCCTTGGGCAATTCCTTCCCGACAGGCTGCCTGAACAGCCCGTTCCAGATCCCAATCCACTGCCAAAGGGCGACCCGTTGTTTGCCCATGGCAGACAAAAAGGTACTCTGAAGCCGCCAAGGAGGCTGTCAAAGGGCCCAACAAATAGAGGCGATCACCCACCCGTTGCCAGCCCTGTCCACAGATGCGGCGCACATCTTCCACCAAGCCAACCATGCCAATCACCGGCGTGGGATAGATCGGTCGTGATACGCCTTGGCTGTCAATGGTTTCGTTATACAACGACACATTCCCCCCCGTCACGGGCGTATTCAGTTGCCGACAGGCCTCAGCAATGCCGCGGCAAGCCCCATGCAGTTGCCAGTAGCCGACTGGCTGCTCAGGGCTGCCGAAATTAAGATTGTCGGTTACGGCTAGGGGGAGGGAGCCCACACAGCTTAAATTGCGGGCTGCTTCCGCCACCGCTAAGGCCGCGCCCCGGTAAGGGTCAAGGTAAACATAGCGAGCCGGGCAGTCCACCGTTGCCGCCAACCCGACCCAAGTTTCGGGAGAATCAGGAGAAGGGGCACTTGCCGGTGATCGAAGGCGAATGACTGCCGCATCTCCTTGATCGGGCAGGAGCACCGTGTTGTTTTGCACCTGATGGTCATACTGACGGTAAATCCAGGATTTAGAGGCGATATTGGGTGAGGTCAAAAGGTCTAGGAAGATCTCTTGGGGCGATCGTGGAGCATCACCCAGGGTCGATTCGTTCCATGCCCAGGCCGCAGCAGCATAATCCGGCGTCTCTGGCAGCGATCGATAGTAAACGGGCGTATCATCTGCCAAGGCCCGTGCTGGCACTTCTGCCGCTACGGCACCGCGCCACAAGATCCGCACCACTGGCTCGGAAATAACTTCGCCTACCACCACTGCGTGGAGTCCCCACCGCTGAAAGATGGGGATTACCTCGGCTTCCCGCCCCCGTTCCAGGACAAAGAGCATCCGCTCTTGGGACTCGGACAGCAGGTACTCATAGGGCACCATGCCCGGCTCCCGTGCGGGCACCCGATCTAGGTCCAGAAGTACCCCCACGCCCCCCTTTGCGGCCATTTCTGAGGTTGAGCAGGTCAACCCTGCCGCCCCCATATCTTGGGCAGCCACGATAGCTCCCGTGTGGAAGGCCTCTAGGCAGGCTTCGATCAAACATTTCCCCAAAAAAGGATCACCCACTTGCACTGCTGGTCGGCGCTGCTCCGAATGATCGGACAGTTCGGCGCTGGCAAAACTGGCCCCCTTAATCCCATCTCGTCCTGTGGTTGATCCCACATACAAAATTGGATTACCGATCCCTGCTGCCGCCGACTTGACAATTTCAGCGGTCTCCAAAATCCCGATGGCCATAGCATTGACCAGCGGATTACGCTGATAGGCCGGATCAAAATAGGTCTCACCACCGATGGTGGGTACCCCCACACAATTGCCATAGCCGCCAATACCGGCCACAATTCCCCGAATGCGACTGCGCACCCAAGGATCATGAGGATCGCCAAAACGCAGGGCATTGAGCAGGGCCACAGGTCGGGCACCCATGGTAAAAATGTCCCTCAGAATACCGCCCACGCCGGTTGTGGCTCCCTGGTAGGGTTCTACGGCGGAAGGACGGTTGTGGCTCTCAATTTTGAAGCAAATGGCCAAGCGATCCGTGATTTTCACTACCCCGGCATTTTCACCTGGCCCCACCAAGATGCGATCGCCCTGGGTCGGAAATTGCTTGAGCAGAGGGCGCGAATTTTTATAGCAGCAGTGCTCTGACCACATGACCCCAAACATCCCCAGCTCCGCCCGATTAGGTTGCCGCTGGAGGCGATCACAAACCCCCTGGTATTCTTCGAGGGTTAAACCTTCCGCTCGGATCTGCGCCGCAAGGGCTGGAGAAATATCGGTCATGGGTGAATCCGCTGCCAATATTGACGATAAATCAACTCTAGCTCATTGCTAGACAGGTGAATCAGTCGCCATTGATCGGTCTGGAGGGCCTGAAAAATTTTGTAAAACGCCACAGTTACCGTGGCAATGCCCAGTCCGAAAATAGTGGAGGTCAGAGCGGTCATCAGCCCCTTAGCCTCTAGGCTGGTGGTTTCTTGGGCGGCCGCCATCAGCCCCAATACACTACCGATCATCCCCAGCAACGGTGCCATGACCATGACCCACTCGAGGAGGCGATCGCCCCGTTGCATCCCAATTAATTCGCGCTCAGCCCCATGCTTTAGTGCCAGGTGGAACAGTTCCGGTGTTGGCGTTTCCAATAGTAACGGTGCAGTGAGCACCCGCACGGCAGGCAGGTTGCGGCCCAATTGGGCCGCCTGCAAGGCCCCCCACAGATCCTCCCGGGCAGACAGCAAAATTCGCCCAACGACCTGACTCTCTTGGGCATAGATTGCCAGCCAAAAACAAACTCGCTCGCCAATGCCCGCAACCGCCAAGACCGATAGACCCAGTAATGGCAGCATTATGACCCCGCCTGCCTGCCACCCTTCCCCCATAGTTAGAGCAACGCGTCAATTTTCTGGGCTAGCTCCACATCAAGGCGACTGATCCCGCCCGCATCGTGGGTAGTCAGGTCAATGGTGACCCGGTTGTAGACATTGAATAATTCCGGGTGGTGATCCATTTTCTCGGCAATGATGCCGACCTGACCCATAAACCCGAAGGCAGCCACAAAATCCTTAAACTGAAACTTTTTGTGTAACTTGCCGTTGCTCACCGACCACCCTGCTAACTGGGCGATCGCTGCTGCAATCTCAACTTCCGTTAGTTTTGTTACAGGCATAATTTCTCCATGTGCGAAGGCTCTAATACCACGATGCCCGAAAACGTCCGCCATGACAATAGTCGTACCTGCTCCCAGCCAAAAACCAAGAATAATGCGACGACTTAGCTTCAGTCCCACAGGGGCATATCCTAGGGGCGAATTGGGGTGTCACGGTACCACCAGGACAAAATCTGCAACCAGTTCCAGCCCATGCTGGCCATCTTCTGGGTCATTTCTTGGTCGAGGTGCTGCCCATCGGAAACTGGCATGAACCCGTTGCCCCAGCTAATCCAATTGCGTTGCAGGCGGGCGCGGTAATAGCCCTTAAAGCCGGGGCGGAGCATATAGCCGGTGGTAGCAGATACTGCCTGATCGCTGCGGGGATGAATCAGGGGAATCGTGCGGTTGGCTTGGGGGTCATAGCGATAAAAACCAACATAGACCTGATCCCGAGTATCGCTTACGAGATCGTAGGGAGCATCGCCCCACTTGCGCTGCCGCTGGGTATTAATGGCGTAGCTGCGGGCTGCCACAGCTTGGGCCTTAAGGGCATCTAGGTGCCAACTGGCCGGCATCTCATTGGGAACCACGCTACGCAGGTATTCTTCGAGGGGTAGCACATTAATGGCGATCGCCCGATTGTTCCAAGAGCGAATCTCCACTTGATTGGGGTATAGATTGAGGGCCACCTGAACCAGACCATTGTTGGAAGGAATGATGCGACTAATTTGGGCTGTGGAGATGGGATACCAACGACCGGGTTCCAAACGCTGATCCGGCTGCCCTGAACCTGTAATGTTGCCGGTTGGGTTACAGCGACGGGAATTTGACTGCTGGCCTCTTCGCGTACCAAGACCCGTAACAAATTAGAGGCTTGGGCTGGGGCGATCGTTGCTAGGGCAATCACCAGCAAAGATACCCAAAAAGATGCAAGGTGGGGGAAGCGTTGAATCATCTGTACAAACTCTCACATGAAGTAACAGCAGGAGCAAAAATCCCAACACAAATGATGCTTAACTTTGCTTAACTTTAATGTCTGACCTTAGGACTTCCTGACAACCGATGTCAAGCGACACAGTGCCGAAATAGTTCAAACCCCAGCAATTGGTTTGATGCCACAAAACTCCAGCCAGTGTAACAAACCCCTTAATCTTTGCCAAATGATTGTGGTCAAAAAAAAGACCTATACTGTACTTAAATATGGAAAGAGTAGGTGCGCGGTTGCGGATAGGATCTGAGGTGATCCGATCTGAGGAAAGTCCGGGCTTCCAAAGAAGACCACCTTGCTGGGTAATGCCCAGTGCGAGTAATCGTGAGGATAGTGCCACAGAAAAATACCGCCTATGTCGAACCTACGGGTTTGGCAGGTAAGGGTGCAAAGGTGTGGTAAGAGCGCACCAGTGGGATCGTGAGGTCTCAGCTCGGTAAACCCCAAGGGGAAGCAAGGCGAGAAGGTGACGCAGTAGGTCTTCTGAGGCTGCTAGCCTGTTCCTCTGGGGATGAAAGTCTTTGGGGGGTGTGCCGCTTGAGGTTCTTGGTAACAAGGATCCTAGATAGATAACCGCCCGAACAGAACCCGGCTTACGGCTTGCTCTCTCCTTTTTCTCCGAGATGATGTTGCGTTCTTGGCTGCCTGATAGCATGGTCGTGGGCTGTTGGGGCTACTTGTTTTGAAGGTTTGATTTTTCTAGTGCTTCGAGGTTAATAGATACGCCATGGGCATTCCCCAAAAAGTAGTCAATCGTCTGATCGCTAGCTGCGTTTTTTTGTGTTTGATTGCGTTTCTAAGTAGCCGTTACTACGCAGAGCCCCAGTTGGTGCCCGGTATGCTGGCCACAGTGGATATCCGTGCCCCCTACCCCCTAGAGATTGAGGATCGGCTGGCGACGCAGCGGGCCAGAGACTTGGCACGGCAGCGCTTGGTACCCGAGTACCGTTTTGAATCGGAGCCGATGGCAGAGTCTAAAAGGCACCTAGGGGAACTGATCACCCAAGCAGAGCAAGTTCGGGCGATCGCTGGAACCCTTCCCTACCTAGCGCAGGGGGTGAGTGTCGATGGGCAGCGTTTTCTCCGCGCCCTCAATGATGAGCAGTGGCGTCGCCTGCAGCGGGAGTTCCAAGTCTTGAATCGTTTGCCCCGCAATCCTCTGCCGAGTGGGGACGATCGCCCAAATCCATCTACGAGCAAAAGCAGTAGTCCAATTGAGCGTCGGGTACTACAGGAATTATTGTCCTATGACGGTTTGTGGGATGAAATCGCCCAAGCGCGGCAGCGTTATCAAGCGGCCGAAGCCCAACTGTCCACGGTTCCTGCTCCGTTGCGCGATCGCCTCCTCCACTACAGTGATGAGGAATGGCGCAGCATTACCCAGCGGCTTTGGGATCTAACTGACACCCTCTATGCCATTGGCATTCCCCTTGGACTGCCGTCGGAACGCCAGCTCCTGCTGATATCATCCCTGGGCGGTCTGCCCACCGACCCCCGCGATCAAACCGTGGTGCTGGGCATCCTGCAATTGACGATTCGACCCAACATGACCCTTGACTATGCTGTCCTAGAGTCGATGCAGCAACAAATTGCCACGGGAAGAGAGCATATTCAAATGCGATCGCTGGATCAGGGCGAAGTGATCGTCAAATCTGGTGAAACGCTCACTAGGGATCAATTTGAGATTTTGGATCGCCTTGGTCTGACGGAGCGTCAGGTCAATTGGTGGGGTATCTGTGGCGTTGTAGTCGTAACAACGGGAATGTTGCTGCTCTACCGCCTATGGCAACCCCGACTGGTGAAACTTCACTGCCGAGATCAGGCGATCATCAGCTTAGTGTGCCTTAGTACAATTTTGGCTGCATTTTTACTGCAGGAGCACACGTTGGCCCTACTCCCGCTTGCTTTTGTGGGGCTGACCCTGGGCAGTTTCTATGGTTCTAGACTAGCTCTGGTGACTACCCTTGGCACCGGTTTGCTAATCGTGCTCGGTGTGGATGTGTCATGGGTGCGCACGGCTCCCCTATGGGTGGGGGCCCTGATAGCAGCGGTAGGCACCAATCGTCCCCTGACGCGATCGCACATAGCAGCCATGGGGGTATTGGTTGCTTTCATTCAGGCCCTGATGTGTAGCCTTCTTGGGATAGCTTTTGCCGAGCTGCCACCGCTATTGATCTTGATTTCAGCCTTGCAATATGGTGCCAGCGGTTTGCTGTCATCAATTTTAGCCCTAGGGGCTATCCCCTACCTAGAGCAATTTTCCTATGCTCTTACTCCCTTTCGGCTAGCGGAGTTAGCCAACCTAGATCGTCCCCTGCTTCGCCGTTTGGTGACCGAAGCCCCAGGGACTTTTCAACATACTCTCTTTGTGGCCAACTTAGCGGAGGCGGGTGCCAGGGAACTGGGAGCAGACACGACCCTTGTGCGGACGGGCACACTGTATCATGACATTGGCAAAACCCTTCAGCCCCAATACTTCATCGAGAATCAGATGGGACAATCCAACCCCCACGATGAGGTTGATGACCCGTGGAAGAGTGCCCGCATCATTAAAGACCACGTGACTAGCGGCCTAAAACTGGCGCAACGCTACCATCTGCCTGAACTCCTACAGGCCTTTATTCCTGAACATCAGGGCACAATTGTAATCTCCTATTTTTATGGCCAAGCCCAGCGGCGATCGCCCGAAAACACTGACGAGGCCGACTTCCGCTATGACGGGCCCATTCCCCAATCCCGGGAAACTGGCATTGTCATGCTGGCCGATGCCTGCGAAGCTGCCTTGCGGGCCCTTGGCAATGAAACCACCGTTGAAGAGGCTAGCGAGGTTCTGCTCCGTATTTTCGAGTCCCGCTGGCAGGATGGACAACTGCGGGATAGCGGACTCACCCGTGATGACTTAAAACGACTGGCCCCGGTCTTCTTTCGGGTATGGCGAGAACGTAACCATGGACGGATCAAATATCCAGCGTTCGCTAAAAAAGTGGATCCTACTGGCTCGGCAATGTTAGGCCAAAATTGCGACTCCCAGCCCCTTACCCCACTAGCCTGACGCTGATCTTAAAGCTGCTTTTGAAAAAAGGCTGGCCTTTGGATGCAGGCGGCGGTTTTCTAAAGGAGCTGTATCTGTTGTGACGACTCCCCCATAATCACGAACACAATATTTTGCATTCCCTTCTCAAATCGTAGGGTGCGAACTAAATCCGTCTCTTGGGAAATGCGGGAATCCACAACAATTAGGTCGGGTTTGACCGCCAGTGCCTTTTCGATGCAGTCCTGACTGTCGAGAGCCTCAACCACACTAAAGCCCTGCGTTTCCAACACATTGGCAATCATATTCACTGTGGAAGCTTTTTTGTCAACGACCATGATTTTTTTGCTGGAGGTGCCTTGGGATAACAAGTTGCCGATATCCCGTAGTAGGGCTTTCTTGTCAATGGGCTTAGTTAGGTAGCGATCAATTCCCAGTTGATACCCCCGTTGTTTGTCCTGCACAATTGACAGAATAATGATTGGAATTTCTGTGGTTTGGGGATTGTTCTTCAACACCGCCGCCACATCAAATCCATTGATTTGCGGCATCATCACATCCAATAAAATCAAATCCGGCTTCTGTTGCCGCACCTGATTAATGGCATCCATGCCATCGCGAGCTTCACGTACGATGTAGCCCTCTGCCTCCAATTCCTGTCGTAATAACTCCCTAATGTGGGGATCGTCATCGACCACTAAAATTTGTTTGTGGAGGTCAACACCATGGAGGGGAGCCGTTACCGATACATGGGATTTAAGCTGTTGGACAAAGGAGTTAATGTTCAGTTCTGGGGGGAAATAGTCAGGCGTTTCAGGATGGCTGGGGGCGGCAAGGGGTAGGGAAAACGAAAAGGTACTGCCCTGTCCAAGCTCGCTCTCAACCCAGATTCTGCCCCCATGGTGTTCAATAATTTGCTGGCAAATGGGTAAACCCAAACCCGTTCCCTTAGGCTTGTCTGTTAGGGTGTCGCCCACTTGCTTGAATTTCTCGAACACCTTTGGCTGGTCTGCCGGGGCTATACCAACACCGGTATCAATAATACTGATGATGACATTTTCTTGATTCTGGACAGCACGGCAGGTAATGGTACCCTGGGCCGTAAATTTAATGGCATTGGAAATTAGATTGATGATGACTTGGATCAGGCGATCGCGATCGCCCGTAATCATGGGTATCTGGGGATCTATGGCCCGAACCAACTCCAAACCAGTGGTTTCAAACAGTGCTGATGTCGCAGCCAAAGCCCGTTCAATCACCTCTTGAGGATGCACGGGCTGCATATGCCACTCAATCTTACCGGCCTCCATCTTGGCAATATCGAGGACATCGTTGATCAGGGAAGTTAGCCGCTCGGCTTCAGCAACAATGATTTGCACATTGGCATCGATTTTTTTAAGCCCCCGGGTGAGTTTTTTATGCTCCAACTCCTGGGCGATGGGAAACATATCCTCGTGCAATTTCTCTTGAATAATCGAGGCAAATCCTAAAACGGACGTCAAGGGTGTGCGAAGCTCGTGGGAAACCGTAGAGATGAAATCGGTTTTCATCTTGTCAATTTCCCGTTCGCTGGTGACATCCCGTATCAACACGGCCACCCCCAAAATGGGATCGACCTCCGTATCACTCAGACGAAAGATCGTCTTAGCAACCGCCTGTCCAACACGCCCATAGGCGAGGGGCACCTCCGCTGCCACAATCTGCTCAGGATCGGTCAGGGATTGGGCGATCGCCTCCGACAACTCCTCTGGCATGACAGCTGCACAGGGGCGATGGCGAACCGAGACTCCCTCAAGGTTAAACAGCGTAACTAGGGAAGGGTTTACCTGGGTGATTTGCCCCTTCGCATCGGTGACCAGAAGCCCGTCCGCCAAATTAGCCAGAATGGCATTAAGACCCCGCGCTTCTGCTAGGGATGTTTTGAGCGCCACCTCATCCGCCTTGCGCTCGGTGACATCCGTAACCATGCCATCCCAAAAGATCACCCCATCCTGATCCACCCTGAGGTCGGGATGGGCAGAAAAGCGTATCCACTTGTTTTCATGGGAGGGCGTAATGATTCGAAACTCCGCCGCCCAGGGCTCCAGACAAATCGATGCCTCTGCCAGAGAATCCTGAAATGCCAGCCAATCCTCTGGGGTAAACATTTGGGTCAACACCCGGGCATCCCGCACCACTAATTCAGGTGAGACCTCAAAAATATCTTGGCAGCGGGGACTCATGTACACAAACTCATAGGAGCCGTCTAGGGAGATGACATAGCGGTAGATCGCCCCCGGTACATTAGCCACAATTCGTTGAAAACGAGCCTCGCTCTCTCGAAGGGCGGCCTCGGCCTGCTTGCGCTCCGTCACATCGCTGGCCGTTCCCGTAAAGCTGACCACCTGCTGCCGCTCATCGCGAATAAAAATGACATTGAAGAGTAATTCCACTGGGGTGCCATCACAGCGCAAGTGGGTGGTTTCATACTGAACGCTGGACTGCTCAGTGAGCATGGCTTGGAACAGCTGAACACTCTCCTGCTCGGCAAAGCCGGGTGCACAGAACTGGCGAAAGGGTTGCCCAATCATTTCCCTTGGTTCATAGCCGTAGATCCGCCGCACTGCCGGGTTGATAAAAGTGATCGCCCCGGCTCCATCACAGGACCAAATGATGTCTAGGGATGTGTCGACGAGGGTGCGGTACTTGCGCTCACTTTCATGGATCGCCTCTTGAAATGCCTTATAGGCTGTGATGTCCCGTGCAATTCCTTGGAAGCTCAACAGCCGACCTTCCCTGTCCATCACCGGATTAACATTGCATACCAACCACTGCCAACTGCCATCCATATGCCGGGCCCGAATTTCGAGACCCGCCCGCGCCTCCTGGGTTGTTGCGACTACCGAAAGAAAACTGGCGAATTGGGGGCAATCCTCAGGATGGATCAGCTCCGAGTAGTGGCGACCCAAATACTGTTCTGGTTCACCGCCCAAAATTCCCCGTACCCGCGGTGACAGATACATCATTACACCCTCGGCATCATGCTCGTAGATCAGGTCGTTGGCATTTTCAACAATGCTGCGAAAGCGGCTCTCGCTGCGGGACAGGGCCTGCTCCGCTACTTTGCGATCGCTAATGTCACGAATGATTCCCTGGAAGCCAATCGCCTCGCCCTGTTGATTGGCAAGCACAATGGGAATGCTGCTCATCCATTTGTAGTAGCCTTCTTTGTGCAGCGCACGGTACTCAATGTCAATCTCTAGGGTCGGCTCGGCCAAAATTTGCTGCAGGCATTGCTGGGCATAGGCCAGATCCTCGGGATGCACCAGCGGTGCAAACATGTGACCAATCAGTTCCGAAGGGTCATAGCCCAACAGATTGCGCATCCCAGGAGAGAGGTAGGTGAACTGTCCATTGAGGGTGATGTTGTAAATGATTTCTGAGGCCTGCTCCACCATCATGCGAAATTTCGCTTCACTCTCGGCAAGGGCTAACTCCACGGTTTTGCGATTCGTAATATCACGCCAGACGAGGTGCAACATCGGTTGGTTTTCAAAACTAATGGCAGTCAGAACTAGTTCAGCCCAGAAAATACTGCCATCTCGCCGCTGAAATTGCCACTCACATCGATAGCTCCCCTCACTGCGAGCAAGGGCCGTGATCTGTTCAAATTCTTGGGGGGTAGGGATGCCGCTCGACTGCATCTTAGGGGAAATAAATCCCATGGGCATAAACAGTAAATCGTCCTTATGTCCAATGCCAAGGCTCTCAAGCGCTGATTGGTTACAATCTACGATGCCACGTTGATCCAGCAGGAGCGTGGCATCCCGTGATTTCTCGAAAAGTTGTCTCAGTCTCGCCTCGGACTGGCGAATTGCCTGCTCGGCACGGTAGCGATCGGTAATATCCCGCAATGTTCCCACGATATAGGGATGGCCTTGGGTATCGGCAAAAAAGGACTTTTGGGTGGAAACGAACCGGATTTGACCGCTAGCATCGGTAATTTTCTCTTCGCTGACAAAGGACTCTTGGGTGGCAAAAATGCGCTCATCGATTCGCCAAAATACCTCAGCTTCTTCGGCATCAAATAGTTCGCGCTCATTTTTACCAAGAATTTCCCCTTGGGTTCGGTTTAGGAGTTGGCAAAGGGCATCGTTTACCAGAATGTGACGATGGTGAATATCTTTGACGAAAATAGGGTCGCTAGTGCTATTGATTACCGTGTTTAAAAATTCTTGGGAAAGCCGAACTTCCTCTTCGGCAGCTTTGCGTTGGGTAATATTCACGAGGTAGCCGACGGTTCCTATCAGCTTTCCCTTTTGGTCTCGGCGTTTGCTTAGGGTGAGTAATGCATAAAAGAGTTCTCCCGATCGCCGTTGCAGTTGCAGTTCAATTTCATAGTGATCCCGCCGCTGTAGCCGCCGCATTAGCTCGCTGTGGATCGGCTGTTCCCGTCCCTGGGGATACATAAAGCCGATATCCTGCCCCATAACGACAGCTGCTTCCACCCCAAAGAGGGTGCTACAACTGGTATTCCAGGAGGTCACCCGCTGCTCTAGATCGAGGGTAAAAATGGCTGCTGGTACTTGAGACAATAGGTCAGTATCCTCTTGATGTCGTTGCCACTGATCGGCTTGCCTGAGGGCAAAGTCTAGGGTTGTGGATACCTGACGCAAAAATTCAATTTCAGGAGACCGCCACACCCGTGGCCGATCACACTGGTGCAGGCACAGTAGCCCCCACACTACCTCTTCCTTGCATAGGGGCACGACCAAGTTGGCCCGTACTTGGAGTTGAGAGAGGATCTCAATATGACATTGGCTTAAATCCGCAGCGTAGATGTCTGAAACAACTTGAAATGCACCAGCAGCGGAATTTTCCGCAAATTGGGAGCCAAAGCAATGATCGTGAACCTGACGGGCGATCGCCGAAGGTACCTGCTCATCGCGATCCTCAGCCACAAAAGTTCCATCGCCACAGCCAGAGGTGGGGTCAAACTCAAAAATCGCTACGCGGCAGACCCCCATTTGGGCCCGTATCCCTGCTACTGTCTCCTGAAGGATGGTTTCCAAGTCATGGCTAGAGCGAATTCGATTTAAGACCGACATCGCATCCGGAAGCCCCCGCAGTTCCGCTACCTCAGCCTGCAAAGCCGCTAAATACTGGGCATCGACCGTCACTAACTCAGTCATAGAACAGTCTCCTCAGGAGATGCAGCAAATATAAAAAAAATTATATCTGTTTCTCCCCTAGGGGGGGCTAGACCTGTTCCATTCCTGGAATTGAGCGATAGAGTTGAAGATAACGCGCTGTCGAACTCTCCCAGCTAAAGTCACATCCCATGGCCCGCTCCTGCAAGGAGCGCCACGCATCAACATAGCGATAGCTTTCCGCCGCCCGCACCATACAGGTGAATAAATCCAGTGGTTCATAGCGGTCAAAGCAAAACCCGGTGCCCTGCTGCTGGATCGGATCGTGGAAGGAAACCGTGTCAACCAATCCGCCCGTCCGACGTACAATCGGCACACAGCCATAGCGCATGGCAAGCATTTGTGTGATGCCACAGGGTTCAAAGCGACTTGGCATCACCAAGGCATCTGCCCCTGCATAGATCCGTTGGGCTAGGGGGCCATCAAAAAGAATTTGCGCTGACATTCGACCCGGAAAACGGGAAGCAATCTGCCAAAGCTGGGTTTCATAATAGCGATCGCCAGTCCCCAAAACCACAAATTGCGAATCCGTGTAGGACAGATAGCGGTCAAGGACTTGCAACAACAGATCCAACCCCTTCTGCTCCACCAGGCGAGATACCAGTGGCCACTAAATACATCCGAGCTAACAACTAGTCCCAACTCCCGCTGTAGCGCCTCCTTATTTGCCGACCGGTCTTCGAGGCGATCGCCATCATAGTTTTGCACGAGGAACGGATCACTCACCGGG